>NZ_OY781460.1:2472500-2587500 GCF_963676855.1 uncultured Anaeromusa sp.
AGATGCTCGCTTTTATCAACATATGGGCGTTGACCCGCGAGGCATTTTGCGGGCGGCTTGGTCTAATGTAACTGGCGGCGGCGTTGCCGAAGGAGGCAGCACCATTACCCAGCAGCTTGCTAAAAATGCTCTTCTTTCACAAGAACGTACAATGAAACGAAAAATCCAAGAAGCTTTTTTAGCCCTGCAAATCGAACGTCAGTATACCAAACATGAGATTTTAGAAATGTACGTTAACCACATTTACTTTGGCCAAGGCGCTTATGGCGTGCAAACCGCCGCCAAAGTATACTTCAATAAAAATGCCGAAGATTTATCGTTGGCGGAATGCGCCATGCTCGCAGGCATCCCTAAAAGCCCCAACTACTATTCCCCTTTGAACAATTTAAAAGCCGCCAAGGAACGGCAGCGGACTGTTTTGGAACAAATGGTCAAATACGGTTATATTGATGCCGCTACCGCCCACAGCGCCGCGGAAGCGCCGTTGAAGTTGGCTTCGGGCCAAACCAACAATGATAAATCCAATAAAACAGCTGCCTACTTTATTGATTATGTTGTCCAATCGCTTATTGATAAATATGGCGCTGATGCCGTTTATAAAGAAGGCTTGAAAGTATATACCTCGCTGGATTTGACGATGCAGCAGGCTGCGGAAACCGCGCTTACGCATCTGCCTTCGTATCGCAAAGACGCAAATGGCATTATGCAGCCGCAAGGAGCATTGGTGGCCATTGACCCTCGCAGCGGATACATTAAAGCGATGGTGGGTGGCCGTGGTGATGACCAATTTAACCGGGCAGTCATGGCGGAACGCCAGCCTGGCTCTGTCTTCAAAACCTTCACATACCTGGCCGCCATTGAAAGCGGCATGACGCCGACAACAAGCATCAGCGACACTGCCGTATCCTTCGGCTCTTGGTCTCCTCGTAATTACGACGGACGTTTTTACGGCAACATTTCTTTGCGCTACGCCTTGGAACAGTCGCGCAATGTGCCTACTGTCAAACTGGCCAACCAACTTGGCGCCGATAAACCGTTGTATTACGCCCAGCAAATGGGCATTTCAACTTTGGTCTTACAAGGCCCCACAAATGATAGAAACTTGGCGATGTCTCTGGGGGGCTTAACCAAAGGCGTTACTCCTTTAGAAATGGCCAGCGCGTATGGAGTATTAGCCAACCAAGGCATCCGGTGTGAACCCATTGCCATTGTGAAAGTCGTCGATCGAAATGGCAAAACCTTGGAAGAACATTCACCACAGCCCAAAACCATTATCAGCGAGAAAAGCGCCTACATTATAACCGATATGCTTAAAGGCGTTATTACCCGCGGCACCGGAGCCGGCGCCGCTATCGGCCGGCCAGCAGCAGGCAAAACAGGTACGACAGACAATAATAAAGACGCCTGGTTTGTCGGTTATACCCCTGATTTGGTTGCCGCCGTTTGGATGGGCAATGACACGGAAGGAACTCTTGGAGATATCACAGGTGGTACCGTTCCTGCCGAAATTTGGCGTGGCTTCATGACCAAGGCATTAGCCTCGACGCCAGCCCGTGATTTCTTACGTCCCCAGGGCGTGTCGGTTCCTCAAGATGCAAACACGCCAGCCCCCCCTGACGACAAAGCAGCTGCTGATAAAAAGCAAGAAGACGATAAGAAAAAAGCAGCAACCAAGCAGCCCGAGAAAACAACGACAAAACCAATGGAAACGAAAGCAGAAGATAAGAAAACAGATCCTAAAAAAGAATAACAAATTAACAAAAGAGCAGTACTGTTTATCAGTACTGCTCTTTTGTTATCATTTTTTTATTTAAGTTGCACCAGGGTAGCGCCGTCTCCGCCTTCGTTTACTTCGCCAATGCTGATATCTCTAACACCATGATGCTGTTTCAAATAGGCACGCACGCCCTTGCGCAAAGCGCCGGTTCCCTTGCCGTGAATCACCATTATCTTGGTATGGCCTGCCAGCATAGCGTCATCCAAAAATTTAGCCAATATTTCTACCGCTTCTTCAATGTTTTGACCGCGCACATCAATTTCTCGTGGTACATCCAAGCGTTTATTCAAAAATGCAGTGGAAATTCGAGGCACTGCATTGACCGGAGGTTCCTCCACCTTCCCATCCTCTACAAGAAGACAGGCTTCCAGTGGCACATTCATTTTTAGCGCTCCGATCTGTACCGTAGCCTCCTTAACATTCCAGGATAGAATTCTGCCTTTTTGGCCCAGCGTCTTAACCATAACCGCCAAGCCTTCTCGCAGCAGTTCCGATTCTACTGGGCTTCCGGCAACAATCTTGCGGAATTGGGGACGTGTTCCATCCAGCGCTCCTTGCAGTCTTTCTCTCGCCTGTTGAAATGCGTTCTGCCGCCGCTGCTGATCTTGTTCTTGTGCCTGTTTTTTGATGAGATCGACGCTTTCTTCAGCTGCTTTTCTAGCCTGTCGTAGTACTTCAGCTGCCTTGAGTTTACTTTGTTCCAATCGCAAGGCGGCTTTTTCTTCCTCTTGGCTTCGCTTGGCTTCCCAGCGTCGCTGTTCTTGCTCCCACGAACGCTGCCGAAGCTCCAGCGCTCCAAGACGTTCTTGATACTCTTGCTTTTCTTTTTCCAATTCCTGCATCATAGCAGCCAAATCCACGTGTTGCTGATCCATCAATACGCGCGCCCTGTTCAATATCTTTTCCGCCAGCCCTAAACGACTACTGATGGCAAAAGCATTACTAGAGCCAGCCATGCCGATGCGCAACCGATAGGTCGGACGCAGGGTTTGCACATCAAATTCCACACTAGCATTTTCCACGCCTTCACGGTCATAAGCAAATTGCTTCAATTCACTGTAATGCGTTGTTGCCACGGTTAAAGCACCGCAAGCCTGCAAATTTTCTAAAATGGACATAGCCAAAGCAGCGCCCTCTACCGGGTCGGTGCCGGCACCGATTTCGTCCAGCAAAACTAAATCATCAGCCTCAACTTCTTGCAGAATGCCTACTAAATGCGTCATATGAGACGAAAAAGTGCTCAAACTTTGCTCGATGCTTTGCTCATCGCCAATATCCGCAAATACTTGGCTGAACCTGCAAATACTAGAACCATTGTCTACCGGCAAAAACAAACCGGCCTGCGCCATAAGCACCATAAGTCCCAGCGTTTTCAATGCTACCGTTTTACCACCTGTATTCGGACCAGTTATCAGCAGCATCGTATACTCTTCACCAAGGAATAAATCAATCGGTACAACTTGGGCGGCGTTAATCAAAGGATGCCGGGCCTGACGTAAAGAAAGTCGTTTCGCTTCATTGAAAATAGGCTTAGTACATTTCCATTGCTCTGCTAAGCGAGCCTTGGCCGTCAATAAATCCATCTGGCCTAATAAACGACAATTTTCTTGAATACTCTCATTGTCGCGTCCCGCCGCCGCACTTAATGACTGCAAAATACGCTCTATTTCATTGCGCTCAGCAGCAACGCATTGCTTAATCTCGTTGTTCAGTTCCACAACGCTCATAGGTTCAATAAAGACGGTAGCACCGCTGGCCGATTGATCATGAACAATCCCTGGGAAAAAATGTTTATACTCCTGCTTTACAGGAATGACATAGCGATCGCCTCGCATGGTTACCAAGGATTCTTGAAAATATTTCTGATATTCTTGCGAACGTAATACAGACTGCAGGCGTTCTTTAACCCGTCCATGAGCCGTACGAATGGCTCGTCGCAACTTAGCTAGCTCCGGCGTGGCGTCATCGCGCATTTGACCATGCTCATCAATAACTGCTTCCACCATTCGTTCTAGCCGTTGCAGCGAAACGAACCCTTCTGCATACTCGTTCAAAACCGGCGCTTCTTCCAATCGGTTAAGCAAAAAGCCTCCCAAAACCCGAGCGCTTTTCATCGTAGCTGCTATATTACGCAGCTCTTCCAGTTCCAAAATCGCCCCCAGCGCGGCTCTGCCTGCTGCTTGGCGCACATCATGAACGCCACCCAAAGGCAACCGTTCTCCCTGCTCTGCCAAAAAAACCACTGCGGCGGTTTCTTCCAGTGACCGTGAAACCACCTCCGCCGCTACTTGGGGCTGCAGCGTTTCCGCCAGTTCTCGCCCCAGCGCGCACGCAGTTAAAGTAGCAAGGCGGGCACGAACCTTGTCAAATTCCAGAATATGCAATGCTTTTTCATTGATCATGCAGCATGACTCCTCTAAAATAGTGCCCGCGCGTAGCACCCGGCTTTACAGCCGGAGGCGGTAAAACCAGTCCTTGTTGCAACGCAAGCAACTCCCGGCAATAATCGGCAGTCAATCGCCGTAACATCTCTGGACGATATAAACGTCCATCCAAACGCAATTGCGTCACCCCAGTCTGACGGAATTGCGTCAGATTACCACGCAAGTCCAGCTCTTTGGCGTTAAAAATATAACTACGGCAGCTGCTGTCCGTAAAAATCGGAAACCGTTCTTCTTTCCGGTCACGTAAGTAATAAGCTTCCTTTTCGCGACACGGCTGGCTGCACGTTCCTGTATGCAACTCGCCAATATAAGAACCTAATGCGCAAAACTCGGAAACCATCATAGTCAAGCGGCCATGCACCAGACATTCGCCAGCCAACATCTGCGGCCAGTGAAGCTTGCGAATTTGCTCAAAGGTCAATTCCGGAGACAGCGTCGCCCCGACTGCTCCCCTCTCAGCCCAGAAGGCAAGAGATTGGGAATTAAAATGGCTCAGCGGCGCATCCGCCCAAAAAGCAAGAGTTGGCGTTTTTTCTCGGCATAACTCTACCAAGCCCAAATTAGCCAGATATACGCCAGCTACGCCTTGGGACGCTGCAAACGAGAAAACTTGCTCCCATCGAGATAGCTGCCATTCGCGAACAATGCGCGGCGTTCCCAGCCACAGTTCTTTCCCCGCTTCCTGGACAACTCGACAGACAGCAGCATATTCCTCCGGCCCAGGCGCCGGTTTCACAAAATCTTCGCCTCCAAAAAGAATACAAGAGGCGCCTCCAGATAAAGCGGCCTGTACTTGCGCCAGCTCGCTGCATTGTACGCAGATTTTTTCCGGCCATTGTTCTTTCGCGATACGCTTTTCGTCTTTGAACATTAGCTTACAAGGTGCTGCTGGAAGTGCAGGACGCTTGTAGCCAGCCAGTCTAGATTCTTCTAACGCTTCCACTGCGCGACGGCGCATTTCATTTTGTTCACTTACAGGTGCCATCAGCTCGCCTTGCGCCTTAAACTCCAACTTATCTAAAATAAAGGGAGTATTGCCAAGGCGATCCACTTGCTTGCGCACGGAGTCGCTTTGCAAGGCATGCTTTCTTGCCGCTTCCGTTAAAAAGTCGGTTTCGCCGATTCCTTCATGCCCCTCGTCATCGCGCAAAGTCAAGCGCAGAGGCTGTCCTAATACTGCCTCTACTACCGCCGTCACTGGAACCTTGCGCTGTTCTTTCGCGAAAGAAGTGCGCGCCTTCAGCATCAATTGTGCATCAAACACCTTAAACGCCCGGTCATTCATTCCTACCGGCGGCATACCCGGGATGGTCACGGTGCTTCCCGGCTCAGCCTCTTCTACTAATTTTCCTTCTACATACATCTCATGTACTGTAAGATTGACGCGGCCGCCTACTTTGACCCAAATATCAAGAATGTCATCCTTCCGCAGCGGCTGCTCCAGCTTCACACAGCCTTCCCTCTTAGCATAGTCATAGGCCACAATACGACCTACCCGCAACCCGCGATTATTAGGACGGCGATCGCTCATCATGGTCCGCCCTGGTCTCCCTTGCAGGTAAGCGGTAGTAAAATCACGATTAAAGATCTGTTCCAAGTCCCGCTGCAACGGCTCTAAAGATAATGTTTCACCGCGCAACGCCGCGTCCAACGCCTGACGGTAGGCAGCGACTACTACAGCCACATACTCTGGACGCTTCATACGTCCTTCAATTTTCAAAGAATGAACACCAGCCGCAAGCAATTGGGGCACAAGCTCTAATGTATTCAAATCCTTGGGGCTTAAAAGATATTCGCCAACCTCCTGAACGACTTGTCCCTCTTCCGTTTCCAAACGATAGTTGAGACGACAAGGTTGTGCACAACGTCCGCGATTGCCGCTGCGCCCGCCAATAAGGCTGCTCATCAAACATTGACCAGAATAGGAAATGCAAAGAGCTCCATGAATAAAAGCTTCAATTTCGGTTCCCCCGTCCTGAACGCATTGCTGCAGTTCCGAAAGAGACATTTCACGAGATACCACCACTCTAGCAAAGCCAAGTTCCCGTAAAAAACGCACGCCTGCAGCATTATGCACGGTCATCTGCGTACTGGCATGCAAGGGCAGATTCGGCACACAGGTACGGGCTACTGCCGCTACCCCTAAATCTTGAACCAAGACTGCATCAATTTCGCATTCGTATAAAAAGCGCAGGTATTCCTGCAGCAGCACCATTTCATTGTCATCCACCAGTGTATTGACAGTCACATACACTTTAACGTTCCGTAAATGAGCATATCGCACCGCTTCTTTTAGTTCTTCATCGGAAAAATTGGGTGCATAGGCTCTGGCCCCAAAGGCTTTCCCCGATAAATATACTGCATCTGCACCATTCTCCACTGCAGCGCGAAATGCCTCAACGCTCCCAGCAGGAGCCAATAATTCACATACCATATATTTTCATTCCCTTCCTTTTTCAACAAAGCAATTTAAGCCATTCTGAACTTTATTGTAACAATCACCATCATTTTATCTTACCACAAACACAGAACCTTTTTCACTGCTATCTTTTACTATCTTGGAGGAAAATCAAAAAAGCCCATTATTCCCGCGCAATAAAGTCTTGTATAATAGCAAAATCATCACATTAAATAACCTTCATAAAGTGGCTTTCTTCTATCATTCGCGTTATTATAAAGGTTATTATTGAAACTCCAAGGAGGACGTTTTTATGTTGGAATCCAGTATACCACTGATTGTTATCCTTTTTTTAGCTCTCTTTGGCAGCAATTACAGTGTCTTTATCGCTGCTTTGATTTTACTGTTAATCAAGTGGCTGGGCTTTGAGGCCTGGCTGGCTCCGGTAGAAACTCACGGCATCTCTGTGGGTATTACTATTTTGACCATGGCCATCCTGGTTCCCATCGCTCAAGGTAAGCTAACTACGACAATGCTTTTGGATGCATTTAAGTCGCCAGTAGGCCTGGTAGCTATTGCCGTAGGTGTTTGGGTATCGTACCTGGCGGCGCAAGGAGTCCCCTTTATGCGTGAAACGCCGGAAGTAGTCAGCGCCTTGATCGTCGGCACCATTGCCGGCGTCTGCCTCTTTCACGGTTTAGCTGTAGGCCCTTTGATTGCTGGCGGTTTAGTCTCTCTAGCAATCAGCCTGGCAGGATTTTTCAAGGTATAAAATCAGAGGGATGCGTTCACAGAGAAGCACTGGGTTCTGCGCAAATGCGCAGAACCCAGTGCTTCTTGTCTCTTTATCGCTTGTCATCATCAAGCAGTTCCATTAATTCCTGATAATCCTGCTCCAGCTTTCCAAACTCTTCCGCCAGATTCAACGCAGTCAATACAGCTACTTTGGCTACGGACAGCCTGGGATTGCAGCGCGCTAGTTGACGCATTCTCTGGTCAACCACCGCCGCAATTTTCCGCACGGATTCCGCTTCCATATCCCCTTTCAGAGTATAGGCTTCGCCAAAAATTTCTACCGTCACTTTGCACTTGTTTTTATCCATCTCGTCACCTGGCACTTTATGCGTATTTCATCTTAGTCATTCATTCGACAACAATAAACTAATTCCTTCCCAAGACAAAATGCAACCTTTCTATTGGCGCAGCTCGCAGCCAAAACGCTCATGCAGGCGACTAATGATTTTTTGAATCACCGTTTCTACTTCTTCGTCAGTCAGCGTTTTCTCAGCGGACTGGAAGAGCAGCGAGAAAGCTAGGCTGCGTTGGTTCGCAGGCAAGCGATCTCCTTTATACAAGTCAAAAAGAGTAACTTGCTTTAGTAAAGCGCCGCCAATTTTATTGATTTCTTGTTCCAACATGCCTGCGGAAATTTCGTCGGAAGTAACAAACGCTAAATCACGTTGCATACCAGGGAATTTAGGCAACGCCGTGTAGGTTGGCAGACGTTTCCACAAAGGAAGCATAGCTTCCAAAGACAGTTCGCATAGGAATACAGGCGCCCGCAGGCCAAAAGCCTCCCGCGTATCGGGATGCACTTCGCCAACCCAGCCAAGTTCTTTGCCGCCCGGATAGACGATACGAGCGCAGCGTCCCGGATGTAATGCCGGATGAACCGCCTTTTCAAAAACAGCCTTGTTTAAGCCCAGCGAACTGAGAAGCTGTTCCGCCAAGCCCTTAGCGTCATAAAAATCAACAGGTTCTTGGCCTTGGCTCCAGCCTTGGGGCTGTCTTCTGCCCATCAGCGCGGCGCACAACATCCATGGCTCTTGGGGCAGCGTATCCATTGGCAAGTTTTTCGGCAAATATACCGCACCAATTTCAAACAAGCGCACATCTTCATTGCGACGAGCTACATTGCGCCCTACCATTTCCAGCATATTCCCCAGCAGCGTGGTACGCAAAATCGGAAATTCATCGGTAATAGGGTTTAACACCGGCACAGCTTTGCGCCGTACGTCTTCCGCCTCTAAACGCAATGCGTCAAACACTTTAGGATGAGAGAAGCTGAAGGAAATGCCTTGCATAAAACCAGCAGCCGCACACTGATGGGTAAGTACGTCCACCAAATCATGACGCTGGCTTTGTCCGCCTGGCGCCACTGCCGCCGCAGGCAGAGAAGCTTGAATCTGCTCAAATCCATGCATACGTGCAATTTCTTCAGAAACATCGGCCATTCCTTCTACATCATCGCGCCAAGAAGGAACATCCAAGGTAACTTTATCGCCTTCCACTTGAAGAATGGTAAAATACAGTCGTTGCAAAATTTCATTCATACAATCTGTCGACAGAGACGTTCCCAAACGACGATTCACATCGGCTACGGAAAAAGAAACTGTTCTAGGCTCTTGCACCACCGGATAAGCATCAGCGTACCCTGGGGCAACCCGACAAGCGCCCATTTCCTGCAGCAGCTGCGCCGCCCGATCCAATGCGGCCGTTGCGCACGCCACATCGGTACCACGTTCAAAGCGGCCTGAAGCCTCTGAGCGCAAGCCCAACTGGCGAGCCGTTCTCCGAATGTTCGCCCCTTGAAAATGTGCGGCTTCCAAAATGACCATCTGCGTAGCATCAGTCACTTCGCTGTCAAAGCCGCCCATCACGCCAGCCAAGCCAGCCGGACCTTGGGCATCGGCAATAACAAGCATACTGGAGCTTAGCTTTCTTTCTACCGAATCCAGCGTCACTAGTTCTTCCCCGTCCTCAGCCAGCCGCGCCGTCAAAGAAGCGCCGCGTACGCGCGAAGCGTCATAGGCATGCAAGGGCTGCCCCATTTCCAGCATGACAAAATTGGTCACATCTACAACATTGCTGATGGAACGCATTCCTGCCGCTTCAACCCGTCTAGCCAGCCATTCCGGCGAAGGACCCACTTTTACATTATGAAGCACCCGTGCGGCAAAGCGGCGGCACAAGTCCGGGCAAGCCGTTTGCACGGTCACTGTTTCACTTGCTTGCGGTAATGCTGCATCCTCTTGAACTTTAATTTCCGGCAATGTTAAAGAAGCTCCTATTAAAGCAGCGACTTCCCGCGCCAAGCCAATAACGCTGAAGCAGTCAGGACGATTGGCTGTCAATTCAAAACCCAAAATAACCTGATTCAAGCCCAGCACATCTTTTATGCCCTGGCCAATTGCCGTATCAGCCGGCAAAATATAAATGCCGCTGCGCTGTTCCTCCGGCAGTTCTTCCGAATCAATCCCCAGTTCCTTCGCCGAGCAAAGCATGCCGTAAGAAGGCTCGCCCCGCAGCTTACTGGCTTTAATAGACACTCCGTTCGGCAAGTGCGCCCCTTCTAAGGCTACAGGAATTACATCCTTCTCTTGCACGTTGGCAGCGCCAGTCACAATTTGCAGCAACTCCGTTGCGCCGACATTAACGCGGCAAATGCGCAGTTTATCCGCATTGGGGTGAGGCAAAATCTCTTCAATTTTACCGACCACCACTTTTTCCAAACCTTGTCCCTGGTATTCAATTTCCTCTACAGGAATACCAGCCATAGTCAATGCATCCGCCAATTCTTGCGGCGCAGTCTGAATCGTTACATAGTCGTTAAGCCATTCAATGGATGTGCGCATGAGTATCCTCCTTTGTACAATTAAAACTGCCGCAAAAAGCGAACGTCATTTTCATAAAACAGACGCAAATCGTCAATTTGGTACAAGAGCATGGCAATGCGTTCCACACCCATGCCAAAAGCAAAGCCTTGTACCTTGTTCGGATCGTAGCCGCTCAACTCCAGCACTCGCGGATGCACCATGCCAGAACCCAATATCTCCAACCAGCCGGTTTGCTTACAAACCCGGCAGCCTTTCCCCTTGCAAATCACGCAGGAAATATCCACCTCAGCGCTCGGTTCCGTAAAAGGAAAGAAACTAGGACGAAAGCGAACCCCAGTATTAGAGCCGAAAATTTCTCGAATAAAGAGTTCCAGCGTTCCCTTTAAGTCCGCAAAATTGATTTCTTTGTCAATAACCAAGCCTTCCACCTGATGAAACATAGGAGAGTGCGTGGCGTCGTAATCACAACGGTATACTTTACCAGGCGCAATAATCCGCACCGGACTGTTCGGTTCGCTAGCCTGCATAACCCGCGCCTGCACCGGCGAGGTATGGGTCCGCAGCAAAAGTTCCGGCGTAATATAAAAAGTATCTTGCATATCCCTTGCCGGATGATCCGGCGGCAAATTCAAAGCTTCAAAATTATAGGAATCTTCTTCCACTTCTGGTCCTTCGGCCACTGCAAAGCCCATACGCATAAAGACCGCCTTAATGCGATCCAACGTCAGCATCAACGGATGCACATGACCGCTAAATGAAGCTCTCCCACCCAACGTAATATCAATAGTTTCTTTTTCCAAGCGCTCTTGCATTTCAGCCGCTTTTAAAGCCCCTGCTCGCTCTTCTAGGAGCGCCTCCAACTTGGCCCGCACTTCATTCACAAGCGCACCTATGCGCGGACGTTCTTCTGACGACAATGCTCCCATGCCGCGCAAAACAGCCGTCAAACTGCCTTTTTTACCCAAATATTTCACTTTTAAGTCATTTAAGGCGGCTACGGTTTGCGCCTGCTGCATCTCCTGCAACGCTTCCGTTTGTAAAATCTGTAGCTGATTTTCCATGTTCCACTTGCCTCCTGTTTTATAATCATTGCAAAAAAACAAAAGCCCTTCCACCCCCTCGAAAGGGGCGAAAAAGCTTATTCGCGGTACCACCCTTGTTTGTACTCAAGCTTCGTAACGTGAAGCAGTCCGTGTTTGCCTACTTGGATTCAGAAAACGTTCAGTAAACAAGGCTCCGGAGCGAACTTCTGACAGTGAAAATACAGCGCGCTTGCAGTCCATGGCAACGCCTCCCTGAAGAATTCTCCTCTGCATACTTTCTCCTTCATCACCAGCACTATGTAGTTTGTGCCCACGCCGGATAACCGCTTTTTATTGCAATAAAAGGCGGCGGTACAGGAGATACGCGGCAATGGATCCAGTTGCTTCAAATACTTTCCATAGCATATCGGTGGTCATCATGGCGAGACCCTCCCTGCTCCTGTTCAGCATGCTTTCAGGAAATTTCTTGTTGTCATTATACCATACCAAAACCAGCCCTGACAAGCCAAGTCCGCTCTTAACCAAAAGCTTTCTCTAAAAATACAAAAACGAATTTATCTTATTTTATTTCTCAGCTCAGCCGTTGCCGCATCGCTTCATAGAGAAGCAGCGAACCAGCCATAGCCACATTCAACGACTCCATCCCTCCTGGCATGGGAATAAAAACAGCACCGTCCGCCTCTTGTTTCCAAAAAGCCGACGCCCCCTCCCCTTCATTGCCTAAAAGCAGCAAATGCCTTGTTTTTAAATCAGCCTGATAGCTTGGCTGGCCGCCTTCCAGCGCAGCTACCCACAAAGCAAGTTTTTGCTGCTTGCGAAGCTGGTTCAAGGTCTCCGGTTGTATTCTTTGCACTACAGGTAAACGAAAAACGGCTCCCATACCGGCTCGTATCGCTTTACTGCTAAAAGCATCTGTGGTTCCTTCCAATAGAACAGCACCACCAGCGCCTAGCGCAGCGGCCGTCCGCAGTAAGGCACCGACATTCCCTGGATCCTGCACCCGATCCATCACAAGCAACGGCCCGTTTCCAGGAATAGCCAGTACTTGCTCAAGCTCCCAGTACTTCTGCCTCACGACTGCTACAATTCCTTGCGGAGTTTGCGTTTCACCAAGCTTGTGCAGCAATTCGCCGGAAACTTGCAACAGTCGCCCATGTGGCTGCGTGCGCTTTTGCAGCAGCGCTTCCGTCTGCGCCATTTGTCCATAATCATCTGCTACAACCAGAAACAGCAATTCCCAATCTGATTGTAGCGCTTCTTGTACCGCTCTCGTACCTTCCACAATAAACAAGCCGCTCTCGTCTCTCTTTTTACGCTGTTGCAAGGACCGAATTTGTTTTAATTGTTCATTCGCCGCGCTGCTTATTTTTTCCCAATATAACGTCATTCAAGCTCCTCCAAGCGCTGGACGCCCCGATTAGCGCCGATAACGAACAGCACATCTTTTTCCATGATTTTCTCCGTTGGCTGAGGTGGCACCAATAGCTGCTCCCCGCGACGTATCGCCACCACATTGACCTCGTAACGACCACGCAAATCCGTTTCCACCAGATTTTTTCCTACCAAAGCCTTGGGCGCCGTTACTTCTACAATACTATAATCAGGAGATAGTTCAATGTATTCCAAAACATTGCTGGACACAAGATTATGCGCCACCCGTTGCCCCATATCTCGTTCTGGATAAACCACCCTATCAGCGCCGATTTTCCCTAACATTTTCCCATGGAGTGGATTTTTTGCTTTAGCGACAATATGAGGCACACCCAACTCTTTTAGCTGCAAGGTCGTCATCAAATTAGCCTGCACATCCGCGCCAATGGCCACGACAACTACGTCAAAATTCCGAATTCCCAAGGCTTTCAAAGTATCCTCATCCGTAGTATCCGCCTGTACAACATGAGTTACTTCATCGCTAAATTCTTGCACCCGCGTTTCATCTGCATCGACAGCCAAAACCTCATAGCCCATTTGATACAACGTTTTGGCTACGCTCGTGCCAAAGCGTCCTAAGCCGATAATTGCAAACTGTTTCTTTTTCATTTCAAGCCTCGTTTCCAGAATATACTTGATTCCTTAACCAATAATAAACTTCCCTTCAGGATACCGCATCATACGTTTGCTTTTCCGCGAGCGCAAGGTTAGCGCCATTACTAATGTCACCGGTCCCACTCTGCCGGCAAACATAGTCAAAATCAGCCAAAGTTTACCCTGCTCTGATAAACCAGGCGTAATTCCAGTTGTCAAACCCACCGTACCGAAAGCGGAAACAACCTCGAAAAGTAAATTCAAAAAAGGTGCGTTTTCGCAAATGCTTAGCATCATAGTGACAAAGCAAACTAAGGATGCCGAAATAAACACCACCGCAAACGCTTTATAAATAACACCATGAGGAATGCGGCGCTCAAAAAGTTCAGCATCTTCTCGGCCACGCATCATAGCCCAAATAGAAGCCAAGAGCACGCCCAGCGTTGAAGTCTTGATACCTCCGCCTGTCGAAGAGGGAGAGGCACCAATAAACATCAATAGAATTAAGAAAAATAAAGTTTCCGGCTCTAATGTATCCAGCGGCAACGTGTTATAGCCAGCTGTCCTTGCCGAAACCGCTTGGAAATAACTGCTCAGAAATTTATCTGGCCAAGAAAGCGGCCCCATGCCTGCAGGATTAGCATGCTCAAACGCTAAAATCCCCAACGTTCCAAGCAATAGCAACACAGCCGACATCACAATAACAAGGCGCGAGTGCACAGTAAGCTTACTAAAGGACCGTTGATTCCAAGCGTCGGCAATAACCATAAAGCCAATGCCTCCAAGAATAATTAACGTAGTCACCGTTATGTTTATGGTCAGATCAGACACATATGCAGTCAAGCTTCCGTAATTGCCAAACAAATCAAATCCTGCATTACAAAAAGAAGATATCGCATGCCAATAGCCGTAATAAATACCAATCGGTCCAAATTCATCATACCAGCGCCAGGCCAAAATCGTACCGCCGATGCCTTCAATAAGCAAGGTTACTTTGATGACATATAACGCCAGACGCACCACTCCGGACATGGTAATTTGGTTCAACGCTTCTTGCAAAATCAAACGTTCCCGCAGCTGAATGCGTTTGCCAAGCATGATACCCATCAATGTCGTCATGGTCATAATGCCCAATCCACCAATTTGAATCAAAAAAATAATAACAAGTTGTCCGAATAAAGAAAAATGCCTTCCCGTGTCTAGCACCACGAGACCGGTTACGCAGACAGCCGATGTAGCCGTAAACAAAGCATCAACAAAAGAAGTTCCATTACCAGCCGCCGTAGCTTGGGGCAGCATCAACAAACCACTTCCCAACAAGATAATCCCCTCAAATCCAAGAACTAGTATTTGATAGGGCGTCAACGTCCATTCTTTCAAAAAACCACGACTATTGTTTTTCAAGATGATCGCTCCACTCCTATCCTAGATTCTTCCCAATTTATTATAAGCACTCCCTTACGGCCCGTCTAGAGGCAAGAAACCGTGGAGAGTGAAAAAGCAGGAGAAACCGAAGCAAAGCCTCGAAGTCCCCTGCTAAATCTCTCTTTTTAAATAGCTTTGGCCTTAGAGATGCACTCAAAGGCCAGCATGTACTTACGCACCGACTCTTTAACACCTTTTTTGACAATCGCCATCAAATTAACATAATTCATGTGTGGCGCACGCGACAGTTCTTTTTTCAACTGTTCCGCCGCCACCGTTGAAGTGTCGGTTGCAATATTTATTTTTGCAATACCTGCCTGGATCAAACTGCGATACTCTTCTGACTGCAGTCCAGCGCCGCCATGCATGACCAGCGGGATTTGCACCATCTGACGCAGCAGTCCAAGTCGTTCAAAATCCAACGAAGTATTCACCATATCTCCTAAATGATTGCCACAGCCTACCGCCAAAGCATCAATGCGGGTTTTTTGCGTAAATAGGGCTGCCTCTTCCAGACTGCTCGCAGCTTCTTCATTTAAAAGACCAAGCTCCCCTTCCACGGTCAAGCCCGCAGCATGTGCAATTTTAGCCGCTTCCTTCGTTCGGCGTAGATTTTCCTCAAAGCTCAGCCGTGAACCGTCAAACATCACCGAGGTAAAACCCCAGCGCACGGCTTTCAGAATCCCTTCATAGGTATGACTGTGATCCAAATGCAAGGCCACTGGAACACTTGCCTTATGCGCAGCCCGCACCATCGCAGCTCCCAGCAAATCCGCGTCGACAAATTTAAACAATCGTTCGGGAATCCCCAAAACTAAAGGTGTTTTTAATTCCTCTGCTACTTCCACCACAGCCCCTAGAGTTTCAAAATTAAAAACATTAAATCCCCCAATTGCGTATTGCCGCCGCCGCGCATCCTGTAGAAGTTCTGCCATTGTTACTAACGCCACAACACAACTCTCCCTTCAGGGTTCATTTATTTATGTTTTTGTTTCGCCATACAAATCAAAAAACCTGCGAAAAAAGCCAAGAGAGTTTGAAAAAAATGAATTTTCCGAACTATCTTGGCTTTAGGAAAATCTGCGGCACAAGAAAAAAAGCCGGCCTAAGGCCGACTTTTTGCCATTTACTTTTAGAGTTTAGCTTTAGCGGTTTCAACCAACTGATTGAAAGCAGCCAGATCATTGACAGCCAAGTCAGCCAGCATTTTACGGTTTACTTCCACGCCGGCTTTAGTCAAGCCATTGATCAGTTTGCTATAAGACAAGCCATTGATGCGGGCAGCCGCATTGATACGGGCAATCCACAGACGACGGAATTCGCCTTTTTTAGCGCGACGGTCACGACGAGCGTAGAACAACGCTTTCATGACTAATTCATTGGCTTTTTTAAACTGCTTGCTGCGGGCTCCACGGTATCCTTTAGCCAGCTTTAGAATTTTTTTATGGCGTCGATGTGCAGTAACGCCTTTTTTCACTCTCGGCATATTAATCCCTCCAGAAAGTATACATTAAAATATTTTTGAATTATGCGTTCGGCAGCATAAGCTGTACGCGCTTGTGGTCGGACTTGCTTACCAACGAAGCTTTGCGCAGGTTGCGCTTACGCTTAGGTGATTTGCATTCCAGGATATGGCTTTTAAAAGCTTTAGCGCGCTTGAATTCACCGCTGGCGGTGATACGAAAACGTTTGGCAGCGCTTCTACGAGTTTTGATTTTCGGCATTACTTGCTCCCCCTTGCTGTTGTTTCAGTTTTATGCCTGCTGTTGTTTGGGATTCAGAATCATAATCATGTTCTTGCCTTCCAGTTTCGGATCGCGTTCTACATTGGCGATATCAGCCAATTCTTTGGCCATACGCACAAGCAAAACTCGTCCCAATTCCGGATGGGATAATTCCCGACCGCGGAACATGATGGTCACTTTGACCTTGTCTCCATCTTCCAGAAAACGCAGGGCATTTTTTTTCTTAACATCAAAGTCGTGATCTTCGATATTAGGCCGAAGCTTGACTTCTTTGATGGTAACAATTTTTTGTTTCTTTTTTGCTTCTTTGTCCCTTTTTTGCTGCTCATATTTGAACTTACCATAGTCCATGATACGGCATACCGGCGGACGAGCCGTCGGAGCAACTTCTACCAGGTCGAGATTTTGTTCCAGAGCCATCTGCAATGCGTCGCGCACCTGCATGATGCCTAGCTGTTCACCTTCGGCGGTAGTTACCCGCACTTCTCTTACCCGGATCTCTTCGTTGATCCGCAAATTTTCTTTGCTAATTGTCATTCACCTCCGCATACATTTACAAAAAAAAAGCGGGTAGAGTCTGCACTCCACCCGCAATACACCCTTATCGTTAGGGTTCGCTAACCTGGCTCACTGCTCTAGGGCGTGGCAAGGTGAGAAGCGGATGGCTTCTTCTTGTAGATCACTTTTGTTAAGATACCACGAACTTTCACTTTTGTCAATGTCATTTTATTTTTTGGCAGCAATTTCTGCTAACAACTGTTGTGTAAAGGCATCCGTCGCCTGGGGGCCTAAATCGCCTTCACCGCGCTTACGCACTGCCACCGTACCGTTTTCCATTTCCTTATCCCCCACAACCAACACATAAGGGATTTTTTGCATTTGCGCTTCTCTGATTTTATAGCCTATTTTTTCGTTGCGCTCATCTACTGTCACGCGGATATCCTGGCCCCACATTTCTTTGGCAACCTTTTTAGCATATTCCATGTGCCGGTCCGTAATGGGTAGAATTTTAACCTGCACCGGTGCCAACCAAGCCGGGAACGCGCCTGCAAAATGTTCAATCAGAATGCCAATGAATCGCTCCAGACTGCCATAAGCCACTCGATGAATCATAACTGGGCGATGTTTTTGACCGTCTTCACCGATGTAGTTCAAGTCAAAGTTTTCCGGCATCAGCATATCCAATTGAATGGTACCACACTGCCAGGTACGACCAATGGAATCGCGCAAATGAAAGTCAATTTTCGGGCCATAAAAAGCTCCGTCGCCTTCGTTGATCTTATATTCCATGCCTCGCTCATCAAGTGCGTCTTGAAGCGCTTTCGTAGCAGTTTCCCATACTTCGTCCGAGCCCATTGAGTCTTCTGGACGAGTGGACAGCTCTGCATGATAGGAAAGGCCAAAGGTGCTATATACTTCGTTGAACAAATCAATAACGCCCTGAATTTCTTCTTTGATTTGCGCCGGCAGCATGAAGATATGCGCATCATCTTGAGTAAAGCTGCGTACACGCATCAAACCATGCAACGCACCAGAAATTTCATGACGATGTACTAATCCCAGTTCGCAGGTGCGCAAAGGCAAATCCCTATAACTATGATACTGCGAGCGATATACAAGAATGCCGCCAGGGCAGTTCATCGGTTTTACCGCATAGCCTTCGCCATCAATCTCCGTAAAGTACATGTTTTCCCGATAATGATCCCAATGGCCGGACTGCTGCCATAATTTCTGATTCAAAATAATTGGCGTCCTGATTTCCTGGTAACCATATTTCCGGTGCATTTTACGCCAGAAAGTTTCCAATTCGTTGCGCACTACCATACCATTCGGGTGAAAGAAAGGAAAACCAGGGCCTTCTTCTTGCATACTGAACAAATCCAGTTCTTTGCCGAGCTTACGGTGATCCCGTTTAGCCGCTTCCTCCAACATCAACAAGTAGGCGTCTAAATCCGCTTTCTTCTCAAAGACCGTGCCGTAAATACGCTGCAGCATTTTTCTTTTTTCATCGCCTCGCCAGTAAGCGCCAGCCACCGATTGCAATTGAATGGCCTTAAGACGCCCTGTAGACAAAACATGGGGCCCAGCACACAAGTCAACAAATTCACCTTGCTCATACATGGAAATAACCGCATCGGCCGGCAAATCCTGAATCAACTCTACTTTGTAGTCTTCGCCGCGCTCTTTGAACAAAGCAATAGCCTCTTCCCGGCTAACTTCTTTGCGTGAAATCGACAAATCTTCTTTAACGATTTTTTCCATTTCCTTTTGAATGCGTGCCAAATCTTCCGTGCTGAAAGGTTCTTCCACGTCAAAATCGTAATAGAAGCCGTTAGCAATGGCTGGGCCAATAGCAATTTTCACCTTTTTGTCACCATATAAGCGTTTGACCGCTTGAGCCAGCACATGCGAAGCGCTGTGACGCAACGCATTGCGTCCTGCGTCCTCTTCAAACGTTAACAGCTCCACTGCCGCATCCTGATTCAATTTGCTGGCTAAATCCTTTACTTGCCCGTCCACTTTGCCCACCAGCACTTTTTTAGCTAAAGAACGGCTGAGCTGTTCCGCCAACTCACCAAGAGTAGTCCCCTGAGCCACCTCGCGAATGCTGCCGTCTTTTAATTTTACCTGTACCATTTTTACAACCTCCTTGCAAAAAATAAAATCCCCGCCCCTTGTAGGGACGAGGATTACTCGCGATTCCACCCTGCTTGACCCGAAAGCCCTGCTTGTTTAGGAAAGTAACGGTTCCTTTTTCCGGCCGGCTCTACTGTTGTTCAAACCGGCAGCTCTAAGGCGGTAGTCCAACGCACCATATCAGAACGCTTACAGCCGATGACGTTCTCTCTCTGCAGACATGCCTATCGTTAAACCGTATCCTTATCTTTGCTATTGATGATATTGCTTCGATTATACTCCAATGCCTCCGGCCCTGTCAACCGGATCCAGTCGTTCCATTAGCTCCTGGTACCATTCATTCCTGCGGCGAATGACAAAGCGCAAGCTTTCCTTTTCAACCGTCTTTACGACCAAGGCGTTAGGTATAAGCCCCAAGCTTCGAGCCGTGACCACTTGCGTCAGCGCCTCTAAGGAAACTTCTTTTAAATACTTGTGTTCCATACCCATTACATAGCCTACAAAGACCAATCGTTCTGTAGTCAAATATAATGCGCCGTGAAGTTTCTCCGCCGCCGAATCATAATTAGCATGATCTTTTTTTATGATTTTTTCGTCCTCATGCAAAGGAAAGCTATACATGCACTGCACCTGCCTGTCAAAATTCGTTCAAGACAACTTGAATTTAATTATATTCGACAAGCTTTATAAAAATCCTACTTTGAAATGAAACAGAAAAAGCTTTCTTCCTCCCATGCACTGGCTCAGGCACTCGCTATGCAGTAACCTGGCGCGAGATTAAGTCACCTTGGATGTCCATGGTATATTGCAATTGAGGTGCTAAGGCTTTAAAAAACTCCGTATGCCAAACTTCATGGCACTGCGCCAGGAACTGGCTGTCTGTGCCTGCTTTTTCCCAATTTGCCGCCTGTATCCAGCCGGCATTACTCCACCTTGTCAGCTTGCAGTCTTCCTGCTCCAGCCGATCCCAACGATCACACGGCATGCCGTTCAACACGTTGCCGGCAAATGCCGCGTAAGCCGCCGCCGCATCAGTGTCTTCCTGTCCGTCTTTGCGAGCGGCCAGGCCGCAAAGTTTCCCTTGAACTGCA
Source organism: uncultured Anaeromusa sp. (assembly GCF_963676855.1). Lineage (NCBI taxonomy): Bacteria > Bacillati > Bacillota > Negativicutes > Selenomonadales > Sporomusaceae > Anaeromusa > uncultured Anaeromusa sp. The sequence continues at coordinate 2,492,703 of NZ_OY781460.1, forward strand.
AAAACGTCTTTTATCATGTCCTGCCCGGCCGATCCAAAGCGTGACAGCAATTCTCTAACGGCGGCGGCTTCACGCAGTTCCGCCAAATTGATCTGACGCTGCAGCCAACCGTGAATGTTGTCCGCATCAATCAGCTCCGCCAAATCCTCATCCGGCAACGGCGCTCCATAAGTCTGCCAAACCATTTCCCGTCCTTCTTCCACCATGTCGGCATCAATCTGGGCCGCCGACTCCCAAAGCAACTGTTCCCGCTCCACCAAAATACGAATTTTATGATACAGCCAGTAGTGAATAGGTCCTAAATACAAGCTCATACTGCTTCCTCCATTCTATTTGTTCTGTTCTTCTTTAATGCTGCGGTTTAGCGCCTCTACCAGGTCACTTACCTGTAGGCCGTGAATAGCAGCCGCTTGATGCAACGGCTCTCCCGTCGAAGACGGACAACCCAGGCAGCCTAAACCAAAAGAGCGAAAAACAGGCACCGTATGCGGATACACCCGCAGAATATCGCTGATAACCGTGTCCTCGTTCACTTTATCTCCCGGCTGGAGCTTTTCATTTAAAAGCGGCGCAGTCGTTGTTTGCTTGGGCAAAGGAAGCCCCATCTCTGTGGAATCGGATTGCTGCTGCCCGTAAAAACGGCTCAACACTTCTTTTTGAAAACTTCCAAAACTAATGCGGTCAATAAAAACGCCCATGCGCTCTACATCAGCATTATGCTTGTAGAAGGAAACAATGACTTCGGCTATCCTCAAAGCCTCTTCTAGATTTAGAGAGCCCAGCAGCTTATCCGCCAACCGGGGTTGTGCTCCAGCGCAGCCGCCCACATAAACATCCCAGCCGCTGTCCGTACCGATGAAGCCCACATCCTTCACATGCACCTCGGCGCAAGAATTAGGGCAGCCGGCTACGCCCATTTTAATGCGCGAAGGCATTTCTTTTTTATGGTAACGTTTATCCAGCTCCATCCCCAGCTTAATAGCGTCTTGCTTGCCGCGCTTGCAAAAGGTATCGCCCGGGCACATTTTGATACTCCTCACACAATTGGCAAAACCTAGTGCAGGCTGCATACCAAGCACATCCCATACGCCTTCCACATCTTCCGCTTTCAAGCCAGTAATCATAATACGCTGCGCCGAGGTCAGCTTCAACACACCGCCGAACTGCTCCGCCGCTTCCGCATAACGACGCAGTATTTCCGGTTTGACAAAACCTCCCGGAAGATGCGGCGTCACGGCATAGGTTTTTTTCCCGTCTCTTATTTTTTGCAAGTTTGCACCTTTAGGCTGCATAGCTTGTCTACCTCCTTCAACATGGCTGCTTTCTATGGTCTTAGTATAACCTCAAAAAGAAAAGCAGGCTGTGATATGCCTCACAGCCTGCTTACATTTACCAACATCCGCTCAACCCCAAAATTCACTGATTTCCCACAGGAATACTTTCCGCCGCATTCCCTTATCCTCATCTTTCGCGTATTTCGCAGTTCGTTAGCATCGCCCCTACAACATATTTTCCAACCGTGAAAAGTACGAACCAAAAAGTCTCTAAGCTGTATCCGAGCTTAGAGACTTCAAATTAATCAAGGAATTCCATTTTCCAATTGTATCTGCCTGTATTTTCATCCTTGACATAATAGAAATAGGCAGCAAACTTGTTCCCTTTTTTACTTTTTAAGCCGCGAAAACCAACTCTGCCATTTTGCAACAACAGCTTAACCATATCGGATGATACTTGTTTTTCAAAAGAAGCAATATATTTATCATCTTTCCAGATGGTAAACTTACAGCCGTTTTTCCAGTTGCTGCAGCCAAAGGCTTTCGCTGATTCAACCACGGGGCTATTACACTCCGGGCAGAGGCCCAATACTTCAACATCTTCCGGGATAACCGCATGGGCCCCAAAGCCAGCGGCACTTTTTACATCATTAACCGATTTTATTACGAACTCAATCATCATCTTGATGAAATCGGTTTTACTGAACTTTTTCTTCTCAATATCTGATAAGGTTTTTTCTAATTTCCCCGTATACTCTAAGTCAAATAATTCTTTTACAGGAAATTTTTCAACCATCATTTTACCTAATTCGGTGCAAGCCAGGCTCTTCCCGCGAATTTCGATATAGCCGACGTCTTTTAGTTTTTTGATAGTTTCCGCCCTGGTTGCAGGAGTCCCGATGCTAAAGCCGCTCAAGATGGCAAGCATCATTTCTTCAGCATCATCTTCTTTATATTTACGGCCGCAATTCTCCATCTCTCGCAATAAAGTTTTTTCCGAATGATACTTAGGCGCCTTGCGTTTCACTTCATTTACACTGCTCTTGTGCACAAAGACCGTATCACCGTCTTCCACATGGGGCAAGGTAATTTCTTTGGAAGTTACGTTTTCGACTTTCTTCCAGCCATCGTTTAATTCTACTTTGCCTTTACTGAGAAAAACGCCTTCCAGTACCTCGCTATCGATCTTAACAACCAATTCCGTCTCTTCATATTCTGCCACAGGCATAAACTGTGCTAAAAAGCGGTTTACTACCGCCTCATAAACGATCTTTTCATCACTATTCATATTCTTCGGCAACACATAAGTCGGTATAATGGCGGAATGGCTCTCGACCTTTTTACTGTCAAAGACTCGCTTTGATGTATGAAACACGATGTCGCTTTCAAAGGGACGCCCTTTTTTATGTGCGTTTAGTACCTTTTCTGCTTTTTCGATTAAGCTTTCATCCAATACCGAACTGGCGGTTCTAGGATAGGTAATCAACTTGTTCTCATATAATGTTTGGGCTGTCTTCAAGACTTTGTCAGAGGTCCAGCCTTTATATTTACTAGTAATATACCCTTGCAAATTCGATAAATTAAACAAGTAGGGTGCATATTCTTTTTTATAATCCACTTTTTTACTTGTAATACGTGCCGTTTTTTCAGCTAACTCTTTTTGCAGCAGCTCCAGCTTCTCTTTGGTTTCAAATTTTTCACTTTCATTTTCATGATATACGCCTTCAAAGATGCTGTCATCCTTGATTTTAAACTCGGAAACCAATTTATAATAACTGGTTTCTTTAAAGGCTTCAATTTCTTTATCGCGATCATAAATGATCTTTAAGGTCGGCAACAATACGCGACCAACATTTAAAACCTTGATCGATTCATCGGCACGATATTTTACGGTAGCCACCGAAGTAAGGTTAATCCCAATCAGCCAGTCTGCCAGTTGCCGCCCAAACCCGGCATCTTGCAAGGAGCCCATTTCTGTATTGGAGCGTAAACTTTGCAAGCCTTTTTTCACTTCATCATTAGTCCATTCATTGAGCAACAGTCGTTCGATAGGCTTTTTTATATCCAGATAGAGGGCAATTTCATCAAAAATAATTTGTCCTTCGCGATCATCATCTGTTGCGGCAATAATCCCGTCTATATCTTCACGCAGAAGCAATCCGTTAATAATATCAACTTGTTTCTTCGCGCCGGTGTCAATTTGCTCTCTATTCCGATCAGACGATTTGATTTTATATTTAAATTCGTTGGGTATGTAGGGGAAATACTCTAATCTCCAGCCTTTAAGCTCTTGATTATAATCTTTTACATCATATAGCTGTAGCAAGTGGCCAAAGGCCCAGGTTATTACATAGTCAGCGCCTTCAATAAATCCATCTTTCCTGATTTTTGCATTAATGGCATCGGCGATATTTCTAGCTACTGATGGTTTTTCAGTAATAATCAATTTTTTCATCTTAAGCGACTAACAAACATTGTTATCTCCTTTTTTTCGTATTTCCAACTGCAAAATAGAAAAGCCGCCTGCTGCGGCTTTTCTATTGAAACGTTTCTGTTCAAAGAAGAAACTCTTGTTCCAATTCCCCTAAATGATGCAAAAGCTGATAGGCCACAAGCGCCAATTGCCAAGAGCGGCGACAGCGCAGATACTTAAAGTCCAAATCCAAAATGCGCACGCGGTCCAAGGCGTCACAATCCTTAAATAAGAAGAAAAGATATTTGATGCGTGCCTGCTCGGCAGCCGGCATTTCTCCTAAAGCTTTTACGCCGCGCTGATCCGCAATGCAGTGCCAGCGCATAATAAATTGCAAAGCCCGCAAATCTTCCAGGTCTAGTTGCTGCTGTACGACAACAATCTTGTTCATCTTGGCAATGCTGTCCGCCCCGTGACGCTCGCACAAGGCGTCATGGCTGCGCCCAATGTCATGGAACGCCGCCGCATAGAGCAGCACTTTCCGGTCCTTCGCCGACAACTGCTCCAAGAAGGAAAGAAAAAAAGCATGCAGCAGAACCCGTTTCATATGACTGATACCGTGAATGCTTTCGGGCCGATGAAACTGCTGGCGCAAGATTGACTCATCCCCAGCCAGCAGGCGATACTCCTCCAGTAAGGCGGTATTAACCACCTGCGGCCAAAAAGTCCAAAAAGAATAAAAGCTGTCAAGACGATGAATGTCGCTGCGAGTTCCGTTATGGGTAACCGCCTCGTAAAGCTGCCCATCAGCCCCAATCTGCGCCGTCTTATATAAAGCCAGATGCAAATCTGGAGTCCAGGCGTCGCCGCCGCTCAAACCAGAAGGATTTTCCAGGGCGGCCTTAAATACTTTGCTGCCGTCCGCATTATTTAATGCCCGCTTTTCCAATGCTCTCACCGCCTAGATTGTGTGTTAGCCGTATCAAGGCACCTGCAGCACCCGATGCAGCTGTACGCCTACGCGCCACAGTTTCTGAGGGTTGGCTCGCACCAATTCTAAAGCCCGCAAAGCCGAAGCTGACCGTCCGCCCTCAACCTGCAGATATACCCGTCCTTCCGAGACTAAGGCGTCTTGAATATGTTCCGCCTGCAACTGCTCATCTACCACATATTTCAGTTCATCCGCATGACAGCGTACGTCATATGCAGCATCCGGCTTAGGTGAAACGGCAATCCAGTCAATGCCCCACTCAGCCGGCACTTCTTGGGTGCCATTGGTTTCCAATGCCACTTCATGCCCACGCGCATGCAGCGCCGCTACCAAAGGCCCTAAATCATGCAAAGTCGGCTCGCCGCCGGTGATAATGACTCGCCGCACTTCCCGAGGCATCTGTACAATAATTTCAGAAATATCCAGCCACTTTGCCGTTGCTGCCGTTTGCGAATGAGCTGTATCACACCAAGCGCAACGAAGATTGCAACCGCCCAGACGTATAAAAGACGCCAGCGTCCCCTGATAGTAGCCTTCTCCTTGAATGCTGCTGAAAAGCTCTAAAACCGGATATTTCATACCTTGTTACCTAGCCGCTGCTGCCGATAGACTTCAAGCCCCTTGGCTCGTAAAAGACACGAAGGGCACTCGCCACAGCCAGCGCCGGGAATGCCATGGTAACAAGTCACCGTTTTTTCGGCAATATAGTCTAGCTTTCCCATTTGATCCGCCAATTCCCAGGTTTGCGCCTTATCCATCCACATCAGCGGCGTATGCAAAACAAACTCCTCTGCCATGGCTAAATTCAAGGTGACATTCAATGACTTGACAAATATATCCCGACAATCTGGATAGCCGCTGTAATCGGTTTCACACACACCAGTCACCAGGTGGCGCAAGCCATGCCCTTTAGCCAAAATGGCGGCAAAAGACAAAAAAAGCAAATTGCGCCCCGGAACAAAAGTAGAAGGAAGTTCTCCGTCTTGTCCTCTTTCGACGGGAATTTCCGTACGCGTCAACGCATTGGGGGCCAACTGGTTTAGCAGCGCCATATCCAATACTGCATGCTTCACCCCTAGTTCTGCGGCAATCTGCCGCGCATGCTCAATTTCGCTGCTATGTCGTTGTCCGTAGTCAAAAGTAACCGTTTCCACCCGTTCGAATCGTTCCAGCGCCCAAAATAGACAGGTAGTGCTATCCTGTCCGCCGCTGAAAACCACTAAGGCGCCTTGGCCCTGTTTCATTTTCCAGTCGCTCCTTCTACCCACTCGCTATGCGCGGCATAGGCGCTATGATTGTGAATGGACTCAAAGTTTTCACATTCAATCGCAAACCAACGTACTCCCTTAAGGCCGCGAAACAGCAAAATCAAATCACGAATAACATCTTCTACGAATTTAGGATTTTCATAAGCCTGCTCGGTGACAAATTTTTCATCCTGCCGTTTGAGCAGTGAATACACTGGCGCACTCCCCTGCGCCTCCATGGACGCCACCAGGTCTTCCAACCAATGCAGAACCCCTGGTCGGCAACGCAAACGCGCCCGCATCATGCCGCGCTGATTATGCGCGCCATAGCGAGATATTTCTTTGCTGCACGGGCATAAGGACGTAAAAGGAACTTCCACGGAAATAATAAAATCAAAAGTTCCATCTTCGTCATAGGCAGCTTCAAAAGAACAGTTATAATCAACTAAACTGCGAATGCCGCTCACCGGCGCCGCTTTTTCAATAAAATATATAAACGAAAAACATACATGCGCCCGGCCAGCTTGCAGCCTAACACAAATATCTTTTGCCATGTCCTCTAGTTCCACCATGGAAACCGGCTTGTTGCGCCAAGTATCCAATACTTCTAAGAAGCGGCTCATATGGGTTCCTTTATAATCATGAGGCAAATCTACTGCCGCATCAATGGTAGCGACAACATGCTGAAATCCTCCGGCCTTCGTTCGAATAGAAAAAGGCAAACGAACCCCTTTTACCCCTACTTTTTGCAATGAAATCCCCCTATGATCCATCGAGCTTTGCACATCATCCAACTGAATTTGCCCTCCTGTACAGTAATTCTTCATTTTCATCTTAACACATCTATTCAAGCAAAGACAAGAAAGCCGGCCACTTACGTGACCGGCAACTTATCCTCTTAAAAAAAGCGCCGCTTCAACCCTCGTTGCTGGCTCCATGACTCGGCAAGACCTGTTAAAACCACGGGAGACTTCTGCACCTCTTTAATACAGCTACAGCCTGATAGAAGCAACAACTTCCGAACCTGCATTAACAAAATCTGCCACTCCCTAACAGCCGCCTTTAAATCGCCAGACCATACCAGCCGCAACGCCGGTGCCGCCAATGCGACCGCATCGGCTCCCAATGCTAACGCCTTGACAACATCCACAGCGGTACGCACTCCTCCGGAAGCAATCAGCGCAGCCCCCTGCTGTTGCACTGTGTGTCCCACTTCTAGCAATGAATACGCCGTAGGAATTCCCCAAGCCAGCAATTCTGCCGGTAAATTTTCTTCACACCGCTTAGCTTCAATGGCAATAAAATTGGTCCCGCCGGCTCCGCCAACATCCAGCGCTGCCACTCCACAAGTTAGAATCGCTTCAGCCGCTTCTCTTTGCATGCCACAGCCCACTTCCTTGACGATCACAGGCACGGATACGGCTCGGCAAATAGCGGCTATGTTTTCACGGTAGCCTCGAAAGTCTCGATCCCCTTCTAACATAAAAAGTTCTTGCGCAACATTCAAGTGGAGCTGCAATGCCGAAGCATCCAGCATGGCAACCGCCATGGCTGCTTCGGCAGGGGTCGCATGGGCTCCCAAATTAGCCCACACCGATCCGCTCGGAAAATGATGACGTACTATGCGAAAGGTCTCCTCCAGCGCCGGTTCTTCCAGAGCCGCATATTGCGAACCAACTGCTAAAATGCTTTGCGTCTCCCTCGCTAAAATGGCTAACCGTTCATTCAAAACCAGTACATCCCGAGCTCCGCCAGTAAGCGCATTGATAATTAAAGGGTGAGATAAAGTTTGGTTTCCAACGGCAGTAGCAAGAGAAATATCCTCTAAGGACAAATCCGGCAGGCAGTGATGCAGCAACAGCACATCCTGAAAGCCATTTTGAACAGGTCCGTCCGGCAAATCCAACGCACACCGCACGTGATCCAATTTGCGCGATTGCCTGGTAGAATGCATCTTATTTCTCTTCTTCAGCGGCTAATCGTTCACCGATAGTCGCTTGCGCCGGCTCTGTCTGCGTATCGATAAAGGAACTGAATTCCGCCCGCTCCGTCTCTTGCTGCGCTTGCGAAATGCTAAGGCCAATCCGTTTCTGCTCTTTTTCCACGCGAATCACCTTGACGACAACTTCTTGGCCGATGGAAACAACTTCTTCTGGTTTGTTTATACGTTGCTCCGCCATTTCCGAAATATGCACAAGGCCCTCAATGTCGCCATGAATTTTCACAAAGGCGCCAAAAGGCATCAATTTGGTCACAACGCCCTTTACCAACATGCCTTCCTGCAGTTCTTCCACCGCATCCATCCAAGGATCGCGCTGCGTTTGCTTCAGGCTTAAAGAAATCCGTTTGGCAGCCGCATCCACCTTGAGCACCAAAACGTCCACTTCATCGCCAACTTGCACGACTTCTTGCGGCGATTTAACATGATGCCAAGACAAATCCGAAATATGAATCAGCCCGTCAACGCCGCCAATATCGACAAAAGCGCCGAAGTCCGTAAGACGACGCACAACACCGTGCACAACCTGATTCGGTTCGATCGAACCGTAGATTTCTTCTTCCTTTTGTTTGCGTTCGCTTTCCAAAATCATTTTTCTGGACAAAACAATGCGCTTTTTACCCCGTTCAATCTCAATCGGCACAACCTGAATGGTTTGGCCGATATATTCACCTAGATTTCCCACAAAACGCAAATCGATATGCGATGCGGGAATAAAGCCCCGAATACCAAAAACAGCTACAGAAAGGCCGCCTTTTACTTCAGCAGTAACCGTAACTTGTAATGAGCTCTTTTGCTCCAACGCTTCTTCCAACCGATTCCAGGCAACCTGTTCATCGGCGCGGCGTTTAGACAGCAGCACTTGACCATCCTCATTATCCGCGTTCAACACGTAAACGTCGATTTCTTCGCCATCCTTCACCACATCCGAAGCTTGGGCTGGCGCGGGATAAGCCAACTCTTTCAGGGGAATGACCCCTTCCGCCTTATAACCGATATCGACAAATACTTCATCACGACGAATTCCTACGACGGTTCCTTTAATCACCATGCCCCGTTCAATTTTCGCCGCTGTTTGGGCCAACATTTCGCTAAAATCCTGCATTTTCCTACAAACCTCCTCAATAATCCAATCAGGCGTTGATGCTCCTGCTGTAACTCCTGCTGTATCCACATCAATAAACCATGCTGGCTGTAATTCTTCCGCCGTTTCTATATGATATACCTTTGTTCCCGCCCGGTCGCAAAGGTCGGCTAGACGATTCGTATTAGCGCTGTTTTTACCACCTACTACTATAACCAGCTGTGCTCGCGAAGCCAACTGCAACGCCGCCTGTTGCCGCTGCTCTGTTGCCGCACAAATAGTCCTGTCTACTACGGCATCCGCTGACTTAGCCGATACCATGGCAACCAGTTCTGCAAACAAATCGGTAGCAAAAGTTGTTTGAGAAACAACTCCTATTTTTTCATACGCTGGCAGTGCTTCGGCTTCTTCCTTGTTTTCCACCACTTGAGCCTGGCGCTGCGCCCATTCCAAAATGCTTTGCACTTCGGGATGCCTATGTTCGCCAATAATAATTACTTGGCGTCCTTCCTGAAAAAACCTCGCTGCTGCCTGCTGCGCTTTTTGCACATGAGGGCAAGTAGCGTCAACTACAGTCAATCCTTTGCTTGCCGCTTCCTGATACACGCTAGGTCCTACGCCATGAGAGCGAATGACAACGGTCCCTGTCGAAAACTCAGCTAAAGAGGAAGCCACGCCAACTCCTTGCTCTTGCAAACGCTCTACCACTTGGGGATTATGAATGATCGGCCCTAATGTCGCCACCGGACCGTTCGTATTCTTACATTTTTCCGCCAGCTCGACGGCTCTGCGTACACCATAGCAAAAACCACAATGCTCTGCTGTTACTATTTTCATACAATTATAATTGAACCTCCTGAAACAAACATACTAGTACTTTTATAAAATTCGCTGACTGAACGAGAAATCCTTTTTTGACGCATTATTTTTAAAAAAAAGAAGAAACGACACAAAAAAGGACCCGAGTCCGCCGTTAAAGCAGCCCCGAGTCCCTCCTACTTGTACCCTTTTATTTGGATATCAAGGAGTCACGTTCGGTTGTGTTTTTCCATACTCGCAGAAGTTTTGGATTTCGGTGTTCATGCCGACCGGTTTATCGGTCTTCAGCAATTCCAGCCATTTGCGAGTGCAGTCGATCAACGTAATAACTACCAACACAATCAAGACAATGCTGACCGTTCCATTAATATTGCCTAAGAGATTTCCCATTTTGAAAAACATGCCGACATTCATAATACCTGCGGCAATAACGGTGACAACCAGAAAGACCATTGGCACAAAGGTAATCAAGGCGTAGCTCTTAGGAGCAATTTTCAAAATGATCGTCGTTCCCAAGGCTAAAGCAACAATGGCGAGGAGCTGATTGGCTACGCCAAAGAGCGGCCAAATCGTTCCTACGTCACCGCTGTAGAGCAAGTAGCCCCACATTACACTTACAAGTGCGCTGGTGAAAAGAATGCCAGGCCACCAGTGCGATTCTTTCAACGGAGCATACACATAGGTTCCCAAAATATCCTGCAAAATGTAGCGGGCCACACGGGTGCCTGCATCGATCGTAGTCAGGATAAAGAGAGCTTCAAACATGATAGCAAATTGATACCAGTAGCTCATCAGATGCTTCATGCCGCCGATACTGGAGAAAATATGAGCCATGCCCACGGCCAGCGAAACGGCGCCGCCGGGACGATGCATAACATCCATGCCAACCAACGCGGACAGCTGTTTGATTTCTACAGTTGGGAACTGCGCAGCTATTTTGGCATACGCAGCCGCTGGGCTGTTGATAGCCAAATAGTCGCCAGGCATCATAACCACGGCGGAAATCAAGGCCATCATAGCTACAAAGCCTTCCATAACCATGCCGCCGTAGCCAATGGCCCGAGCATGAGTTTCAATTTCGATCATTTTCGGGGTTGTACCGGAGCTAATGAGGGAATGGAAACCGGAAATGGCACCGCAAGCAATGGTAATAAATACATAGGGCCATACCGGTCCGGGAATAATAGGGCCGCCGCCATTAATAAAAGGCGTCGTAAAAGGAATATTAACCGAAGGCTGTACAACCAGAATGCCAAGCGCTAAAGCTCCAATGGTGCCGATTTTCATATAGGAGCTCAAATAATCGCGCGGCGCCAGCAGCAGCCATACAGGCAGCGTAGCGGCACAGAAACCGTAAACCGGCAAGGCAACTGACAATGCAGGCTTGCTCAAATTAAATGCTTCAGCCCAGCTTTCCAGCGGCCCCCCAGGAAGCAGCCAACTCCCCGAAAAAACAGCGCCCAATACGGCCAAAAAGCCAATAATGGAGCCGGATCGAATGGCGCCGGGGAAAATTTTGAACATATACAGACCAATCACAACCGCGATCGGAATCGTCATGCTCAAGGTGTAAAGGCCCCAGGGATTTTTAAAGAGAGCATTTACAACAACCATGGCCAAGCCGGCCAAAGCCACAATAATAATAAAGAAAATTGAAAGAGAAGTAGTGATACCGGTCAGCGGTCCTACTTCACGCCGGGCGATAACGGCCAAGGACTGACCATTATGACGAATTGACGCAAAGAGAATAACGAAGTCATGCACAGCGCCTGCAAAGATGGATCCCAAAAGAATCCAAGCAAAGCCAGGGCCCCAGCCATATTGGGCCGCCAATACAGGACCTACAAGCGGGCCTGCTCCGGCAATCGCAGCAAAGTGATGACCAAAGAGCACCCATTTGTTCGTAGGCACAAACTCGCGTCCATCGTTGCAACGATAGGCAGGAGTTACGTACGTGTCATTAAGCATGAGAACTTTAGCAGCAATAAATGCGGAATAATAGCGATATGCCAAAACGAATAGGCAGCCGGATACAATGAGAAGTAAAGCGGAATTCATACTTTTTCCTCCTGTTCTAATTTAAAATTCAAAAAGAAAACAGCTTATGCTTGCCTCTCCCTCCTTTCCGCTAATTACAAGAATTACATAAGTTTCCTGTTTTTAGCATACAAAAGAATGGAATGCGCGGCAATACATAAGCTGTGAGATGCAGTATATGAAGGGTGAATCACCACATAGGTCTGTGAATGGTTTTATCATTATAGACCAAAAATACGTTTGAGCGGGCCAGCCTGCTGCCTACTTACAGGTATCTCCTCACCAGGCAGACCTTCTAAGATAATATTGTAAGCTCCGTTAAACCAGGGGATAATTTCTTTCACCTTACGGAGATTAACCAAATAGCTGCGATGGCTGCGAAAAAAGCTTTCCTCGCCCAGCCGTTCCTGTAGTTCATTCAAGCTAAAGCTGGCTGCATAAGTCTTATCCTTTGTTTGAATGCGCACTTGATTGTTTGCCGCCTGCACTAAAAGAATATCCTCTGCATTGATCAATACGGTTTTGCCTCCATCATCAATAGCCAGCTTTTCTTTAAAATAGGTAGGCGAAGAACACAAGCGATTATCACTATGACGTTCTTTCCAGGCAGTACGCACCTTATCCAGACAACGCCCAATCCTTTTTTGTGAAAACGGTTTCAATACGTAGTCTAAGGCATTCAGATCAAACGCCCGGGCGGCGAATTCTTCATGGGCAGTGGCAAAGACAAGCAGAGGCGCTTCCGGTTTATCGGCAAAAGCCTCTGCCAACAAAAGACCGCTAAGTCCAGGCATCTCCACATCTACAAAGACGACATCCGGCTTTTCTCTGAATACGCCAGCAAGCCCCTCTGTTACGCCAGCCGCTTGGCCGCAAACCTGAACATCTTCGTGAAGAGAAAGCAAATAAGCCAGCTCATTGCGCGCATGCATTTCGTCATCCACCAGAAATGCCCGCAATCTGCATTCATTAGGCATGGTATTCCTCTCTTTCATTGGCATGGACAGGGATCCGAAAATAAATACGAGTGCCTTCGTCTGGGATGCTTTCCATCTTCAGCGCATAAGAAGCGCCATACAATACTTTTAGACGCTCATTAACATTGGTAAGGCCTACGCCAGTTCCTTTTCCATACCCCAACAGGAGAATCTTTTCCATTACTTTTTCTTCAATTCCCAAGCCGTCATCATATACGCAAATTTCCATATGGCCTGCCCGTTGGGAAATGTTCAATCCAACCATGCCGCCGCTCTCCCTGGCTAAAAGGCCGTGCTTAACGGCGTTTTCCACTAAAGGCTGCAGAATAAATGCTGGCACCTGTATACCCAGCATAGTGGCGTCTATTTCTTTTTCCACCTTTAGCCGCGGACCAAAGCGCGCTTTTTCCAGCACCAAATACGAATCGACCAATTCCAGTTCTTCTTGAAGGCTGACAAACTCCCTTGAAGATTTCAGCGTGCGTCGAAAAAAATCGCTTAGTTCAATCAGCAAGGTTCTGGCTTGCTCGGAATCAGTGCGGCATAAAGAAACAATAGTGTTCAGCGCATTAAATAAAAAATGAGGATTGACTTGCGCTTGTAGGGCCTTCAGTTCCGCTTTGGTTGCCATTTCCGACATTTGCTGCAAACTGGCTAATTCCAATTGCGTACTAAAGATCTGTCCCAAGCCTTGGGCAAACTCAATGTCCAATTGATTCATGGCATCGTCTCGGCTATAGTACAGCTTAAAAGCGCCGACAATTTTTTCGCGGCATAAGAGCGGTGCCAATACGGCCGAATGCAATGGACACTCTGCATTGCTGCAGCCAATTTCCCTGCCATTGCGAGCGGTCATTATCTGCCCGCTTTGAATGCATTCTTTGGTCACGGAAGTAACGATCGGCCCACCTGCCGGATGATGATCCGCCCCCAAACCCACGTGAGCCAACACCGTATGCTGATTCGTGATGGCGACCGCGGCGGCACCGGTAATATATCGCACAGTTGTCGCTACTTTTTCCGCCGACAAACGATTAAGCCCCTGCCGAAAGTAAGGCAGCGTAGCATTGGCAATATGCAAGGCTTTATGAGTTTGAATGGCGGCAATTTTCGTCTGATGTTCGCGAGCATTGTAAATAATAATCATAAAGGCTGCAATTCCCAACGCATTAGCCAGCACCATTGGTAACAACGCCTGTAAAACAAGCGATTGGGCCACACTGTCCGGTTTGGCAAAAAACCAGATCAAACCCATGCTGAATAAGACCACCGTTGTACTGGTAACAATACCAGTTACCACTTCCGGCGTCCGCGGGCGCATACGATAGTGGATGTAACCCGCCAAAAATCCTGCCAAAATAGTAGAAATTCCACATTCCACTGCCGTAAAGCCGCCAATGAAAATCCGGTGCAGCCCGCCGACAATGCCAGCCACAGCACCTACGAGAGGCCCACACAGCAGCCCTCCCACGACAACGCCGGTATCACGCACATTGACTAACGCCCCTTCTACGGGAACGCCCATATACGTTCCGCCAACAGACAATGTGGAAAAGAAGAGCATCAAAATAAACTGCTCGCGCAAAGTGGTTTCTTCTTTAAAAAGATAGCGAAAAGCTCTGGTATGAGAGAAGATGTACGCAATAACAGAAAGGATTGCAATACGCTGCAATAAAATCACAGACAAGCTTTCTTCCATCACAGTGACTCACTCACTTTCTTTCTTTTTGCGTCATGAGCATTCCAATTTCCTGCATAATCCGCTGACTTAAAGCATCAACCATTTCTTTATCTGGCTTCGTGCGTTCCACAGGAATTGCCTTGCCAAAAGACACAGAAAACGTAGGCCAACCACCGCCGCGAAAATCCGTTCCCTTCACAGCAACAGGTACAACCGTTGTTCCTGTCTTTAGGGCCATCATCGCCATGCCGGGCTCTGGTTCACCTAAAACACCGTTTTTCCCGCGCGTGCCTTCCGGAAATACGCCTAGAACCTGGCCGGCCACCAATATTTCCAACATGCGCTTGACTGCATGGCGGTCTGCACTGCCCCGCTTAACCGGAAAAGCTCCTAACCAACGAATTACACCAGCCAAAATCGGTACCCGAAACAACTCTTCTTTGGCCATAAAATAAATGCGGCGCGACAATTGACAACCAATTACCGGCGGGTCAAAATTACCGATATGATTAGATGCGATAATGACAGCGCCGGTGGCAGGAATGTTTTCCACTCCATAAACACGACAGCGAAAGACAAACCGAAACAGCCCATATAGAAAAAGACTTACGAGCCTATACATAGTCAGACCTTCTTTCCCGCATCCCGGCAAGCTTGACAAAGTCCGGCAATTTCGGCCACCACGTCATGAATGCCCAACCCGCTGGTATCTAAGAGGTATGCATCTTCCGCCTGAACAAGCGGCGCCAGCTCCCGTTCCTCGTCTTGTTTATCTCGACTCTCCATTTCAGCCGCAACAATGGCTTCTTCTATTGATTCTCCCTTGGCCTGCAGTTCCAACCAACGCCGGTGCGCCCGCTCTTGAAGAGAGGCCGTAAGGAATACCTTCACCTCTGCTTGCGGAAACACGGCAGTGCCAATATCGCGCCCGTCCATGACTACGCCACCAGCAGCCCCCATTTCCCGTTGCATGGAAAGAAGAGCCTTACGAACTTGAGGCTGTTGCGCATAAATAGATACTTGGCGACTGATTTCCGGCCTGCGAATGGCTTCACTGACATCGACGCCATCCACAATTACTTTTGCCGCACCTTCGCTTGGAAGCAGTTCCAAATGAAATTCTTTCAACATATTAGCCAATGCTTCGTGCTGCTCCGCACCAATGCCGACTTGCGTTGCTTTCCAAGCAACCGCCCTGTACATGGCGCCTGTATCAATATATACATACCCCAATTGCTGCGCTACCATTTTGGCTACCGTGCTTTTACCAGCTCCTGCTGGACCATCTATGGCAATAACTACTTTTTTTTCCATGAACACGCATTCTCTCCTCCCGGCTAGCGCCACGCTACTGTGCAAAACCAGCCAATACCTCAAAAAAATCCGGGTAGGATATTTCTACACAATCCGCCCCCTCAATGGTAACGCCCCGAGCCGCACTTCCGGCAATAGCCAGCGACATGGCAATCCGATGATCATGATGCGCAAAACAGATTGCCTCATGCAAGGAATGTCCACCTTCAATAACCAATCCATCTTCTTTTTCTTCAATCACAGCGCCCATTTTCCCAAATTCCAGGGCGACTGCATGCAGCCGGTCTGTTTCTTTCACCCGCAACTCTTCAGCCCCAGTGATAACAGTTTTCCCACTAGCAAACATAGCGGCAACCGCCAAAATAGGGATCTCATCGATCAGACGAGGCATAATTTCGCCGCCGATTTCACATCCCTTTAGTTCTGCAGAGCGTACTAAAATATCCGCAATATCCTCATTACCGCTGCGGCGGCGGTTCAGAACCGTCAAGTCCGCTCCCATCTGTTCAAGCACATCCAAGATGCCGGTGCGCGTCGGATTTAAGCCGACGTTTTCAATGGTTATCTCACTGTCTGGAACAATCGAGACGGCAACCATCCAAAACGCCGCCGAACTAATGTCTCCTGCAATATCAATCGCTGGTGGCGCTTCCAAGGTCTGCGCAGGCTCCACTGTCACCGAAGTTCCTTCTCTTGTCACTTTCACGCCAAACAATTCCAGCAACCGTTCTGTGTGATCCCTCGAACGATGCGGCTCGCTTACAGTAGTAGGCCCATCCGCAAAAAGTCCGGCCAGAAGAATAGCCGATTTCACCTGTGCGCTTGCTACAGGCAAATCATACCGTATGCCTTTTAAGGTCGGGTTAGGCCCGATTGCCATCGGTATGTTGCGTCCATCCTGCCTTCCAGACAGCTGACTTCCCATGAGACGAAGCGGCTTTACAACCCTCCCCATCGGACGCTGACGTAAGGAAGCATCACCAGTAATCACACTAAAAAATGATTGCGCGCCTAGAATTCCACTCAACAAGCGCAGCGTGGTCCCAGAGTTTCCCGCATCCAGAATATCTTCCGGTTCCTTCAGTCCATAAAGACCATTGCCGCTGACCGTCAGCACTCCTTCGGCATCCTTTTCCACCTTTACACCTAATGCGCGCATACACCGCACCGTGGAAAGACAATCAGCAGCATATAGAAAGTTGCTTAGGCGAACTGGTTGTTCGGCTAAGCCTGCCAGCATAATCGAACGATGAGAAATAGATTTGTCTCCTGGTGCGACAATAGTTCCTTGCCACTGGCGCACTGGTTGAATGACGCGTGTTTGGGTCATAAGACATCCTCCTCAATATAATCTACTTCAACCTTTACGGCCCACTACTGCAGCAATGGATGACAATGCCTCCATCATCTGTTCAAAGTTCTGCGGTGTCAAGGACTGGAAACCGTCGGAAACGGCCTCTTCTGGGCAAGGGTGCACCTCTACAATAACTCCGTCCGCACCAGCCGCCACAGCAGCTAAGGTCATTGGCGTCACAAGGCGCCATTTGCCAGTTCCATGACTTGGATCGGCAATCACCGGCAAATGAGTCAAATGTTTAGCCAAGGGCACTGCGCTCAAATCTAAAGTGTTGCGAGTATATGGCTCAAAGGTGCGAATACCGCGCTCGCAAAGCACAATGGCATCGTTGCCGCCGACCATAATGTACTCTGCCGCCATGAGCCACTCTTCTACCGTTGCCGAGCTGCCTCGCTTCAACAGCACAGGCTTATTCGCGTGAGCAATTTCCTTCAGCAACGCAAAATTTTGCATGTTTCGCGTGCCGATTTGCAGCATGTCCACATACTTGCAAACGGTCTCTACCGCCCGAGGATCGGTTACCTCCGAGACTACAGGCAAGCCAACTTCGTCGGAAACAGTGCGCAAAATCCGCAATCCTTCTTCTTCCAACCCTTGAAAGCTATAAGGCGATGTCCGCGGCTTATAAGCGCCGCCACGCAGCATTGCGGCACCGGCAGCTTTTACTAAACGAGCCGTTTCCGCAAACTGCTCATAGCTTTCCACAGCGCAAGGACCGGCAATGACCGGCACTTGTTCGCCGCCAAAAACTACTTCACCAACGCGAATCAAACTATTTTCCGCCTGAAAAGAACGGCTGACAAGCTTAAACGGAGTCCGTGTCTGCACTACTTTTTCCACGCCATCCAAGCGTTCGAATGCATCGGCATCTACCTCGTCATTTTCCCCGATCGCCGTAACTACCGTTCGCCCTCCTGTCTGCCATACTTGGGCATCCAGACCGCACTGGTGCAATTTCTCCAGCACTCGTTGCACTTGCCTGGGAGTAGGCATTTGCATAAATATGATCATGGCCAGCCCTCCGATACGTTTTCACAAATTTGCTTTTATAGTAATTTAAATTCACGCTGCCTCTTGCTTTTTCCTTTTCCTTAGACTGGTTTTCCTGTATTTTTATTGTGCAGCGCTTCGGCCCGCCAAATATCCGGTCGAGAATGCCGCTTGCAAATTAAAGCCGCCTGTGTTGCCGTCAATATCCAGCACTTCCCCTGCCAAATACAAGCCTTCTACCTTTTTAGACTTCATGGTGCGCGGATCCACCTCATTCACACACACGCCTCCGGCGGTTACAATGGCTTCTGCCAAAGGTCTAGCTCCGGTAACCGTAAAAGGCAGAGCCTGCAGCAGCTCCAGCAGACGATGGCGTTCCTCTCGCGTCAATTGGCCAATCTCTTTAGCTATATTAATAAAAGCCAAATCCAAGACTACCGGCCGCAATGAAGACGGCAGCAGTTCATCTAGACAATGTACCGCTCTTTTGCGACCCAGTGAAACAAAATCGCGCGCCAGACGTTTATCCAAAACCTCTGCCGACAGCGCAGGCTTCAGGTTAACGCGTATTTCCACAAAACTGCCTGCGGCTACCGCCATGACAGCCTGGCGACTCAACGTTAAAATAATAGGTCCGGATAAACCAAAATGCGTAAAAAGCATTTCCCCGAACTCAGAAGTCTCGCATTTTTCGTCCACCCACAGCGATGCTTCGACATTGCGAAGCGACAAGCCCATTAATTCTTTTACCCACTCTTCTTCCACTTCCAGCGGAACCAGCGCCGGCTGCAGCGGCGTCAACGTATGTCCGACCGCTTCGGCCATGCGGTAGCCATCACCTGTACTGCCTGTCCCTGGATAGGAAGCTCCTCCTGTCGCCAAAATAACGGCATCTGCTTTCTCTTTCCTGCCGTCAGTCAACGTGACACCGCAAAGTCGCTCATTCTCCTGCCACAACTCTTGCACCGGAGTTTTTAAGTAAAAAGTCACTCCAAGACGGCGCAGAGTATGTTCAAAAGCCGCCACTACATCTGCCGCTTTTTCACTAACCGGAAAAACTCTGCCGCCTCGTTCTTCTTTAGTCTCCACACCGGCGCAACGCAGCATTTCGCGCAAAGCGTCATTATCCAAAGCGTTCCAAGCGCTATAAAGAAACTTACCATTTCCCACCATGTTTTTTAGAAACCGCTCCCGGTCTCCTACATGGGTCACATTGCAGCGTCCCTTGCCGGTAATGCCTATTTTTCGCCCCGGCCGTCCCATTTTTTCATATATCGTCACCGCAGCTCCCGCTTCGGCAGCTGCTAAAGCCGCCATAAGGCCAGCCGCGCCGGCACCGATAACTGCAATTTTTTTTCGCTCTTCCATATAACCTATCCTTTCATCGATGCAAAAAATAGACGTCATCTATTTTTTCGGATCACTCTTATACTTCGGTATATCAAGAAAGACCCTATTACAGGGTCTCTCCATATCTACTCTGGTTTAAACTGGTATAAACCGGCCACTTCTTCCGCCGTCAAGTGACGCCATTTCCCTCTGCGCACGCCTTGAAGCGTCAAAAAGGCAAACCGGATTCTCTTTAAAGACCACACCGAAAAGCCGATGGCGTCAAACATCCTGCGCACCTGCCGATTACGACCTTCACGCAGCACCACCGTCAATACGGAGCGGTTTTTTTCGTGCAAAATCTCCTGCAGCCGTACTTCCACAGGCGCAGCCATGCCATCTTCCAAGCGGATACCAGCTCGCAAGCGATCCAGCTTCTCTTCGGAAGGAATGCCTTTCACCTGTACAAGGTATTCTTTCTCCACCTGATGCCGAGGGTGAATCAAAGCATGCGTCAATTCGCCGTCATTCGTTAACAACAGCAGGCCTTCTGTATGATAATCCAACCGCCCTACGGGGTATACACGGGCGTCAATTCCCTCTAATAGATCCAGAACGGTTTGACGTCCTTCCGGGTCTTTGGAGGTCGTCACACAGCCTTTGGGCTTATATAAAAGTAAATATACAAGCTTTTCTTTCGCCACCAGACGGCCATCTACTTGAATACGGTCTTTACCCGCATCCACCTTGGTTCCTAGTTCGGTTACGACCTTTCCGTTGACCTTCACATGTCCTTCACTGATTAAGCGCTCCGCCTCGCGGCGCGAAGCCACTCCTGCATGACTTAATACTTTCTGCAAGCGTTCCTGCATTTCCGCCTCCTTAATTTTCCCATGACAGCCGTATTCTAGGCTCGTCTTCCATCCAACAACAGCCAGGCAAAGGCCACTTTTACCCAAGTCCACACATCTTCCGCCGAAAGAACTGCCAAACGAAATAATGACCGTCTCTCCACGTCTTGTCCTGCCAGAAGCGGTATCACCGTCACTTCTTCATCTCCGCGCAAAATCCGTACTGTGCCGACAACGTCTCCCCGATGTACCGGAGCAGCAATGCTGTCTGGTTTTTGCACCGTGATACGATACGTATTGCCGATGCCGTTGCGCGATTCGGGTACAACAATATCCTGTGCAACATATAATGAAGTCTGCTTTTGTAAACCATCTAAAACAGTCACATCCGCTACAGGTTGATTTTGTGTGAGCAGGTTTTTAGCTTTGACAACACCAAAGCCATAATCCAAAAGCGCAATGGAATCATCCCACATACGCTCACTATCTAGCACCACAGAAATTAATTGCAAGCCATTACGCTTAGCCGCTGATACTAAACACCGGCCTGCCGCATCAGTATAACCGGTTTTAACGCCATTAGAACCAGGATATAGCCAAAGCATTCTATTTTCATTGAAAATTTCTCGATCATACCCTTTGCCAGGCCAAGGCAGTACCCTACGCTTTGAAGAAACAATCTCTGCAAACAACGGTTGCGTGCGATATCCATAAGCGGCAATCCGAGCCAAGTCATGAGCTGTCGAATAATGGTTGGGGTCCGGCAAGCCGCTAGAGTTGGCAAACTGCGTATTTACAGCGCCAATCTCTTGCGCTTTTTGCGTCATTAAGCGAGCATAGGCTGGCACTGAACCGGCAATGTGTTCAGCAACGGCCACTGTAGCATCATTGCCTGAAACCAACATGATGCCATATAACAAGTCTAACAGTTTTTGCTTTTCTCCAAATTCCAAATACAATGATGAGCCTTCGGTTGCACGCGCCGCTTCGCTTGTAACAACCAAGTCATCAAGACGTCCCTTTTCAAGAGCCACCAGCAACGTCATCATTTTGGTCGTACTAGCTGGATAACGGCGGCTTTCCGCATCTTTGGCGTACAAGACTTCGCCAGTCGTTGCATCCATGACAATGGCGGCTTTCGCCGTCACTGCCGGCGCTGCTTGCGCCGAGCCAGCAGTCAACGTATAAAAAGCGCTGGCAAAAACTAATAACCAGATAATTTTTCGCGCCATGAAAATCCGAAACCCCTAACCTTCATTTTTTTCTTCTGTGTTGGTTGCTTCGTTTGGCAGTAAGTTCTGCAAATCAGGTAACTGCTGTAAATCGCGCAAGCCAAAGCACTCCAAAAAGTCTTCGGTCGTTCCGTATAAGATAGGACGACCCAAGGATTCTTTTCTCCCTACTTCACGAATCAACCCTCGTTCTATTAATTGTGTCAACACTTTGTCAATACGCACACCGCGAATCTCTTCCATTTCTTGTTTCGTCACAGGCTGCTTGAAGGCAATAATGGCTAATGTCTCCAACGCTGGCGACGACAACTTGCTTTCACGAGCTCCGGCCAACGCTATAATCAGCGAAGCCCACTCTTCTTTTGTGCCTAATTGAAAGCCACCCGCCACTTCATAAAGCATAATGCCCCGTTCACTTCGGCCATATTCTTCCTGCATTTCTGCCAAAAGCAACAAAATATGCTCTTCTTCCACTTGCAGCACTTCTGCGAGAACCGAAACAGATACAGGTTTTCCATGGGCAAACAAGAGCGCCTCCAACGGCGCCTTTAAGTGCTGATAAAACAAGTCTGTTCCTCCTCACACGACAAGATGATTTCCATCGGCCCAAAGGACTGAAGCTGCCTCACGCGCACCCGCTGTAAGCGAACCAATTCCAGCACCGCCAAAAAAGAGGCGATCACTTCCCCCCGCGAGCCACTGCGAATCAGCAAATCTTCAAACGGAACACAGCGACGTTCTTGCAAGAGGCGCACCACATCGGCCATCTTATCTTGGATACTGATTTCTTCTCGTTCCACGATCGCCTGCGTTTGTGGCAGCCGGCTTTCCCATAACGCCGTCAAAGCTTGTAAAAGAAGCTGCGGCGTTAGACCCGCAGGCAAAGGGCGGGCTGGTTCCGGTAGTTGCGACGGACGCGTATAAACGCCCTGCCGCAACTGCCATCGTTCACCCAAAAGTTGGGCCAGCATTTTAAACCGCCGATATTCCAAAAGCCGATCTACTAATTCTTTGCGCGGGTCCAGCCCCTCTTCTTCCTCTTCTTCGACGGAAGCCACTGGCAACAGAAGCCTGGACTTAATTTGCAACAACGTAGCGGCCATTAATAAAAATTCGCTGGCAATGTCCATGTTGAATTCTTCCATCTCGCGCAAATACGCCAGATACTGCACCGTCACATCAGCAATAGGAATATCGTAAATATCCAGTCTGCTTTTTTCAATCAGATGCAGCAAAAGAGCCAGCGGTCCCTCAAAGCCTTCTAAACGGATGCGATATGCTTCCATTTGCTTAATTCGGCAAATGCATAACTTCGCGAACGCTACGCATGGTTTCGCCTGCTACTTTGCGCGCTTTTTCAGCGCCAGCGGCCAGAATTTCATGCACGCGCTCTGGTTGCTGCTCCAGTACGACTCTCCGTTCATGGATTGGAGCCAAGGCACTCACCATATGGTCTGCCAATCGTTTCTTACAATCCACACAGCCAATCCCAGCTTTGCGGCATTCCTGGTCTATTTCTGTGACAACAACAGCCGGTGAAAATACTTTATGAAAAGTAAATACCGGACAAACATCCGGATCTCCCACGTCGGCACGGCGTACTCGCTGCGGGTCTGTCACCATTTGCCGTACTTTTTCACGAATCTCTTTTTCGCTGGCGGCAAAAGGAATTTCATTGCCGTAGGACTTGCTCATTTTACGGCCATCCAATCCCGGCAACAAGGAAGCTTGACTTAGCATTTCCTTAGGCTCAACAAAAACTTCGCTGCCGTATAAATTATTGAAACGGCGCACAATCTCTCGCGTCAATTCCAAATGCGGCAGCTGATCAATCCCTACCGGCACGGTATCTGCTTTATACAAAGCAATATCCGCCGTCATCAACTCCGGATAGCCCAAAAATCCATAGGTATTAATATCTTTACCCTGACTGCCCAATTGCACTAACTTATCTTTATAAGTAGGCACCCGTTCCAGCCACGACAGAGGCGTCATCATCGAAAGCAACAGGTGCAGCTCCGCATGCTCTTTTACTTGCGATTGAATAAAAATAGTGTTTTTTTCCGGGTCTAAGCCGGCGCTCAGCCAATTCAGCGCCATTTCATACGTGCGTTTCGGCATAGCTTCCGTATTTTCAAAAGTCGAAGTCAACGCATGCCAGTCTACAATGCAAAAAAAGCACTCATATTGGTCTTGCAGCTTGACCCAATTTTCCAACGCTCCCAAATAGTTTCCCAGATGAAAATTTCCAGACGGCTGCATACCGCTGAAAATACGCCCTTTTACTGTCATATTGAAACCCTCCTAAAAAAATAAAATGCCAACAATGGTTTGAATGGCAAGATATAACGCAATTTGAAAGGGATATACAATCGTGCCGATAACGCCTATATATACCAAGGCAATAAGAATCACCGGACTGTACGGAGTAATTCGTTCATATAATTCAGCGTATTTCCAAGGCAAAAACACGCTGAGCACTTTTGAGCCATCCAACGGAGGAATCGGCAGTAGGTTGAAAATAGCTAATATAATATTATAATCTCTCGTCCAAGCCAGTATTTTCCATACTTCTGGAATTCCCAGCCCCCAGAATTTACAAGCTCCCAACGCGATTGCCGCAACAAAAGCCATCACCGCATTACTGAGAGGACCTGCCAATGAAACCCAGACCATGCCGCTGCGGTATGACTGAAAACGATTGGGATTAATCGGAACTGGCTTGGCCCAACCAAATTGCGTCAGCCAAAGCATCAACAAGCCTACTGGATCTAAATGAGCCAACGGGTTCAAGGTTACTCTACCAAGCTGTCGCGGTGTATCGTCCCCCATGGCCACCGCTGCTCTCGCATGGGCATATTCATGCACTGTTAAGGCAATCAAAAGAGCCGGCACACGAAAAATCAAATCAGCATCTAACGAAAACACGCCATTCCTCCTTCATTCAACCATAACTAGTTGTCGCTAAATCAATATTATATCCTACTTTCTCCGGGAACGCAAAATCCTGCCCCCCCTCTTAACAAGCTCGTTTTACTGTGCTAGAATACGAACTGAATATGTTGTCTAAATTGCAAATCACGCTACACAAAGGAGTCTTGTTAATCATGAAGTCCCCCCGTTTTGTTTTTTCGCGACGCGCTTTCGTTTTGTCCCTGTTCAGCGCCATTTTTCTTTGCGCTGCCTTTCCACTAATTACCTGGGCTATTCAGCTCTGGGACGTTCCACTTGCAACAGAAGAATCAGCGTCGACTCTCTCTCAAAGTAATAGTCCTCCTGCTATTTTCATGTTGCCGGAACACCCTGGCGATGAACCATTAATGGAAGAAGGCCGCCCTTTATATGACTCGTACCTCACCAATGAGCGCCTTCGCGCCAATCTCCCACTCAATCTTCCAACTGCGCAACCCTACAAGGCCGCAAAAGTAGTCTATCTTACCTTTGACGATGGTCCTGACCCCCAAAACACACCGGTAGTTTTGGATATCTTAAAAAAAGAACAGATCAAAGCTACCTTTTTTTTGGTAGGCACGCAAATAGAAAAGCACCCTGCTCTTGTACAACGTCTTTTTGCCGAAGGTCATGCTATAGGCAATCATACGTACGATCATATTTACAAAAACCTGTATCAATCGCCGCAAAGCTATATCGCACAATTAAATCATACCGATGAACTTCTTAAATCCATTCTTCTTTGCCGCCCCCGCATTTCCAGAGCTCCTGGAGGTTCTACTGGCAGTTTCAATAAGGCCTACTGGGACTTACTCAAACAAAATGGCTATATTGAAGTAGGCTGGAATGTTTCCTCTGGCGACGCTTCGGCAGCCAAGGCCGCGTCTATTGAAGGCAATGTATTGACGCAGATGAAGCAAACTTTTTTACAAAGCCATGCCATTGTACTTATGCATGATGGTCCCGGACATATTGAAACAGTCCGCGCTCTACCTGGTATTATCCAAGCTTTAAAAGCCCAAGGCTATGAATTCCGCGTAGTCAATACACAAACACCAACAGCCTGGTAAAGACAAAAAAATCCGCATTCTCTCTTGTAGAGGGAATGCGGATTTTTCATTTACAGACTGTAGTTCGGTGCTTCTTTGGTAATATTGACATCATGCGGATGGCTTTCCTTAAGACCTGCGCTGGTAATACGAATAAATTTCGTTTCCGTACGCAATCCCTCGATATCCTTTACGCCACAATAGCCCATGCCAGCTCGAAGTCCGCCAACCATTTGAAACATGGTTTCAGAAACAGGTCCTTTATAAGGAACGCGTCCTTCAATACCTTCCGGTACCAATTTATCCATATTTTCTTGAAAATAACGGTCCTTGCTGCCTTTAGCCATGGCGCCCAACGAGCCCATGCCGCGGTATACCTTATAGCTTCGACCTTGGTATATAATGGTCTCGCCTGGACTTTCCTCGGTTCCAGCAAGCAAGTTCCCCACCATAACCACGTTAGCGCCAGCTGCCAGGGCTTTTACGATATCCCCCGAGTACTTGATGCCGCCGTCGGCAATAATCGGCAAGCCGAATTCCGCCGCCGCTTTGGCACATTCATATACTGCCGTAATCTGCGGCACGCCGATGCCTGCAATCACGCGGGTCGTACAGATGGAGCCGGGCCCAATACCCACCTTAACAGCGTCTACGCCGGCTTCAAACAATGCACGCGTAGCTTCTTCCGTAGCCACATTGCCAGCAATCAAATCTACATTGGGATAGGTTTTTCTGATGGTCTTAACCGATTCAATAACGCCTTGGGAATGGCCATGAGCCGTATCTACAACAATGACATCGACTTTGGCCGCCACAATGGCCGCCACGCGATCCAGCATATCAGAGCCAACGCCTACCGCGGCGCCAACCAGCAAACGCCCTTTGGAGTCTTTCGCAGAGTTAGGGTATTTCAGCGCTTTCTCAATATCTTTGATGGTAATCAGCCCTTTTAAATGGCCTCGCTCATCAACTAAAGGCAGTTTCTCAATGCGGTGTTTACGCAGAATTTCCTTGGCCTCATTTAATGATGTTCCCATAGGAGCGGTAATCAAGTGCTCCCGGGTCATGCATTCACCAATTCGTTTAGACAGGTCGGTTTCAAAGCGCAAATCCCGGTTAGTTAAAATACCTACAAGACGATCTTGCTGGGTAATCGGCACCCCCGAAATATGATACCTCTCCATCAAATCCTGCACATCTTTCAAGGTATGTTCAGGAGAAAGGAAAAGCGGATCCACAATAATACCGTTTTCAGAACGTTTTACTTTATCAATCTCGTTCGCTTGCTGCTCGATCGTCATGTTTTTATGGATAATTCCCAGGCCGCCTTCACGCGCCATAGCGATAGCCATACGCGCCTCCGTGACCGTATCCATGCCCGAGCTAATGATGGGGATGTTCAGGCTGATATTGCGGGTCAGCCGAGTGTTAACCTCCACATCCTTAGGCAACACATCCGATTTAGCGGGAACGAGAAGTACATCATCGAACGTTAGTCCTTGCTTGGCGAACTTTTCTTCAAACATGTCTCTACTCCTTTCTCTACTTACCAAAAGGTATTTCTGATAGAATACCACAGTTGCCCCCTCAAAAACCAGAAAAAGATAAAGTTTTTTTATTCACATTGTCATTCCTTTTGTCGCTGTTTCATTCTCCTTGATTATCGTGATGAAAAAAGGAAAAAGCGTAAACCTCGTTTTGAGGTTTACGCTTCAATTATTCTTTTTCTCTGCCGCCGCTTTTGTACCCATACGGATAATGCGCTCGGAAGGAGGAAAGTCATCCGAAGAAATAATTTCTCGACTAATTTCTACGCCTTGACGTAAGCGGATTTTTTCAATTTTTATTCGATAACCGCTTTCCCCTCTTTCTTCCACAATCTGACGGCCAGCTTCTAAATTGGCATCCGGTCTCACTACAATTGGCGCTGGAATTACTTGTTTATCCAGCGGCGCAATACGCACTTCTACCGGATCATCCGAGCTGCCAAATACTTGCACAATCAGACGATTGCCATCAATTTTACTGGAAATATAAAGATTATGCTGGCTGGTATTAGTGAATTGAAAATCTAATTGGTCATCAGCCACGGTCGCATCCTGTCCAAGAGGTACATACCCAGGAGGACTGTAATGAGAGGTCCGCTCTACAATTTCCAAATCTGCCAACAGAACCGCATTGTAAAGAGTGCTGCTCACTTGGCACACTCCACCGCCCCAATCCGGTACCAATTTCCCATCAATGAATACGGGAGCCTCTTTATAGCCATTTTCTTGAGTACGCTTGCCCACTTGCGAATTGAAAGAAAAAACACTGCCAGCCCGCACCAACGTATCATCAATGCTACGTGATGCCAAATAAACATTTTTAGAACGATTGCTGTCATATGCGTTGAAATAGCTAGAATAAGATCCTAAAAGACGATCAATGCCGCTAAGATCCTCTGCCCGAATTTCCGGGATATCTTCTTTTACAGGCAAAGAAATCTGCAACGATTGAAAATTCGCCATCGCGGCCTGCCAAGTTGTTTCCAATTCCGCCCGCTCCAAGTGCTGCCCAATAAGCTCCGGTACAATCTGCACCTGTCCCTGTTGATAGTTAACGTAAGCTTTACGGGATGGACGCTCCACATCATGAACAATTCTATCCAGCAATTTCTTGGCTTTTTCCGGCTCATACGCAAGACGATAGGAAAGCTGACGACCTTTTTGCGTCGCCATATACCACTCCTGCAGTTGCAGCCAAATCGGGCCTGTTCGCCCAATCATATACGCTTCATGCGCTAATACAGCTGCATTAGCATGTATATTTAATTCATCAGTAGTGCTTTCCCATTGCTGCTCGCCATAAACAAAGCGTATTGTCTGATGAGCCAGCCGTTTGCTCGCATCTTCTTCAATCGCAGATACGGCCGCTTCCTCTGTCAATCCGCCTAGATCCAACGAACCCAATTTTACGCCATGTGAAATGCCATCACGAAAATATACAGCCGTGCCAGCAACGGCCAAACTTGCCAAAGTAAAAGAAAGAATTAATACTAAAGATAAGCTGACTCGTTGCCATCGCTTCACGAAACCATCCCGGCCTCCTCTACCTGTCCTTCAAAAGACCGGGCTTCCGCCTAAGCGAAAACCCGGTCCAAAGCCAGTTTATTGAACATTCATCGACAGTTCTACATATTTCCCTGCCAACTTGGCTTTTTGCAGGACTTCTTCTGTAATTTCTCCGCCTTCATCTACCACGAGAACGCCATTATCGGTCTCAATGCGGCGACTGGCTTTCTTCCCTAAAAGAAATTTGCGTGTTTTTTCTTCAATTTTTCGTGAATAGGCATCCACTTCTGGAGCTGGTTCCGCTGATGTTTCTTCCACTTTTGTTTCTTCAACTTTAGGCTCCTCCACTACAGGCGCCGGAGCAACAACTGGAGCAGCGACCGTTGAAGTTTCTACTACAGGAACTTGCTGCTCTGACACAGAAACGGCAGCCTGCTCTTCTGAGCTGTCACGAATAAACAGAACATCTTTGCCTAAAGTTATGATGTTTTCCAGCAACACCTGTTGGCTATCGCCATTATCCACAGTATACTCACACACAGCAATTTTGCCGTCGTTTTCAACCATGAAATCGGTAACTCGCCCTAAAATGCGACCAGCTGTAGTAACTACTTTGGTCCCAATTACAGAGGTATTGGCCACCAGCAGCGGCTCAATATCCGGAAAATCAGCAACCCCTACCACATTATCGCTGGATTCGACGGTAACAGCAAACTCACCGAGACCAGCTACCGCTTTGGCCGGCAGCAGTTTAGCTCCCAAGTACCATTTGCCGTCATCAATCAAAAATGCTTCTACCGATTTGGCTGCGGCATTGATGATAAATGCCTTGATAGTTCCCAGTTCTTCACCTTCACGAATGCTAAATACAGGTAAGCTTAAAATTTCTGTGCTTTTTTTCATAAATGAAACCCCTCCCGCATATGTATAAACATAAAAATGGAATCCCCGTGTAGTTTATTGTCGGCTGCGCCATTGCTGATAGATAGTTTCAACCTTCTCCAACACGGAAGCCGGTATGGCTTCCGGCGCAACCGCCTCGAGTTTAAGCTGGCGCAATACGCCAAGAAAAATCTGTAAATATCCTAAAGTTTGTTGAATATCTTTTTGCCAAACAGGCTGTTGGCTCACTTGCGGCAAGGCAAGCGCTGCTTCTAGCGCTGCAATAGCTTCCTCCCAATGTCCATAACGCTTCAGTAATGCGCCTTCTTCTATAAGCAAGAAAGGCAAGTCTTCGTCGTCAGCAAACTGTGCAAGCCCTGCTTGCAGCACTTTTTGTGCACTTTGCCAGGAGCCAGCTTCGCGAAAGCTCCAGGCATCCTCCAAACACGCGTCAACATTGACAAACGTAGTCGGAATTTTTTCTGTTTTCTCAGCAAGATCCAGATTTTCCGGTGCAGAAATTTCTTGAGGATCTTCTGCCAACGACGAATCAACCGTCGAAGCAGCAGGTACGTCTTCAGAAACGGCAATGGACTCCACAGCCACTGTTGCTGCATCAACTGCCGATGGTGCTGTTTTCTCTGGTTCTAAATTAGGCAGCTTAGCCGTTACAGGCTCAGCCACCGGCACCATCGCCAGGGAGGTATCGGCCACAACGCTCTTTTCCATGGTCTGCGTTTGTTTCTTACGCTTTGCGGGCAAACGATTTTCGCCCGCAGAGCTCGCCCTCAGCACTCCAGTAGCAACAGGTTCTTTTTTCTGTATCTTGGGCGGCTTCTTTTTTCTTGCTGCAAAAGGTTGCTCTTGCAGCTCTTCCTTCTTGGGCAACGGTTTTTCTGGCACGTCTCTACGGAACTGCGCTACAGTTGATTCTTGCTGCTGTTGCTCTGTGACCGTCACAGGCAAAATAGATGTTTCGGAGGCAACCGGTAAAGCAGTTGCTGCCGAAACAGCAGGCATATAATCAGGCAACGTAGCTGCTGCCCAAGCACCGCCAACAGCGCAGGCAAACAAAATGGCAATCGTCATCTCCAAGTTAGCCCAACTCAATAAAAGCCGCGGCAATACCGCAGCCAATAAAATTGCACAGCCGGCACAAAACAATACAATTCTCCAAGGAAGCTGCCATTGCGGAATTTTTTTGCTTAGCAAAGCTACCAAGGAAGCCAACAACAGCACAATAAATGAAATAATGAGAAAAAAATCCACGTCAACCACCGCTATCATAAAATGAATCTTTCTATTTGCCTATTCTACACAATCAGTGAATTTCCTTTCTTTTTTTAAGAAAAAGAAAGACCTTTATCTTCCAATTCTTGTGCAGCACCCATACACGCTAAAACTGCATGCTCAAAAGTAAGACCGCCTTGAAGATAAACAGCATATGGTTCGCGCATTGGCGCATCGGCGCTTAATTCAATTGAAGCCCCTTGTACAAAGGTTCCCGCTGCCATAATCACCGCGTCCTCATAGCCCGGCATACCGCTTGGCTCTGGCCTCACATGTGCGTCAACCGGTGAATATTTTTGAATCCCCTGGCAAAAGGCCACGATCCTCTCTGGCGTCCCCAAGGTAATCGCTTGGATAATATCGCCTCGCTGCACCGCCCAGTGTGGCAACGTTTCATAACCTAAACACTCAAAAAAAGCAGCGGCAAAAATAGCTCCTTTTACCGCTTGAGCTGTTGTATGAGGCGCTACAAACAGCCCCTGGTACAACAAGCGATTACCTCCCAACGAGGCTCCCAACTCCGCCCCGATACCTGGCGCAGTCAAGCGAAAAGCAGCCAATTCCACTAAATCCTTCCGGCCTGCAATATACCCCCCTGTCGGTGCCAACCCGCCGCCAGGATTTTTAATTAACGAGCCGGCCATGATGTCAGCGCCAACGGCTGTTGGCTCCTGTACCTCCACAAACTCGCCATAGCAATTATCAACAAAGCAGATACATTCTGGAGCAATGGCCTTTACCGCCGCGCAGGTAGCGGCAATTTCAGCCACCGTCAATGTTGCCCGCAAACTATAGCCTCGCGAACGCTGAATCAGCACCATTTTAGTCTTAGGCTGTATATAGGCCGACAGATGCGCCAAGTCAATACCTCCGCTGGGCATAGGCATTTCCCGATAGGATACGCCAAATTCCTTCAAAGAGCCCGGAACTTCACGAGTATGTCCAATAACGCTTTGCATTGTATCATATGGCGCCCCTGTCAAGGAAACCAGCTCGTCGCCAGGACGCAAAACCCCGAATAAAACAGTAGCCAACGCATGCGTGCCGGAAACAAACTGCGTCCGTACCAACGCCGCTTCTGCTCCGCACAAGGTCGCCCAAGTCTCTTCCAGGGTTTCTCGCCCTGCATCGTTATAGGCATAGCCGCTTGTCGCCCGAAAATGATAATCCGAAACTCGGTGACGGCGGAAGGCGTCCAGTACTCTCAAGGTATTAGTTTCAGCTATCTGCTCCACGTCTTTCGCCATAGACGTCATCTGTTGCAGCGCCTTTTCCCGCGCTGCTTGAATTTTAGCACTAAATCGATTCAATCTGTCTGTTCCTCACTCTCATTCGCTGTTCCTTCGGCAATGCAATATTGACGCCAAAATGGCTCCGCCCATAAAGGAATCTCCGCCAAAACAAGAATGCCTTCTGGCGCATATTCGCAAGCAGTAACCTTGCCATCTTCATGCAGCTTGTGTAGCAGGCCACTTTGCGCGTACGGCAAACACAGTTCACGCCGCACACTGCGCCGTTTTACCTTGGCGGCCACGGCCAAGAGCAGCTCCTCTAACCCTGTTTTTTGCAGTGCTGAAACCAAAAACGCGTCGCCGCGCCGCAAAAGGCGCTCGACTACCTCCGGCTCTCCCGCTTCCATACGATCCGCTTTGTTGAAAACAAGCAGCATAGGCTTTTCGGCAACCTTCAACTCCTTGAGCACTTCGTAAACGGCCTGTTCTTGTGCTTCTCGCTGCAAATGACTGGCATCCACCACATGAAGTAATAAATCGGCTTCCACTACTTCCTCTAAAGTGGCGCGAAAAGCTGCGACCAACTGATGCGGCAGTTTTTGAATAAAGCCGACGGTATCGGAAAAAAGGATCGTTTCACCATCAGGCAGCGTTACACTGCGCGTCGTCGGATCTAAAGTAGCAAACAACTTATCCTCCGCCAACACCCCTGCATCTGTTAAAGCATTCAGCAACGTAGATTTACCTGCATTGGTATAGCCTACTAAGGCGATCAGCGGCACTTCGTTATCCTTACGCCGCTGACGCTGCTGCTGGCGTTGTTGCAATACCAGCGCTAACTCTCTTTCGATATCGTTGATACGCGTCCTCACCCGCCGGCGGTCTACTTCCAGCTTAGTTTCGCCTGGGCCGCGCGTACCGATGCCGCCTCCCAGCCGCGACAGTTCCGTCCCCTTGCCGCTAAGCCTAGGCAGGCGGTATCGCATTTGTGCAAGCTCTACTTGCAGCTTGCCTTCTCTAGAATGAGCACGTTGAGCGAAAATATCCAAAATCAGCGCTGTACGGTCAATGATTTTAACGCCAAGAGACAGCTCCAAATTACGCTGTTGCACCGGCGTCAGCTCGTCATCAAAGATGATGACATTCGCATCCATCTGCTGCCGCAGCAAAGCTAATTCTCTGACCTTTCCTTGACCGATAAACAATGCCGCATCCGGCCGGTCCCTTTTTTGACGGATAATGCCCTTTACTTCCACGCCAGCGGTCTCCGCCAACTGTGCCAATTCTTGCAGAGAAGCATCCAAATCCCAACCATTGCTTCCAATTTCCAAGCCGACCAACAAGGCTTGCTCCGTTTCCTCCATGACATGCCCTGAGGCTGTCTGCTGGGCTAACAGGCGTTCTAGCTGCACAATCCAGCGAGCAAAAGGCAAGGTCGTTATTTGCTCTAAAGAAACCGGACCTTCTTCTTGCCATTCATCTTCACCGATTAAAAAAGCCAACATGCACAACACGGTGTCCGTTTGCGGCGCAGCTAGAGAAATCATCACATCAAAGCGCAGATCCCGCAGCGAACTGAGATCAGCTGCACTAAGGCGGCAATCGCCTCCCGGGTGCGTATGGATACATCTAATACCGGAAAGCCGTTGTTGACCGCGTCGGCCGCGCACCTCCGGCAGATCTACCGTGTAGGAATCACCCAAAGATACCGCCACAACCCGCCCGCGACGATTGCAATAAATGGCAACCTCGCGGTTCAGCAATTGACTAAGCCGCAGCATCTGTTCTGCTATTTCCTTGCTGATTATCTGGTCGGACGGCACCGCCAACTCATATAACTCTTCAAGCTGGGCCAGCAGGGATTTGCGCACTCCCTCGACATCCCCCAATACCTTTGCCACGCCTTCCCACCATCCTTTCCGGTTAAAAGACGCTTATGAAACCACGGCTATTCTATAGCATTCGCGTTTCCCGTCGTCTCCCTCTGCTTTTCCACAAAACCATGCTGAAAGGATCTGAATGGAGTAATGGTAGAAATAGCATGCTTGTAAACCAGCTGCTGCTTTCCATCACTATCTAAAATAACGGTAAAATTGTCAAATCCTTTAACAAGGCCTCTTAATTGAAAACCATTAACCAAGTAAATGGTTACAGGATTATTTTCCTTCCGTACCTGATTTAAAAAACTGTCTTGCAGGTTCATCGGCTTTGCAAGCATTGCAACTCCCCCTTTTTCTCTCTGTAGAACCATTGCTGCATCTGTACCTTCGGCGCAACAGCGGTTCCATAACTTATATTAATTCGCCTTAACTGCAACGACTTCCTGTTTTCTCCCAAAATTGGACTAGAGAAAATACTTCTTCCCTCCAGCTTTCCCGACCAACATCAAACCATTGCACATAAGGCATGCGTTTAAACCAGGTAAACTGCCTTTTAGCAAAATGACGGGTGTTTTTTTGCATGATTGCCACCGCATCCGTCAAAGAGCATTGGCCTTGCAAATAGGAAGACATTTCTTTATAACCGATACCCTGCATAGCCTGACAGGCAGGGTCCACGCATGTTGCCATCAACTTTTTGACTTCCTCTTCCAAGCCCGCAGCTACCATGTGCTCCACTCGTTGCTCAATGCGCCGATACAGAGCCGCTCGCTCCATAGTCAGCCCCACAACCAAAGCCTGATCCAACCAATGACTTGTAGAACCTGCTTTTTTCTCTGCACTCAGTGACTCTCCGCCCTGACGCGCTACCTCCAGTGCCCTAATGACACGCCGCAAATTATTGGGATGCAGTTTTACCGCACTGGGTGGATCCGCCTTTTGAAGCAGTCTATGGACTGCTTCATTTCCCTCTTTTTGCGCCAACGCCTCCATCTCCGCTCGAAAAAGAGCGTCCTCGGCTACTTCGCTAAACACATACCCTTCCAAAAAAGCCTGGACGTAAAGCCCAGTTCCTCCGGCCAATACAGGCAGACGTCCTCTGGATTGGATATCCTTGACCACCGCCCCCGCCTGTTCGCTAAATCGCACGGCGTCATAAGGTTGGTTTGGTTCTAAAATATCGATCAAGTGGTGTGGGATCCCCCGACGCTCTTCCTGCGAAGGCTTGGCCGTACCAATATCCATGCCCCGATACACCAGCATAGAGTCGCCGGAAACAACTTCGCCACCATAACGCAAAGCCAATTCTACCGCCAAATCAGTCTTGCCTACAGCCGTCGGCCCCAGCACCACCAATAAGCGCTCCTTCATATACCGGCTCCCTTCAAAATTCCATAACGCACTCGACTGTAATGGCCGCCGGAAAAATGATGAATACCCAGCCGTTCCCATTCCGGACTATGCGCCGCCTCCTTGATTACCACCCGGCGTCGCGCCACCCGGCAAGCCTCCTGCAGTAGTTCCCGGTTTAGCGGTCGGCGATCGGCAATCTGGTGCAACGGCTGCATGTTCGAGCTTCCTTGCACAGAGTAACGAAACATCGGATCCAAATATACCGCGTCTACCGATCCATTAGGCATGTCTCTTAAAACATCCAGCACATCGCCACAACGGGTTTCAATTCTCCGCATAGCCGCTTCAAGAGCCGGGCTCTGCCCCACTATATGTTCCAAACCATACGAGGTAATCATCGCCACCCAAGGAGAGTTTTCCACTCCTAAAATTTTACCTGTCGCACCGACAGCAAGACTCATCAAGACCGCGTCCGCTCCTAAGCCAAGCGTTCCATCCAGCACCGTTTCCCCCGGCTGCAACGCCAACGCCTGTATTAGCGCGTCCTGACCGTTTCTTTCCCACTGCAAAGCACGCAAGGCCGCCATACTAGGATGGTAAAAGTAGCGCCAGCCAATCCCCTCAATGACAGGTCCGCCAACGGAAAAAATCACCATTTTTTCTACGCCTTCTTGTTGACGCAGCATTTCTAGCGACAATTCTCCCCTGGTTACATACTGTCCCTGCCATTGTTCGGCAAACTTCTTGGCTTCACCCACCAATAAAGTCCCTGCTTTCCGCGCCGTAGTCACTCGCAGTTCATCAATCATGCTCAACCAACAGCCCTCTCCAAGCTTCCTTTAAGTTCTCTTAAACCAGCGCATCAGCTCTGTCTCACCAAAGCGCACCATCACAGGGCGTCCATGTGGGCAGCTATAGGGCAACGTCGTTTGTGACAATTGCTCTAAAAGACGCTCCATCTGCCGTTGGTTCAGCTCTTCTCCAGCACGGATGGCCGCATGACATGCCGCCGTCTCAAATACCATGTGCCGCAGCTGCGCCGCTGTTGGTTGCTGCATTTCGTCTAAGCGCACCAATAGCTCTCGCAGCATTGATTCAGGAGAAGTTCCGGTCAAATCCGCCGGCATTTCCAGCAGTCTCGCCGTTCCAGGACCCGCCATTTCTAAACGAAAACCAAGGGATGCCAAAGCTTCTCCATGCTGTTCCAAAAGAAGCTCTTCTTTTTCATCCACCTCAAGATAAATTGGCACCAATAGGGTCTGTCCAGGCATAGCAGCCGCCTCTCGCACAAATTTATCGTAGAGAATACGTTCATGCGCCGCATGCTGATCTACCAGATACATTTGTTCCTTGTCTTTGGCGACAATGTAGCAAGACAAGACCTGTCCTAAAACCTGCAATGGCTTTGCGGCCTTTGATTCATTCGAGGCTGTTGCCTGAGCCAAAGAAGCCCTGCTTTCCGCCTGGCTGTCTTCGCGCATCGTCGCGTCCTCAGCCTGTTGGAAAGTCTCTGTCCTTACCGGTTCAAGCTTCATTTCTGGTTCCATTTTTTCAAAGGATGACGCCACTGCCGCCGCTTCAAGAGGCGGCGTCTCATAGACCGGTATGCTTTCCGCCGCGGCGACCAGACGCTGCCGCTCCGCAAGAGGCTTAAAGATAGGACGGTGCGGCTCCGGCAGAGGCGCTGGCTGCGCCGGCCTCTCTTGCTCCAACTGTGCCGCCACCATCTTATTTTGTGGGGGTTGAAAATCAAAAGATTGCAACTCTTCTTTGGGACGAGGCGCAACAAGAGGAGCCGCCTGGCGCAGTTGCTCTGGTGCCGGCCTGGTCAGGCAGATAGCTACCGCCTTATAGACGGCACGAAAAACATCCTGCTCGTTTTTAAACTTCACTTCGCTTTTTTGCGGATGCACGTTAACGTCAATATCTTCCGCTGGCACGTCAATGCGAATAACCGCCAAGGGAAAGCCCGTCTTGGGAAGCACTGAATGATAGGCATTATCCAAAGCCTTGCTCAAGGCGCGACTCTGTACTACCCTGCCATTAACCAAAAAAGTTTGCCATTGCCGACTGCTGCGCAAAAGAGTTGGCTGTCCTAAAAAGCCCTGCAGGCTGATTCCCTCTTGGGCGTGGGTCAGCTCTAAGAGCCCCGCGCCTGCCTCCTTACCGTACAGAGAAGCAATCACATCTTCTAAGCGCCCGCTGCCATTTGTGCTAAGAACCAAACGTTGATTATTAATCAGACGAAAGGCCACTTCCGGGTGCGACAAGGCAAGGCGCGTTATAATATCGTGAATTTGAGAACTCTCAGTAGCAGGCTTCTTTAAAAATTTGAGGCGGGCCGGAAGATTAAAGAAAATATCCCGTACTAAAATAGTTGTGCCCACGCCGCCTCCCGCTTCGGTCACTTCCAGCGTTTGGCTTCCCTCCATGACAATTTGCGTCGCCAAGGCGTCTTCTTGCCGCCTCGTAGTCAGTGTAAAGCGTGAAACCGAGGCAATACTCGGCAGAGCTTCGCCACGAAACCCCAAGCTGGCGATATGGTATAAATCATCAGCGCTGCGTATTTTACTGGTAGCATGACGCAGCATAGCCGTCTGCGCATCCTTGGCACTCATACCCCAGCCGTCATCGCTAATGCGAATGCTTTCACAGCCTCCGCCTACAATCTCCACCTCTACATTACTACTGGCGGCGTCAATGGCGTTTTCCACCAGTTCTTTAACTACCGATGCTGGCCGTTCCACTACCTCTCCAGCGGCGATTTGGTTTGCTGTATGCGTGTCTAATACCTGTACAATATCTTCCATGCTTAGCGCCCCATTTCTTCCTTAGCTTGATTTTGCAAGCGAAACAACGTATTCAACGCTTCAATGGGCGTCAGGCTCATTACATCCAACGCTAAAAGCTCTTCGGTCAAAGCACTGCCGAACAAGGTAAGAGGCGGCTCTTCTTTTTTCACTGCCGGCGCAGTTGTTTCTCTAACATTGCAGGTTTCCAGGTCGGCCAATACTTCTTTTGCCCGCTGGATGACCTTAGACGGCAGCCCTGCTAATTGCGCCACGTGGATACCGTAGCTTTTGTCAGCTCCGCCCGGCACAATGCGCCGCAGAAAAACAACATTATTTCCTTTTTCCCTCACCGCCACCGAGTAGTTGCGAATGCCGCTCCAAGCGTTCTCCAGTTCTGTCAGTTCATGATAGTGCGTAGCAAAAAGCGTTTTGCAACCAATCTGTTTTTTGATGTATTCCACTACCGCCCTGGCAATGCTCATACCGTCGAACGTACTGGTTCCCCGGCCAATTTCATCAAGAATGACCAAGCTGTTTTTCGTAGCGTGACGCACAATGGCGGCCACTTCATTCATTTCCATCATAAAGGTGCTTTGACCGGTTGCCAAATCATCACTGGCGCCAACCCGGGTAAAAATCCGATCTACCGGCGAAACAACGGCGCTGCGTACAGGCAAAAAGCTACCAGCCTGCGCCATAAGCACCAATAGGGCCACTTGGCGCATGTACGTAGATTTTCCCGCCATGTTCGGGCCGGTAATAACCATAACGTCTTCCACGCCTGGAAAAAGCTGCGTATCATTAGGCACAAACAGTTCGCCCTTGAGGAGCCGCTCGACAACCGGATGCCTGCCATCTTGGATTTGAATGCTGCCGTTTTCTTCAAGGCGGGGACGCACGTATTGATGGCGGACCGCAGCGTCAGCAAAACTGTTCAGTACATCCAACACAGCTACGCGCCGCGCCGTTGACTGCAGCCCGCAAAGCTCTTCTTTTACCCTGTCCCGCAACCGGCAGAACAGATGGTATTCCAGCTGAACAATGCGCTCTTGGGCACCCAGAATTTTAGTTTCAAACTCCTTTAATTCTGGCGTGATATACCGTTCGGCATTAGCCAAAGTCTGTTTGCGCTGAAAATAAGCAGGCACCGCAGAAGTGTTCGCGTGAGTAACCTCCAGATAGTAGCCAAACACCTTATTATAGCCAATCTTCAACGAACGAATGCCTGTCTTTTCTTTCTCCGAACGCTCAAATTCCTCGACCCAGCATTTGCTATCCCGGGCCACTTCTCGCAGTTCGTCCAGCTCACTGTCATAACCGTTGCGAATCATGCCGCCTTCACGCACTGAAACAGGCGGCGACTCTACAAAAGCCGTCCCAATCTCTTGAGCCAGTTCCGCATGACTTTCCCAGGTCGCATATAGCTCTCGCAACAGCGGACTTTGCGCCTGGGCAAGCACGTCCCGCAACGCCGGCAATTGAGCCAGTGACTGGGACAAAGACACTAGATCTCTGGCATTGGCAGTCCCCAGCTCCACCCTGGTAACAATGCGCTCAAAATCATAGATTCCTTCCAGCGCCGCTACCAGCTCTTGCCGCAGCAGTGGCGCGCCAGTCAATTCCTCTACCGCCTCATGGCGCTTAGTGATGTCTTTTTTATAGCGCAGCGGCTGCTCCAGCCAGTGTTTCAACAGCCGGCCCCCCATAGCCGTGCGCGTAAAGTCGAGCACCTGCAACAACGTCGCTTTTCTCCCGCCATCGCGAAGGTTGCGGGTAATCTCTAAATTGCGCAGCGTCGACGCATCCAGCAGAAGATATTGCTGCTGCGTTTGCTCCGCCAAACGATTGATATGGGCCAAATTGGTTTTAACAGTCTCATGTAAATAGCACAAAAGATGCTCAACTGTTTGACCGGCTTCCTTATCGTTCGGTTGCTCCTCTGGCGTAAAATGTTGTTTTACAAAAGACGCAGCCTCCGGCGCAAACGCCCGTTGCTCAGGGCGGCAATTCAAGCGATCCTGAGAAAAATCGTCCAACTCCGTCCAATAGCTTAAATGCCCAGATACAATAATTTCCTTAGGCTGCAAACGATACAAAGCATCCCATAAAAGCGGCTTTTCCCCCTCACCGTCCATAACGCTCCAAAAACATTCTCCGGTAGACAAATCCGCCGCCGCCAGATACACTCGCCCATTTTCCCCTTCTCGGACAAGAGCCAAATAGTGGTTGCTTTTTTCGTTCAAGGACACTTCTCCTAAAAAAGTCCCCGGCGTCACAATGCGCACCACTTCCCGCCGCACTAGGCCTTTGACCTGTTTAGGATCCTCAACTTGCTCGCAAATGGCTACCTTGTAGCCTTTTTGCACCAACCGCGATAAATAGTTTTCCGCCGCATGATAGGGAATGCCGCACATAGGAATGCGTTTTCCTTGTCCGCCTTCCCGCGAAGTCAAGGTGATTTCCAGCTCGCGCGATGCCAGCTCCGCATCTTCAAAAAACATCTCATAAAAATCGCCTAAACGAAAAAAAAGGATCTCCTGCGAGTGTCGGCTTTTCACATCCCTATATTGCTCCAGCATCGGCGTATAGGCTGTCGCCATAACCGGTTCCCCCTTTGGTTACACTGATTCCCCTTTGAGAATCCATGTCTGCGCTTTAGTAATACGAACTTGGATCAAATCCCCTGGCTTTTGTCCTTCTTGATGTGGCCACAGCACCAACTTGTTACCGCGGGTACGACCACACCATTGCTTAGGATTGGTTTTGCTGGGTCCTTCTACAAGTATCTCTTGACACGTATGGAGCAATTTTTCATTGCAGGCTAACGCAACTTTTTCCTGCGAAGTCAGCAAGCGCTGCAGGCGCTCCTTCTTCACCGTCAGCGGCACCTGCTCTTTCATTTCAGCCGCTGGCGTTCCTGAGCGACTAGAATATAAAAAGGTATACGAAGCGTCAAAGCCAACCTCTTCCACTAATGCTACGGTATCAGCAAACATTTCTTCCGTCTCGCCGGGAAACCCAACAATCAAATCAGTGGTCAGCACCGCGTCAGGAACGGCAGCCCGGACTTTGCGCACAAGTTCCAGATAATCCTCCCGCGTATAGCCTCGGTTCATCTGACGTAGAATTTCATTATTTCCTGCTTGAATGGGCAAGTGAAAATGAGTAGTAATATGCTTGCTTTTCGCCACAGCCTCAATCACCGCATCATCCATGTCGCGCGGATGAGAGGTCATATAGCGGATGCGCAAAAGGCCAGGAATATCATCCAGCGCTCGCAGCAGCGCCGCAAAGGTATCAAGCGTCCCTTTTCCGTAGGAGTTCACATTCTGCCCCAACAGGGTGATTTCCTGATACCCCTCAGCCGCTAAGCCCCTCACCTCTTCTACAATATCAGCTAGCGCCCGGCTGCGTTCCCGCCCCCGAACATATGGAACAATGCAATAAGTACAAAAGTTATTGCAGCCGAACATGATCGGCACCCAAGCGGCTACACCGCTTTTGCGCACCACCGGCATTTCTTCAACAATTTGCGTTTCCGCTTCTGCCAGCACCGACCTCTCGCCGGTACGTTGTTCCCCCAGCCACGCTGCCAAATGATGGATCATATTGGTTCCCATAACCAAATCCACATGGGACACTTTGCGCAAAAGGCGTTCCTTGTCTTTTTGCGCCATACAACCGGTAATGATAATGCGCACATGGGGACGCTCTTGTTTATGGCGTTTCAGCTCGCCAATTTTCCCGTATATCTTTTTCTCGGCGCTTTCCCGCACACAGCACGTATTGATAACAATTACGTCTGCTTCTTCCAGATTATCTGTCGCCAGATACCCTTGTGAAGCCAGCTGTCCGGCCATTTTTTCCGAGTCATTCTCATTCATTTGGCATCCGTAAGTCAGAATGCAATAGAAACCGTTCATGGCAACTCCTTTACATACCCTTTAATACTAAAAGTCTATCTTTTCTATTATAGCCGCAAATCGCCTCGCTGTAAAAGCGCCAAAAGGAAAAACGCTTTCCCTAGAGCCTTTTGACAGGCTTCAAGAAAGCGTCCCTTATAGTTTACTTCTTTTTATTTAGAGCCATGCGCAGCCCCATGCCGATGACAAATACGCCAAAAAAGCGGCGCAATGTCTCGGGGGGAATGCTTTGCACCAAATCAGAACTGGCCAAAGCACCAAGCATCGCGCCAAGAGCTAAGGCGAAAGCCACCTTATACCGTACAATCCCCTGGCGATGAAAACGCCACAACCCTGTCAAAGCCGTTGGGATGATGACAAGAAGTGAAATACCTTGCGCCGCATGCTGTGGAATACCCATGAGAAACACCATCATCGGCACCAAAATCATGCCGCCGCCAACCCCCATAAGACCACTTAAAATACCGGCAGATACTCCGGCTAAAGCAATAACCGTCAACGCTTCCATCAACCGCCCACCACCATTCGCAGGCCCACAAGAATCAAAAACACACCAAACATGCGTTTAAGCTGCGCGGCAGGTATTTTAGACATCCAGCGAGAACCCAAAGCGGCACCGACGACACTGCCTACAGTCAACATAGCCGCAATACTAAAATCCAGTTGGCCGTGCAAGCCATAGATGAGTGCGCTGGCAGCCGCCGTTGGAATGATCACCGCCAAAGACGTAGCGTGAGCCTCATGTTGGGATAAGCCAAGAAGAGATACCATAATAGGCACCAACACAATGCCGCCGCCAATGCCAAGCATACCGCTCAGCACGCCAGCCAACACTCCGTAAAGCACAATGCGTTCTGTAGACACTTCCACTTTCTCTGCCTCGCTTTCCTTGGATGATTAATCCATGCTCAAGCTGCGCACCACCAAATTGACTTCAAAAACCGTCATGCCTGTTGTATATTCGACAGCTTCCCGAATACGTCGTTGCACCTCCGGCAATTCTTGGGGAATTACCGTACCAAAGCGGACCACCAAATCCGCAGTAATTTGCACTCCTTTATCCTTTACCTTGCTGATTTGCACTTTCCCCACTTTGGCAATAAAAGTTGAATCCAACGCTTCTTTCTGCGTTACCGCAACCAAAACATCATCGGCAATCAGTAGTTTGCCATAATAGCTAAAAGTAGGACGGACAATGGACTTTTCTCCCAGCTTGCGCCGCGTCGCCGAAGAACGGCGGCTGAAAATTTCCAATGAATCCACTAAATAGCCGGAAAAATGAGGCTTCAACTCAATTGTCGGCACGGGAATAATATGTTTTCCCTCTCGCAGTCTTGCTTTACGAGCTTTAGCAATTTCCGTCGGACTAGCAATTTCTTCAATGCGAATAGTCTTTTGAATGGGAGGCAATTTAAGAACTTTAACAATTTTCTCTGTCATCCCATCGGAAGTTCCCAACACCAAAATGCGCTGCGGTTTAACTTGCTCAATCGCTTCTCGTACTTCGGCGGCATGCTCAGGATCCGTAAAGATCGCTCGGCGTACCGCGCCGATTTTATTTGGCTCTTTTTTCGCCGACTTGCCTGCAATAATTTTACTGTCTTTAATGAACAAACCATCATCAATCAAGGCATCTGCCGCCTGTTCGTGAGCGACAATCAAGGCCCGATGACTCTTGCCAGTACCACTTGGCCCAACGAATGCAAACACTTCCATAGCATGCCTCCTTTCAAAAAGCCTCTGTTTCTATCACCTTACTGGAAACGCTGTTGTTTTGTCAAGAGAGCCTAAGATAGCAAGCTTATAGTTTGCGTTTATCCATAGCCGTCTGCAACGCAAGAACAATATGATCAGGCGCATGAAACACGCCTAACATTTCTGGAAACCGCCCGGGAATAGCATGGAAATCAGACCCACCGGTAGCCAAAATCCCGGCATTCTGTGTCCACTCAAGGTATTCTAGTTGCTGCTGCTTTGTATGCATTGGATGAAAAACTTCCAGCCCTTCTGCTCCGGCAGCCAACACTTTTTTTACAAGCTGGTCGTCCCCCGCCAGTCCCGGATGTGCCATCACCGCTACGCCGCCTGCCGCATGAACCAGTTCAATCACCTCAGGATATTTCAGGCGCCTATGCGGCACATAAGCCGGTCCGTTTTTATACAAAAGTGCATGGAACACTTCTCCCACAGTGGCAAACGCGCCCATAGCCACCAACGCTCTTGCCACATGCGGCCTGCCGATAGAACCGCCATTCGCCTGAGCCGCCACATCTTCCAGCTTTAAAAAATAGCCAAGCTGTCTTAATTTATCCACCATTTCTCCCGCCCTATTTTGACGGCTTTGCGCCAACAAGGCTAGCTCCTCTTGAAAGAAAGACAGCCGCCAATCCATACCATAGCCTAAAACATGCACTTCATGACCCGGAATGTCGGTACTGAATTCAATACCAGGAACAAACTGCAAACCTTCGGGCCAAGCAAAGGCTTCTGCTTCTTCCAACGCCCGCGTAGTGTCATGATCGGTAATAGCAATCATCTTCAAATTAGCGGCGACAGCAGCCTCATAGACTTGCAGCGCCGTCCATCGCCCATCCGACGCTAGCGTATGGATGTGCAGATCTACGCTCATAACCGCACCAGACTCTTGGCGATTTCAAGCAACGTAAGCACACCAGCGCCGCTGCCGCCTTTCACCCAAGCACCCGAAGTTTTAAGTAACGTAGCTGTACCGGCAATATCTAAATGCGCCCAGGGGGTTTCTTTGGCAAAAGCACCAATAAAAAGACCTCCCGTAATCATGCCGCCATAACGGCCGCCCGTATTTTTCAAATCCGC
Organism: uncultured Anaeromusa sp.; assembly: GCF_963676855.1. Taxonomy (NCBI): domain Bacteria; kingdom Bacillati; phylum Bacillota; class Negativicutes; order Selenomonadales; family Sporomusaceae; genus Anaeromusa; species uncultured Anaeromusa sp. The sequence continues at coordinate 2,537,539 of NZ_OY781460.1, forward strand.
TATATCGCTTTTCAATAATTCTGCATACTCTTCGTCATGCGGCATCAGCCAAGTTTTTTCTCCTGCTTGCTCGCCAGCTGCCACAATCAAATCGGTCCAGGCTGAATCATTGCCCAAAAGCCCGCTGCGCACTCGTCCCAACGCCACCATGCAAGCGCCAGTAAGAGTCGCTATATCAATTATGCGCTGCGCTCCTTCGTGTCTGGCATAAGCCACAGCATCCGCCAAAATAAGCCGACCTTCCGCATCGGTGTTAATCACTTCAATCGTCTGGCCGTCCATAGCCGTTACAATATCTCCTGGTTTTAGGGCTTTACCGGACGGCATATTTTCCGTACATGGAAGCACAGCTAAAAGGTTCACTGGCAAGTTTAAAGCGGCAATGGCATCCATCGCCGCCAGCACTGCAGCCGCCCCGGACATGTCATCTTTCATCTCCTGCATGCCGTCGCCCGGCTTCAAGCTGATACCGCCACTGTCAAAGGTAATGCCTTTGCCTACAAAAGCGGCATCCCAAGGTTTACCTTTAACGCCGCCGCAATAGCGCAGTACAATAAGCCGCGGAGGCACATCGCTTCCTTGCGCTACAGCACTCAAAGCCCCCATGCCGGCAGCTTTAATTCTCTTGGCATCCCAAACATCTACATCCATGCCATGCAGCGTCGCCAAACGCTGTGCTTCTTCCGCCATCTTTTCTGGCGTCATGAACGACGCCGGCTGATTGACCCAGTTTCTAGCTTGCAGCACGGCTTCCCCGGTTATAATAGCAGCTTGCAGCGCCTGTTCTAAAGATGGGGTTAATGCATGCTGCGTCTGAAGAAATAGAATCTGCAGCACCGCTTCTTTCTTTTTGCTCTTATAGCAATCGAAGCGATATCCGCCCAACATAGCTCCCAATGCCGCTTCATAAGCACTCTCTTCCAGCGCCAACTCCAGTTCATCAAGTAAAAAACTAGTTTGAGAGACTTTGGCTTTTTCTAGTGCGCGCACCGCCTGTCCTAAACAAAAACGAACCGCCTGAACATTTACCTTCTCGCGTTTGCCAAATTGCAGCAAAAGAATGTCCGGCAAATCCGCTTGGCAGGAACGGAGAAAAAAGGTATCGCCCTTGTCAGTACAGCAGTTCTCCTGTCGCAGCCAAGCACCCAATCGCCCTTGCAACTGCGCATCTATTTTCTTGCCTTCTTCTCCCAAACATTGTTCTCCTTGAAAAACCGGCAAAACCCACGCGCCACCTTTTACCGTCTTCTCGCCAAGCCACTCTATTTTCATCGTCATACACCTCTTATAAAAAATAAGAAACCTGTTCAGCGAATGAACAGGTTTTCTCTGAACTCTGTTTCAGCGCGGCTCTACAATCAACTTCATTGCAGTCCGCTCTTCCCCTTCAATCAGAATGTCTGTGAAGGCCGGGATGCAAATTAAATCAACTCCATGAGGAGCGACAAATCCTCTGGCTATGGCAACCGCTTTAACAGCCTGGTTCAGGGCTCCTGCGCCAATCGCCTGCATTTCCGCGCCGCCGCGTTCGCGCAATACCCCTGCCAGCGCCCCTGCGACCGAATTAGGATTCGATTTTGCTGATACTTTTAACACGTCCATTTCCGTTGACCTCCTTTGTCGTATAAAGCCTCGGTGTTCGGTACACATAAAGGAGGTATTCGGTTTTAGAAAGCAAAATCCTTTTTCTTACAAAAAAAAATTCAAACAATTTTAACAATCGCAAATTATAAGGTTTCTTGGATGCGTCGGACTTCCCGAACACATTTCCGACGCAAATCAAACTCTACATAAAGACCACATAAAGCAGCCGCCCCAGAAGCCACTTCAAAGCGCACTGGCAAGCCGGTCAGAAACTTTTGCAGCACAATGTCCTTGTCCATACCAAGAATAGAGTCCTCCGCCCCAGTCATGCCCAAGTCGCTTAGGTAAACAGTGCCTTTAGGCAGTATCTGCTCATCCGCCGTCTGCACATGCGTATGGGTTCCTACTACGCAAGCAACGCGGCCATCCAAATAGTATCCTAGTGCTTTTTTTTCCGAAGTCGCTTCAGCATGCATTTCCACAACAATCAAATCTGCCTTGCTGCCGATCTGGCGCAGCACCTCATCTGCCGCACGAAAAGGACAGTCTACTGGCGGCATATATACCCTTCCTGCCAAATTAACAACAGCAATACGGGCAAAAGGCGTTTCAAATACCCCCCAGCCTCTCCCTGGAGTGCCTGCAGGATAATTTGCCGGACGCAGCAGACGAGGTTCTTCGTCAATGCATTTAAAAATATCCCGTTTATCCCAGATATGATTGCCGCTTGTTACCACGTCAACGCCTTGCTGCAAAAATTCCTGTAAAATGTCAGGAGTCAGGCCTACGCCGCCTGCGGCATTTTCCCCGTTAGCAATGACAAAATCCAAATCCAGTTCGCGCCGCAGTTTGGGAATAAGCGTCTGCACCGCTTGTCGTCCTGGACGACCGCAAATATCACCAACAAAGAACAGCTTCAAACCGGCCTCCTTACTGCGTGTATACCAACACGCGTCCGTCTTCCCGAATGCCAATCAACGTCTGCGGCGGCAACCGGCGAATACTTTGAAATAAACCATCTAAATATTCTTCATCTCCAGGAATTTCCTCTGTCCCCGGAGGCAGTTCCGCTTGATAATCCACCACTAGCGTAGCTTCCAGTTGATCCTTCAGTACTTCCACCAACACGGAAATTTCGCCGCGCGATAAACTATTAAGATCCCGCACAATCGTCAAAAAAGTTACGCCTTCATGAAAAGAGTATTCAAATTCCATCGCGTCATAGACATACCCTTCCAACAAATGATAGGCAGTCGCGCTTTCAAACAGTAGTTCTCCTAGTGAACGAGCGCGTTCTTCATCCAAGGTTTCTTGTACAAAAAATGTCAAGTGAAGAACCCGTTCTTCCGCACCCAACTCTAGATAGCCAATTTCCGGATACCGAGTTAAAATAGCGAACAGCAGATTAACCCCTTCTGGAAATGCTTCTTCCTGCATTACTTTACTCATGTTTCCCCCCTGCCGCCAGCGCTATGCGCGCCTTGCAGCCAATCAAACCAGACGGAAAAGAAACGACCTTAAATAAGGTCGTTTCTTTCTTCTCTTAGTTATTTTGCGTATTCAACAGCGCGAACTTCCCGAATTACCGTTACTTTAATTTGTCCCGGATATTCCAGTTCATTCTCAATCCGTTTGACGATATCCCGTACTAAACGAACCGACGCTAAATCGTCAATCTTTTCAGGTTTGACCATAATTCGTACTTCACGACCAGCCTGAATGGCAAACGATTTCTCTACGCCTTCAAAAGACTCGGCGATTTCTTCCAAACGGCTCAGACGCTTCAAGTAGCTTTCCAGGCTTTCCCTACGGGCGCCAGGACGAGCTGCCGAAATAGCATCTGCTGCCGCTACAAGCACAGCTTGCACTGTTCGCGGCTCTTCATCGCCGTGATGCGCCAAAATAGAGTTAACCACTTCCGGCGACTCACGATATTTCTTCGCCAAATCACCGCCGATGGTAACATGGGACCCTTCCATTTCATGGTCCACTGCTTTTCCTAAGTCATGGAGCAAACCGGCCCGTTTCGCCAGCATAACATCCACACCCAGCTCGGCAGCCATAACGCCAGCCAAGTGAGACACTTCAATAGAATGTTTAAGAACATTCTGGCCATAGCTGGTGCGGTATTTCAAACGGCCCAACAACCGAATGATTTCAGGGTGTAAACCATGAACGCCGGTCTCAAACGTAGCTTGTTCGCCGGCTTCTTTAATACGCTGTTCAACTTCCTTCTGCGCTTTTTCTACCATTTCTTCAATCCGCGCCGGGTGAATACGGCCATCTGTAATTAGCTTTTCCAAAGCCAATCGGGCAACTTCCCTGCGCACCGGATCAAATCCGGAAAGAATAACCGCTTCCGGCGTGTCGTCAATAATCAAATCAATGCCTGTCAATGTTTCTAAGGTACGAATATTCCGGCCTTCCCGACCAATAATGCGTCCCTTCATTTCATCATTCGGCAAGGCTACCACAGAAACCGTGGTTTCTGCAACATGATCGGCTGCACAGCGTTGAATAGCTGCAGACACGATTTCCCTCGCCTTTTTATCGGCTTCTTCTTTCGCCTGCTGTTCCATTTCTTTGATCATGATAGCTGTTTCATGACGAATTTCTTCTTGCGCACGAGTCAGCAACAGCGTTCGCGCCTCATCCGACGACATGCCGGAAAGACGTTCTAATTCTGCCAGCTGCTTTTCATAGACCGCATTTATTTTTTCCTGGGCGCGCTCTACTTCGCCTTCTTTGCGTCCTAAAACTTCTTCCTTTTTTTCCACAGCATCCATTTTTCGGTCCAGATTTTCTTCCTTCTGAACCAAACGACGTTCCAGACGCTGCAATTCGCCACGGCGTTCTTTGCCTTCACGTTCCATTTCCACGCGCAAACGATGAATTTCCTCTTTGGCTTCCACCAAAGCCTCTTTTTTACGCGACTCTCCGGTCCGCTCGGCTTCTTCTACAATTTTCCGCGCCGCTTCCTCTGCTGAGGCAATCTTAGCTTCTGCGGTACTTTTTCGCATCCAATATCCCGCTCCGACTCCGACTGCTCCCATAACTACGGCTGCTGCAATTACTTCGATAATAACTCGACACCTCCTTTTTTTATAAGTACTTCATATGGTTCTAGTTCATCTGTAGTACGGCATCGTTCTCCATGCCGAGACGCATCATAAGACCTCTTGTTATGCATAAAGGAAAAGCCGAGCTATCACTCGGCTTTTGCATCAACAAACCTTAGCATCCCCCCGACATCTCGGCAAGGAAATGACCGTATGGATGTTGTCAACCTTTGGCGAGTTAACGATTTTATTTTACTTGGTTTTTACAACAGTGTCAAGAAGACGCCCCGTTTCCCGCCAAGTACAAAGCCACAGTTCTTCTCGCCACAGCCGCCGAAAATCCTCTTTGCCATAAAAAGCGCATTAAACGTTGTTCTTCTTCACTGTCTGAGTGAAATCGTCTTTGCAAGAGCCGCAAAGCCCGTTCTTCTTCAGCAGGCAATTCCGCCTCTTGCGCCGCCCAAGCTTCGGCTACATCCCCTCCGGCAAATCCTTTCTGCCGGAGGATTTGCTCAATGCGCAAGCGCCCATAACGACCTTCCTGTACCTTTAGAAGCAGTTGACGTTTACAAAGACGCTGATCGTTTAGGTAGTTCCACTGTTCCAATTGCGTTAACGCTTCTTGTAACGCTTCTTCCGCCGCTCCCTTGCGCCGCAATTTTTCCGCCAGTTCCTGTTTGCTGTAAAAGCGGCGCTGCAACATCTGCAGCGCCGCTTTTATTACTTCACGGGATGTATTCATTCGTCATCCCCAGTTTCTTTCGCAACTTTGGTTTCTTTCGCAACTTTAGTTTCATCCGCCTCTTCTGCCGGCAATTTGCTGCCAAGTAGTTTCTGCCGAATTTGCACTTCAATTTCATCCGCTACTGCCGGGTTTTCCTTGAAAAATTGTTTGATGTTTTCTCTTCCCTGTCCCAGCCGATTGCTTTGATACGAATACCAAGAACCACTTTTTTCAAGAATATCCAAATCGGTCGCCATATCCAAGATAATTCCTTCTCTAGATATGCCTTCACCGTACACAATATCAAATTCTGCTTGCCGGAAAGGCGGCGCCACCTTGTTTTTTACAACTTTAACCCGGGTGCGATTGCCGATAATATCGTTGCCTTGCTTGACGCTGTCAATGCGTCGCACATCTAGGCGAATGGTAGAGTAAAACTTCAGTGCTCGACCACCTGTCGTTGTTTCTGGGTTGCCGAACATAACCCCGACTTTTTCCCGAATCTGGTTAATAAAAACCGTAGTACAACGAGATTTGCTGATGGCGCCAGTCAATTTTCGCATAGCCTGCGACATCAGACGAGCTTGAAGTCCCACATGAGAGTCGCCCATTTCGCCTTCAATTTCCGCCTTGGGAACCAACGCGGCTACCGAGTCGATGACAATGATGTCAATGGCGGAACTGCGCACCAAGGCGTCGGTGATCTCCAGCGCCTGCTCGCCATTGTCCGGCTGCGAAATCAGCAAGTTATCAATATCCACGCCCAGCTTACGAGCATATACTGGATCGAGCGCATGCTCGGCATCTACAAACGCCGCTACGCCCCCTAAACGCTGCGCTTCCGCAATCATATGTAAAGCAACCGTTGTTTTACCAGATGACTCCGGTCCGTAAATCTCCACAACACGCCCCCGTGGCACACCGCCAACGCCAAGGGCAACATCCAAGGACAATGCGCCTGAAGGAATTACTTCTACGTTCATTTTCGCGGCAGCCTCGCCAAGCTTCATAATCGAACCTTTGCCAAAATCTTTCTCAATTTGCTTGACCGCCTGCTCTAACGCCCGCATCTTATCCGCACTCTGTCGCTCCATTGTTCCGCCCCCTTTATTTATCCTCTTTTATTTTACCAAACAAAGGTTCGGAAAGTCAAGGTGAGGCATGCGTAAATCTTGTCTCAAATACAAAGAAGCCTTAAGAAAAAAACTGCGGAAAACTTGAAACCAAGTTTTCCGCAGTTCTGTCTGGTCCGGTTTTTAACGTTTTCCTTTAGCAGGCTCCACATTGACCTGGTAGCCTTTAATGGTGCCCTTATGCATGACCGCCATGACCCGTTCAGCTATATTCTGGGGCACTTCAACAAAAGTGAAGCGGTCATAAATGTTGATCATACCGATAGCTTTGCCGGGAATATCGGCTTCCGTAGCAATCGCTCTTATAATGTCCTCAGGGCGAATATTCTGCGCACGGCCGACATTCAGAAAGAGCCGTACCATGCCCTCTGTATTTTCCATCATAACCGGTGTCTCTTCCACCAGTTTAAAGCCTTCTTGCGCCAGCTTCATGGCCGCTGCAGCGACATCGACCGCATCATGGCTTTCAGCCATTTCTTCAACAATTGAAATATACTCGTCAAGATTGCCACGAGAAATCAAGGTGGCCAGCCGCTCCTTAAGCGTTTCTTCATGACGCTTCAACACATCGGAAGCGCTGGGCACGGCACGGCGTACCAACCGGCTGTGCGTCGCCCGCTCAATGCTCTTCAGTTGGCGGAACTCGCGAGGATTGATAAAGGTCAGCGCCACGCCAGTCCGTCCGGCGCGTCCCGTACGTCCGATACGATGCACATAGGATTCGTGATCCTGCGGGATATCGTAGTTAATAACATGGGTAATATCGTCAATATCAATACCACGCGCCGCCACATCGGTAGCAACCAAAATGTCCAGCTTACCATTGCGGACCTGTTTCATAACGCGGTCACGCTGATTTTGGCTGAGATCGCCATGCAGGCCGTCCACAAGATAGCCGCGTGTCTGCAAGGATGCTACCAAGTCATCCACACCTTTTTTCGTACGGCAGAAAACAATGCTTTTACCGGTTTCCTCCAGATCAAGTACCCGGCATAACGCCTCTAGCTTGTCTCTTGTTTCATAATAGAACTGTTCAATAGCCGGTACTGTAAGCTGCTCGCGGCTAATGGTCACGGTAAAAGGATCTTTCATATAACGTTTGGCCAGCGAAGCGATAGCAGCAGGCATGGTAGCCGAGAAAAGCAGAGTTTGACGCGATTCTTCCGGCGTATGCGATAAAATCGACTCAATATCCTCTACAAAGCCCATGTCCAGCATTTCGTCCGCTTCATCCATTACAACCATCTGCACTTTATCTAAGCGCAATGTCTGGCGGCGAATATGATCCAACAGACGCCCCGGTGTACCGATTACAATTTGGGCTCCAGCGCGAATGGCGCGAATCTGCCGATCAATCGGTTGACCGCCGTATACTGGCAGCACGCGCACACGCTTGACTTTGCCGATATTAGAAATCTCTTCAGCCACCTGAATTGCCAGCTCCCGTGTAGGTGTCAGAACCAACGCCTGCACAACCTTATCTGGCGTAACTTTTTCCACCAGCGGGATGCCAAAAGCGGCGGTTTTGCCTGTACCGGTCTGCGCTTGACCGATAATGTCCTTGCCATTCATAACATGGGGAATGGTCTCACTCTGAATCGGCGAAGGCGCTTCAAAGCCCATAGCACTCAACGCACTCAATACTTTCTTGCTAATTCCCAGTTCTTCAAAATTTACGTTTTTTTCTTCCAAAATAAATTCCTCCTATTTTATAAACCAACAACAAATTAAGTCGTTTTTTTATCAGTGTCTTTTTTTGCCTCAAACTGGCGTAAATATCGCACTAGCAGCGCCAATGCCCGGGCTGTCGCATGGCTTCGAATCTGTTGACGGCTTCCATAGAACCGTCCTTCTTCCTGCCAAATCCCCCATGGTCCCACAACAGCCATGTGCACCAGACCAACAGGTTTGGCAGCGCTGCCTCCATCAGGACCAGCGATGCCGGTTGTCGCCAAGGCTACTTCAACGCCGCAGGCCTTACGGGCACCAATGGCCATGGCTTCCGCCGTCTGCACGCTCACCGCGCCAAAATCTCGCAGCAGTGATTCCGGCACCTCCAAGAGTTCCTGCTTGATCCGGTTGTCATAGGCTACAATACCGCCGGTCAAATAGCAGGATGAACCAGGTACATTGGCCATGCGGGCCGCCACCATGCCAGCGGTGCAAGATTCCGCCGTAGCCAGCGTCCAACCCTTTTTCAGGAGCTCTCGTCCAACTACTTCTTCCAATGTCGCGTCGTCATCGCTGATGACAGCATCGCCCAGTCGTTCGCGAATCTGCGTACTCCAAGGCTCCATAAGCTGCAACGCCGCTTCTTCCGTTTCGCCCTGCGCCGTCAGGCGCACCAACATTTCGCCGCTGCGGGCCAAAAAAGCTACTGTTGGATTTCCCTGAGACAGAACTAGATCCATCAATTTCTCTTCCAGCAGCGATTCCCCAATACCTACGCACCGGAATATGCGTGAGCGGATACATCCTAACGTCGGCCGGTAGTTTTTCAGCCATGGTAGCACCTGCTGCTCCAACATGGCCTGCATCTCCACAGGCGGCCCAGGCAAATTAATCAAAACCCCCTGGGCATGTTCCAAGATACTTCCAGGCGCCGTCCCGCAACAATTGGGCAGAATGATCGCCCCCACAGGCAGTTGCGCTTGACGCAGATTGCTTTCCGCCATAGGAAGCTTTCGCTGGCGAAAAAACGTCTGCAGATGCTCCACTGTAGCCGCATCCTCAACCATTTCCACCCCCAGCAAAGCTGCGGACACCTCCCGGGTAATGTCCCCTTGAGTCGGTCCCAGACCGCCTGTGGTAATCACCAGCTCGGCACGGGCCATTCCTTGCTTAAGCACTTCCTCCATCCGCAGTGGATTATCTCCTACCGTACTCTGGTAATGTACGGTAATGCCCGCTTCATTTAACCGTTGGGCAATATAGGCTGCGTTGGAATTTACAATTTCGCCCAGAAGCAGTTCCGTACCTGTACTGATAATTTCTGCAATCACCTTGATCTCCCCTTTGTATGGTCCCAGGTTTTTTAATCAACAATTTCCGCCACCAAATCATAACTAAATCCCTGCGCAATGCGCACCTTGAGCGTATCGCCCACTTTCAACCCGCCTTGCCCAGCCGTTTCCACATAAATCTGTCCATCCACATCCGGAGCCTCGCGATAAGAACGAGCTAAAATCACCTCAGGACGCGCCTCATCCAGCCCCGTAACAATGACCGTTAACTCCCGTCCCTCCAATGAGCGGTTTATTTCCTCTGAAATCTTACTTTGCAACGCCATTAAGCGATGATAGCGTTCCTGCTTCACCTCTTCCGGCACTTGCTCTTCCATGGCGCCAGCCACAGTTCCATCTTCTTGAGAATACGTAAACACGCCAACATGGTCAAAACGCGCTGTCTCCAGCCATTGCTCCAAAAAAGCAAATTGCGCTTCCGTTTCACCGGGAAAGCCAACGATAAAAGAGGTGCGCAACACTACATCCGGCATGGCTTGACGGATTTTTTGCAGCAGTGTGTCAATGTCCGCTTGACGATCCCTACGGTTCATAGCCTGCAAAACAGTATCATGAATATGCTGTAACGGCAAATCCACGTAGCGGCATATTTTCGGCTCACTGGCCATATAGGCAATAAGTTCGTCCGTAAAATAGCGGGGATAACAATACAAAAGGCGGATCCATTCCACCCCGTCGATGGCGGCCAGTTCCTTTAAGAGAGCCACCAAGTTAGGCTGCCCGTATATATCCTTGCCATAACTGGTGGTATCCTGCGCCACCAGATTGATTTCCCTCACGCCCTTTTGGGCCAAGCGCCGCACTTCTTCTACAATCGACTCAATGGGGCGGCTGCGAAAGGCGCCGCGCACGCTGGGAATCACACAGTACGTGCAGCAGTTGCTGCAGCCTTCGGCTACTTTAACGTAAGCGCTATAAGAAGGCATAGTAGAGATACGGGGGGTTTTTTCGTCATAAAGCGTAGTCAGGCTATCAATAAACAAAGCCCGACGTCCCTCTAGTGCTGCAGCCACAGCCTCCTGGATTCGCCCCCAGGCAGCAGTTCCTAAAATCACATCCACTTCCGGCATTTCATCCAAAAGATCCTGCTGATACCGCTGGCCTAAACAGCCGGCCACAATAAGCCCACGGCAGCGTCCTGTTTTTTTAAATTCCGCCATCTGCAAAATCGTCTGCAACGATTCTTCTTTAGCAGCGTCAATAAAACCGCAAGTATTGACGACTAAAATGTCTGCTTCCGCCGGATTATCAATCAACTCTACGCCGCCATCCTGCAGCAAGCCAAGCATGACTTCCGTATCTACCAAATTTTTCACACAGCCCAAGCTTACAAAGCCGGCTTTGATCATTTCTTTTGTTCCTCCATTCGTATCCCGTTCCCTTCTGGAGCTTTCAAGCCCAAGCGAATATTCTGCAACCAAGCTTCCAACTGCTTTTGTCGCGCTCCTTCAGGCAACGCTTCATCACGCAGTTCCCAAAGAACCGGCCGCGGACTTTTTTGTATTTCTGGGTTGGCAGGCAACGCCAATAACGAGATAGCCTCCCGCTTTTGAGCGCACGCAGGCGACAACAGCCAATCCAACATTTTTTTTGCCTCGCTCTGCATGGGACCGTCTTTAACCAAAGCGCCCCCTGTCAACATATAGGCTGTCCCATGTTCCGGCCAGACGAGTTGCACCGGAAATTGGTCACGTACGTATTTTTCCGCCTCGCTGTAAGGAGTAATCGCCAAATCCGCTTCTCCCATACCAGCCATTCGAACCGGAGTTGATAAAAATTTAGCATACCGCACTACTTGGGGATGTAACTTAGCCAAATAGGCAAGACTCTCGCGACTGCCATACACTTCGCTCAACTGCTCCATTAACTGAGCCGGTGCCTCGGCCGCCAAAAAGTCAGTCATAGCCACCCGCAGCTCACTTTGCTTCACAATGTCTTCCCAATCATTAGGCACGCTTTTCCATTGTTTTGCCGCATCTCGGTTAACAACAAAGACATAGGGATCATACCACAGACCGACCCAAAAATCATCTTCATCTTTTAAAGAGTCAGAAACAAGATCCGCCTCTTCCGATAAAAACTCCTGCAGTCGCTTGTCTTTCTTCGCCCGTAAAAGTGTCATGCGTTCTGTCAAAATAAAACTAGCCTGCGGTGCCGGCTGCTCTTGCTGCAATTGCTTCAACAAATCAGCGGCAGCGGTAAAAGAGCGCACCTGCAGCTTCAACCCTTGTTTTTGTGCTTCCTCTGTCAAAAGAGACTGCACTGTCTCCGCCGGTAGTGTCGTATAGATAACTATTTCCGGCAAAAAGTCTTCTGTTTTTTCGTCCGCATGCCCCGACAGTAGAAGACTGCCCACAAAAGCAACCATGACTAGGCAAAGAGACAACAAAAAAATAGGAGCATATCGTTTCATGGATTTATTCCTCCAAAGCACCCCTGTCGCAATAGAATAAATATGGTACAATAATAGGCGAAACTTATTGATAGGAACCGACGTTTCCGTCAAAGTTCCTTATACATCTAGGAGGGATTCACTTGGCTAAAGGTTCTTCTCCGGTACCGCCTCAAAAAAATGGTCTTCATAAGAAAAAGCAGGCGGAACGAACTTCGTTTCTATCTCGACTGATCCACCCAAAGCTAACTTTGCGTTTGGTTTTGATCGTCATCTACTTCCTTCTTTACGGTCTTAGCAATCTTTTCAGTCTCTACGAAGCCATTGCAGAGCAGCAGGAACTGGCAACATTTTGGGTATCGTTGTGCTCTGCCTTACTGTATCTGCCAGCCAGCGTGGGCATCGCTCAATTGCTGCCCTGGGGGCGCAAGCTTTCTTTGGTTATCTCCGCCCTAGCTATTATTATCGCCGTACCCATTCTTTTCTTCTTCGGAGCCTATCTAGACGCCGGCTTGACCTTACTGCTTAATGCCATGATCTTTCGTTATCTCTTATCTCCTGAGTGCCGGTTGCTTTTTGCCCGTTGATTTCGTGCAGAACCTTTGGCAGTTTTGCCTCCCTGGCGCACTCCTGCGCCACGATGACCGCCTTTGGCGCGGGAATCTTTCTCTTGGTGCCCTGCCGGCGAAGCTTGCGCTTCTCCCGGGAGGGGCCGCAGCAGGCAACGGCTTTCATGACCGATAAGGTCCTGTCGACGCGCCTTAAGCAACGCTTCATGCACCAAAGCCCGATTTTTCGGATTACGAAACTGCAGCAACGCACGCTGCAGTTTTTTTTCATGTATGTCGCGGCAAACCTTCACAGCCTGGCCAGTCAACGGATGAATACCGCTATAATACATGCAGGTAGATAAACTTCCCGGTGTGGGAATAAAATCCTGCACCTGTTCTGGATAGTACCCCTGATCACGTAAAAATTCCGCTAATTCCACAGCTTCTGCCAACCCACAACCGGGATGACTGGACATCAAATACGGCACCAGATACTGTTCCTTGCCCAGTTCACGGTTTACGCGGCGATACGCATCTTGAAATCGCAAATAGCAGTCTTTGCCCGATTTCCCCATAATCTGAGTAACCTTTGACGCAACATGCTCCGGTGCCACCTTTAGTTGGCCGCTTACATGATACTGGCACAATTCATGCAAAAATTCATCCCGATCTTTAGCCAACAGCAAATAATCATAACGAATACCTGAGCGAATAAAGACTTTCTTTATTCCAGAAACCTTGCGCAAGCTGCGCAACAGCTGCAGATAATCTTGATGGTCCGCCTGCAAATGCACGCAAGGTTCCGGTGAAAGACAGCTTTTGCCACGACAAGCGCCTCTCTCCAACTGCGACGCACACGCCGGTTGCCGAAAATTGGCTGTAGGGCCGCCAACGTCATGAATATAGCCCTTAAATTCGGGGAGAGTTGTCAAAAGACGCGCTTCTTGTAAAAGCGATTCATGGCTCCGGCTTTGAATGATACGTCCTTGATGCGAAGTAATGGCACAAAAAGCGCAGCCTCCAAAACAGCCGCGCTGACTAACCAAGCTGAACTGAACTTCTTCAATGGCCGGCACACAGCCAGCTTGATCATAAGAGGGATGCCAAGTCCGCATGTATGGTAAATCATACACCGCATCCAGTTCTGCCGTTGTCAATGGCATCGCCGGAGGATTTTGCACCAAAAATCCTCGTTCCTGTTCTTGCAGCAATGTTTTGCCACGAATAGGATCCTGTTCCAAAAACTGCAAGCCCCCTGCTTTAGCAAAAGCTTTAGGGTCTTGTCGGCATTCTTCCCAAGAAGGCAGTTTCACCGCATCCCAAACTTCTTCTTGCGATTCTACAATAAAACAGGTCCCAGGCACTTGGCGGATCTGCGCGATTGGAATACCGCTTTCCAATTGGTTAGCGATCTCCTGAATTTGCCTCTCGCCCATTCCATAAATCAGAAGATCTGCATGACTATCCGCTAAAATTGAGCGGCGTAAGGCATCTTCCCAGTAATCATAGTGCACAAAACGTCGCAGACTAGCCTCAATGCCGCCAATAATTAAGGGAATATCTTTCCAGATTTCCCGTATGCGGCTACAGTACACCAACGTAGCCCGGTCCGGCCGAAAACCAGCCTTACCGCCGGGAGCATAGCGATCCTCGCTGCGCAATCGCTTTGCCGCCGTATACTTATTAAGCATAGAGTCTAAATTGCCGGCAGACACCAACACACCTAGACGCGGTTTTCCAAATTCTTTGAACGCTTTAGCGCTGCGCCAATCAGGTTGCGCCAAAATTGCAACCCGATAGCCTTGTTTTTCCAACCAGCGGCTGATAATTGCATGACCGAAACTAGGATGATCTACATACGCATCGCCACTAACAAATAAAAAATCTACATAATCCCAGCCGCGTGCTTCCATATCGGCGCGACAAATAGGGAGAAAGGTTTTTTCCATTTTAGCCTCTATTTCTTTTCAACACGAAAACATCTTACTATTTTTTAGCCGGTCCTTGCGGCGTAAATTCGTATTCCACGACTTCGCCCGCTTTACCTAAGGCTGCCTGCGGCGAACCGTTGAAAGTCAGTTGGACCGCGCCGGCATTCCCCAGAGTCAAATGGACTGTTTTGGTTGCATCCCAACGCAATGTCTGACCCTTTTGGGCAGTACCATTAAAAATCTTTTTGCCATCCACAGAGACATCAATCCAACAATCCGCTTGGAATAAGGCTTGCAAATGAACGCCATCTTGTTTTACCTGCACATTGGCCGCGCTGCTGTTTGCAGTATTGGACACACCACCACCAGCCATAACTGGCTTAGAGGCTGCAGATGGCTGCGCACCACCGGCTGACGGCGCAGAGGTTCCCGCCCACCACCAATATCCTGCCACTAAAACCGCTACTACAGCCACTCCTGCCAACCATCCCGAAGACTTTCCGGCACGAGCCGGGGCTGGGAACGGAGCATTTTCCTTTAGAGGCAAGACTGAGGCGCTCTTTTTCTCTTGAGCCGGTTCTGCTTGCAGCTCAGCTTCTATTGGTTCATGGGAAACCGTAATCTGCTGCTCCTGCTTGTATAATTCTACCATGGCCGAGCCATCCAAGCCAACAAAAGTAGCATAATTGCGAATGAAACCTTTTAAATACACTTCTCCGGGCACCACTTCATAGTCCTCGGATTCAATGGCTTGAATGTAAAGAGCACGAATGCTTGTGCCTTTTTCCACGTCAGTAATTGAATATCCCCGCTGTTCCCTTGCTGCAGAAAGTTGCTGACCTACCGTTGCCATTGTGTTGTTACCTCCTCAGTGTTTCTAAATGCGCTGTCAACGTTGCTGCTGCAGCTTCAAAATCACTTGCATCCACACAAAACGCATACTCGTCTAACGCTGCCTTCTCATAGCCATATATAGGATCATAATACTCTTTGAGCAAAGTTTCAATAACATTAGAAAAATCTCCTTTTTCTAATTGCTCCGTCCACTCCACAATTTTCCGTTTGCCACACTGCTTTTGCAGCCGTTGCATACTGACGATCAAAGTTTCTACCTGTTTTACGTTGTCATCTTGCACATATTCCTCGCAAAGACGACTTACCCGCAAGGCAAGAGGCGTCTTCACCAAAACTTTATGTCCAACCTGCATCGCTTCATAAAGACAATCCGGTAAATACAAATTGCCAATTCGCTTGCTTTCGCACTCTACCACAAAATACTCGCCTTGGTTCACCCGCTCTAGCTCCGCCAGTAAAAGAGAATCAAAGCTTTGCGCCGTGCAGCAGCTGCCTAGGCCCACATGGCCGAAAACAGAGCCTCGATGATTAGCCAGACGCTCTAAATCCAGCACCGGTACGCCCAAGCGCGCTAAATGATACAACAACTGTGTTTTACCAGTGCCTGTAGAACCGCATAAGACAACAGCCCGGGCCTGAATTGTAAAACTCTTGAGACGATCCAATACATAATTGCGATAAGCCTTGTATCCCCCCTGCAACTGACGCGTACGAATCCCCATCATAGCCAGCACGGACACGACGGCTCCTGAACGCATGCCGCCACGCCAACAATAAATGACAATTTCTTTACCCAAGGCAGCATATTCACTGATAGTTCGTACCAAGCCAGGAAGGCGTGGCGCCACAATATCCAATCCACGACTTTTCGCAGTCTCTGGCCCTACTTGTTTATACAGAGTACCTATTTCCACCCGCTCTTCATTTTCCAATAACGGCAGATTATAGGCGCCCGGAATGTGGCCTTTAGAAAATTCCGCAGGCGTACGCATATCAACAAACACAACTTGCGGCAGCGCCAACGCATCCTCTACCGAGACTGTTTCGTGCAAATTCATCACCACATCTCAAATCTTTGTCAAGCCTTATACGGCATCCCCTGACAGCATTTCTTTAGCCTGTTCATAGGTCATGAGAATATCCCTGGGCCGACTCCCCATATTAGGTCCGACAATCCGCATTTCTTCCATCATGTCCATTAATCGGCCCGCGCGGCTATGGCCTACGCGCAATTTTCGCTGCAACATGGATGCAGATGCCGTACCGGTTTCCAAAACCAAGCGGACCGCTTCCGGCAATAGTTCATCTTGTTGCAAATCAGATGGCATGCTGCCTGACGTTTCGGCACCAGCGGTTACTTCTTCATTATATTCCGGCTCTTCTTCTTGCTGTGACCGAACAAAATCAAGCACCTTGTCAATATCATCGTCTCCAAGAAAAGCGCCCTGCACTCGCTGCGGTTTCGCCATTCCTACAGGATATAGCAGCATGTCGCCTCGGCCAAGCAGCTTTTCCGCTCCAGGCATGTCCAAAATAGTCCGCGAATCAATCTGTGAGGATACGGAAAAAGAAATTCGCGAAGGAATATTGGCCTTAATGGTTCCGGTAATTACATCAACCGAAGGACGCTGCGTCGCCAAAATAAGATGAAGCCCTGCCGCACGGGCTTTTTGCGCCAAACGGCAAATGGCATCCTCTACATCCACGGGCGCGGCCATCATTAAATCGGCCAATTCGTCAATAATAATTACAATATAAGGAAGCCGCTTGTCTTCCTCGACTCCGGCATTATATGACGCCAAATCCCTCACACGCGCCGTCGCCAAAACTGCATAACGCCGCTCCATTTCCTGCACCGCCCAATTAAGCGCGGCTGTCGCCTTTTTCGCATCCGTCACTACCGGCACCAGCAAATGCGGAATCCCATTATATTTAGACAGTTCCACAAATTTAGGATCGACCAGAATCAGCTTTACCTCTTCCGGTCGAACACGAAAAAGCAAACTAGCAATCATCGTGTTAATGCAAACGCTTTTTCCTGAACCAGTAGCTCCTGCTACCAACAAATGCGGCATTTTTCCTAAGTCGGCCAAAATAATCTGGCCGGCAATATCCTTGCCTAAGCCGACGGTCAACAAGGACGATGCTTTTTGAAACGATCCACTTTCTACAACCTCACAAAAAGCTACGCCCGTCACCTGGCGATTCGGTACCTCGATCCCAACAGCGGCTTTGCCGGGAATGGGCGCTTCAATGCGCACGCCCGTCGCAGCCAACTTTAAGGCAATATCATCTGCCAAAGAAACGATCTTACTCACCTTTACTCCTGGTGCAGGCTCTATTTCATAGCGAGTAACCGCGGGGCCTTGGGTAATATCCACGATACGCGCCGCCACATTAAAATCAGCCATCGTCTCTTCAAGAATTTTGGCGTTTTCTTTCATTTCCTTTTGACTACTGGCGCTTGTTGTGGCGCGCGGTTTGTAAATCAAATCCAAAGGCGGCAATTGATAGCCATTTACCGACAGCTCTCGCGGCGTAAATAGCTCTATTGGTGTTGCCTCTGCCGCACTACCAAGCGGTTCCTGCTCTTTACGCACCTGGACCGTCGTCCGCAAGGGCTTTTCCTCATTATGTTCTGCTTGAAAAGCAGGCACAGAAGACTTTTCTGTCGCCGGTTTCTCTAGAGAAGAGGGACTAGCTGCGTGTTCCGACGCAAAGCGTTCATCTCGTTCCTGGTTATACAAAGCAACCCGGAGCTGCGCTTTTTCGTAAGTAGCCGCTACTTTTTCTTTTGCTTCCTGAAGTCCTGTATCTACTTTATCTTTAGCCACATGCATGGTCTTGCCTAAAGACCATGTTGTCGTCACCATAATCGTACATAAGAGCACAGCTACAATCAAAATTACGGCGCCATCAACACCCACAAACTTACGTAATAAAAATAAGGCCATGCCTCCTAAAAGCCCGCCGCCTTCGGTCAGACTTTCCGGTAGAATTTCCCGTCCCGGTTGAATCATCAAATGATGCACTAGCATTAAGAGCAGCCAATACGACGCGATAAAACCCACGAAACGTAACGTATACCCAGCTTCCACCCTCAACCAAATATACCTGGCGCCTATTACCGCAACTAAAAGAGGTGGAATAAACGCGCCCAAACCGAAAAGATAGGTCTGCACCTTCTTCAAAGCTTGACCAAGAGACCCTACATTAAGGCCCGCCAAAGCACAAAGAGCTATGCCTGCGATTGCAACCAAAAGAATGCCCCAAATTTCATAACGCATTTCCCGTGGCACCCCGGACAACAATTTACGCAACATACTCACCTCTACCATCGTACAATTCTACATAAGAAAAATTTTTCCTGTTCACACAGTCAGTTCAACCTTGAAAAGTCTGAAAAAGGGACACAACTGCCAAAGCGCACAGGACCAAAGTTACAAGAACAGCCAAAAAGATAAATCGTTTTTCTGCTAATGACTCTGCAAAACGGCTCAAGGCATTCTCTCCTTCACCTAGAAAAATAGGAAACCTTGACACACCCCGCAAGGAGAATGCATGCCAAGGTTCCTTCTTCATTATACCTCCATAATGAGGGGCAAAATCATAGGACGACGGCGCGTTTTTTCATAAAGAAATTTCCCAATGGAATCCCTGACGGTCGATTTAATGGTCGCCCATTCCGTTCCGCCTGTCATATCGCATCGTTCTAATGCTTGCAATACTCTTTCCCGAGCCGTCTCCATTAAAGCTTCCGACTCCCGGACATACACAAACCCACGAGAAACAATATCTGGGCCGGCAACAACCATACCCGATTGCTTATCAATGGTAATCACCACAATCAAAATACCGTCCTGAGAAAGTTGACGACGATCCCGCAATACAATATTGCCGACATCGCCTACACCCAGGCCATCTACCATTACCTTCCCCGCCGTTACTTTTCCCGCCATAACGCCGCGGTCTGGACCGAATTCCAGAACTTGTCCATTTTCTGCAACAAAAATCCGTTCTTTAGGCATGCCCATCTCCTGCGCCAACTGTGCATGCTTAATAAGATGCCGATATTCACCATGCACAGGCACAAAAAATTTAGGGCGAATCAGATTGTGCAGCAGTTTCAATTCTTCCCTGCTGGCATGTCCTGACACATGAATGCCGGATGTACGCTCATAGACCACTCTGGCGCCTTGCCGGAACAAAAGGTCTATGGTGCGAGAAACCAGCTTTTCATTGCCAGGAATGGGCGTAGCGGAAATGATAACCGTATCTCCAGGAACAATCTCCACTTTCCGATGATCATTACTAGCCATACGCGTCAAGGCGGACATAGGTTCCCCCTGGCTGCCGGTTGTAATAACAACAAGCTCCGCTGCGGGATAATCATTAATTTCATCAATATCAATCAACACATTTTCTGGAATATGCAAATATCCCAGTTCAATGGCAATAGTAACAACATTCATCATGCTCCGGCCAAGTATCGCCACTTTGCGCCGATACTTAGCGGCCGTATCTATTGCTTGCTGAATCCGATGTACATTAGAGGAAAAAGTAGCAATTAGGATACGCCCCTTAGCGCTACGAAATTCTTCCTCAAAGGCAAGGCCCACCGTACGTTCGCTCAACGTATGACCGGGACGCTCAGCATTGGTACTGTCCGCCAGCAAAACCAAAACGCCTTGGTCTCCCAACTCTGCTAAGCGGTGAAGGTCGGCCACATTGCCATCAACAGGCGTCTGATCAAACTTAAAATCTCCGCTATGCACAATCGTTCCCACTGGGGTTTGAATGGAAATGCCCACTGCATCCGCAATGCTGTGGCACATGCTGAAGAAGCCGATTTTAAATGGCCCCACTTGAATCTGTTCGCGGGGTTTTACCGGCACAAGCGACGCTGCAGACACATGCATTTCTTTCAGGCGTCCTTCTAAAATTCCTAATGTCAGCCGGGTTCCGTACACCGGGACATTAAGTTCCTTGAGTACATAGGGCAGGGCGCCAATATGATCCTCGTGGCCATGAGTCAAAATAATGGCGCGCACAAGGTCGCGGTTTTCCTGCAGATAGCTAATATCGGGAATGACAAGATCAATGCCGAGCATATCATCGTCAGGAAACATAAGCCCACAATCAATCACAACAATATCGTCTCCGAAACGAATCACTGTCATATTCTTGCCGATTTCCCCCAAGCCGCCCAAGGGAATAATTTGTAATTTTTGTTTGGCCAAAAAAAGATGCACCTCCTCTTCTATTCTGCAAATGGATACACGCCGTTCATCACGAGAAGAGCAACAAAGCAGCCGTTCCTTCTAGTCTTTTCCATTATAGCGGAATTCTTCCGCTGATTCAACTATGGCGCCAAAAATGTCCTGACCGCAAAAGTCAGGACATTTTTGTAACATTTTTTAAAGAATGCGGCGTATACCGGCTTTGCCGATCAAACTGTCAATAGAAGCGCATTGCCAATAATCGGCAGCACGCAAAAGAATGCCGGCGCAAGCCAGCGCATCGCTTTCCGCCTGATGATGTTGTAATGGCAGATCTAGATAGCTTGCCACCGCAGCCAAGTTATTCTTAGGTAGTTTCCAAGTACGCCTGGATAGCTCCAAGGTACAAACAAAGAAACTCTTGGCAGGTACGGTGATGCCGTAGTGTTCCAACGATGCTTGCAA
Organism: uncultured Anaeromusa sp.; assembly: GCF_963676855.1. NCBI lineage: Bacteria > Bacillati > Bacillota > Negativicutes > Selenomonadales > Sporomusaceae > Anaeromusa > uncultured Anaeromusa sp. The sequence continues at coordinate 2,558,475 of NZ_OY781460.1, forward strand.
CACGGAGCGGTCAAAGCGAGCATTATGTGCCGCCAAGCAAGCCCCTTCCAAGAAGGGGCGCACTTCCGGCCAAACCTCCTTAAAGCTTGGACAATTCCGAACCGCCGCTGCCGTTATACCGTGGATGGCCGTAAAGTCAGTACGAAAATAATCTTGTGGCGGCCGAATCAGCCAGTGCTGTTTAGCCGTTATTTTTCCGTTCTTAACAATTGCCAGTCCCAAGGCACAAGCGCTGGATGCGTCTCGGTTCGCCGTTTCAAAATCAATGGCTACAAACTCCACGTAGTACTTCCTTCCTCGAGCGCCTTAACCAAGTAAACCCGCTGCCGTCAAACCTTGACGAATATGCAGCAGTTCCCCTTCGCTCGGCTCCACCATAGGCAGCCGAAACTCTCCACCCGGCAAGCCCAACAAATTGACGGCCGTTTTCACTGGAATCGGATTAGTCGTAATAAACATCAGTCGAAAAATCGGCAGCAGTTCACCATGAATCCGCATCGCCTCTTCTTTATGTCCCGCATAAAAGGCGGCAATCATCTCTTGCATCCGCTCACCCACCAGGTGTGCGGCCACGCTGATAATTCCGCAACCACCAACAGACAGCACCGGCAAGGTCAGGCTGTCATCACCACTGTACACTAAAAAGTCATCCGGCGTTTGCCGTACCACTTCAGCAATCTGCTCTAGATTGCCGCTTGCTTCCTTCAAGGCTACTACATTAGGGATTTTTGCCAATCTCGCTACGGTGGCCGGCATAAGGTTAGAGCCAGTGCGCCCGGGAACATTGTACAGCACTACAGGCAAAGAAGTGTTTTCCGCAATTGCCTTGAAATGCTGGTACATACCTTCTTGGGGCGGCTTATTATAGTAAGGCACGACCGCCATCGCGCCATGAATGCCTACTTTCTCCGCCTCTTTTGTTGCTGCAATAGAGGCTTTCGTGTCATTGGAGCCAGTGCCTCCAATAATGATCGCCTGATCCCCCACTGCCTCTAAGACCACTTCAAATAAGCGCAGCTTTTCAGCCAGCGTCATTGTAGCCGCTTCTCCCGTACTGCCTGCCACTACCAGACCGTCCGAACCATGGGAAATAAGATGTTTCGCTACTTCTGCCGCCGCTTTATAATTTACTGAGCCATCTTCATGAAAAGGAGTAATCATCGCTGTCAGTACATGTCCGAACGTCCTCATGCTCTGTTCCTCCACTTCAGTCCGCCAGACCGAATTTTTCATGCAAAGCGGTTACAGCTTCCACCATTTGTGATCCTTCTACCAGCACGGAAATGGATGTCTGCGAATCAACCGTCTGCAAAATCATAATATCGTTTTCAGCCAAAGCTTCTACAAAAGAAGCCATTACACCGGGAACTTCTCCCATCCCACCGCCGACTACCGAAACCATGGCACAATCCTCGCGTGTTTCTACCTGTAAACCAAGATCCTGCAAGTACCGTTGCGCCTTCTCCCTCATAGCGTCGGCCACAGTAAACATAATTTGCCCTGGGTGAACATTGATCAGGTCCACACTGATGCCATGCTGTGCCATCGCCTGAAATACGTTCTTGCTGGCCATACCTGTCTGAACGGCCTCCATAGCTACCTTGACATGGGCAAGGTGAGCCAGATACGTCACACCGCTGGCTACCCGGTCCGAAAGAGCTACGCCTTCGGTGCATTCTTGGGTAACATGGGTAATCAGTGTTCCCGGATTATCGGAGAAAGTCGATTTGATTACCATCGGGATGTTCTTGGGCATAACTAGTTCCACCGCGCGAGGATGAATTACCTTCGCCCCTTGATGCGCCAACTGGCAGACTTCTTCATAGCTGATACATTCCAGCATTTTAGCCTGCTTAACAATACGTGGATCTGCTGTCATAATACCATCGACATCGGTGTAAATTTCCACCAACTCTGCATCCAACGCTGCACCAAAGGCAGCCGCGCTGGTATCGCTGCCACCGCGGCCAATGGTGGTGATTTCACCATTGGCGCTCATGCCCTGAAAACCGCACACTACTGGCACAAAGCCAGCTTCCAGTTCGCGATGCAGCCTGCAGGTATCCACTTTCAATATATGAGCATTACAAAAGTCCTCGTTTGTCACCATACCCGCTTGACCGCCGGTAAGGGCTTTGGCTGGCACGCCCGCCGCCTGCAGCGTGCTTGTCATCACAATGGAGGAAATCAACTCGCCGCAATGCATAATCTGATCCAATTCCCGAGCCGCCACATCGGCATATACATCTTTAGCCAGTGAAATCAGCGTATCGGTTGCATATGGGGCGCCCTTGCGCCCCATAGCAGATACGACTACAATCGGCGCATAGCCTTTTTCAATGGCTTGCTGCACTTTGCGCACCACTTGTTGTCTGGATTCCGCCGTCGCCACCGAAGTGCCGCCAAATTTTTGTATGATAATCCGCATAATAAACTTCTACACTCCTTTTGCTTAAAACATATCCTTAGCGACCATATATTCGGCAATTTGCAACGCATTCAAGGCAGCGCCTTTACGAATCTGATCTCCCACAACCCAAAGATTAAGCCCGTGCTCCACCGAACGATCCGGGCGAATACGGCCAACGCGAACCTCATTTTCATTGGAAGTATACAAAGGCATCGGATACTCCATGTTTGCCGGATCGTCCTGCACAATAATTCCAGGGAAAGCAGCCAACGCTTTGCGCACTTCTCCGACAGACACAGGCCCTTCAAACTCCAAATTAATCGATTCGGAATGACTGCGGTATACCGGCACACGCACCGTTGTCGGAGAAATTCCAATCGTGTAGTCTCCTAAGATTTTATGGGTTTCGTGGACCATTTTCATTTCTTCTTTTGTATAGTCATCTTCCACAAATACGTCAATATGCGGAATCAAATTAAAAGCAATAGGATAATGTTTGTCCAAGCTAGCGCTGGGCAGAATATTCGCCACCATCTCACGGCCTTCCAAGCTAGCTTTCACCTGATCATTCAGTTCATCAATGGCTTCTTTACCTGCACCAGACACAGCCTGATACGTAGAAACCACAATGCGCTTGATCTTCGCCAAATCATAAATAGGCTTCAGCGCCATAACCATAATAATGGTCGAACAGTTCGGATTGGCAATAATGCCTTTGTGAGCACTGATCGCCTGCGGGTTTACTTCCGGCACCACTAAAGGCACTTCCGGATCCATACGGAAAGCACTGGAGTTATCAATGACAACAGCTCCGCGTTTGACCGCTTCCGGCGCCAAGGTCTTACTAATAGAGCCGCCAGCGAAAAGAGCGATTTGCACGCCTTCAAAGGACTCCGGCGTGGCCTCTTCCACCGTATAAGTCTTACCCATAAAATCAATTTTCTTACCCGCCGAACGTTTAGAAGCCAGGAGCTTCAATTCTGCAAAAGGGAATTTGCGTTCCTCAATCAATCGTAAAAATTCCTGTCCAACCGCTCCGGTAGCTCCCAAAATCGCCACATTGTACTTTTTCACGTTAGCAATCCCCTTTCCTTATTTCAAGGTTTTTAGATTTTAAGTTCTCACTCCAAAATGTGCTCCAAGCCAACCACTACACCCTGTAAACTTTGCACCTTGCGGCATGCAATTACCACTCCAGGCATGAAAGATTCCCGCGAAATCGAATCATGACGAATGCTCAAAGTCTGTCCCAAACCGCCGAAAATGACTTCTTGATGCGCCACATAACCAGGCAGACGAACGCTATGAATGCGCATCCCGTCATACTCCGATCCTCTGGCCCCAGGGATGATCTCTTTTTCATTCGGATGCCCCTGAGCCAAAGACTCACGAACCTCTTTAATCAGTTGCGCCGTGCGCAACGCCGTTCCAGACGGCGCGTCCAACTTCTGATCGTGATGCATCTCAATAATTTCTACATGAGGTAAATATTTGGCTGCAGATTTAGCCATTTTCATCATCAGCACGGCGCCAATAGCAAAGTTCGGAGCAATAAATACTGGCGTATTTTGTTCCTGACTTAAGGCCGTCAATTCTGCCAAATCCGCTTTAGACAAGCCAGTTGTACCAACCACCGGACATACCTTGTTTTGCAACAATACGCGCAGATTATTCATCACTACTGCAGGGCTGGTAAATTCCACAACCACCTCTGGTTTCCGCTCTCTGAGCATCACCATTAATTCCCGATCCACTGGCAAACCAATAGGACCTTCTCCAGCCAAAAGACCGACATCCGCACCAGCCGGCGCATTGGGATCGGCTGCCCCCACCAGTTCTAAATCCTCCGCCGCTAAAACTGCTTTCAAAACCTCGCGGCCCATTTTCCCGTAAGCTCCACATACAGCTACTCGAATCACAATAAAACCTCCCTATCAATTTCACCTAAACTTCTAAGTTTACTAGTTTTTAAGGAAACCACTAGTTAATGGTTCCTGTAATAAAAAAACAAGCGGTTGGCAAGAAGAAAACTTCTCACAAACCGCCATGCAAACATGGAGCAAGGTTTTAAAATGCAAAACACTTCGCATCTACCTTGATGAGCTAGCTCTCCACCGGAAATCCGATGACAGTTCCGTACTTATTCAGCCCCGAAACCAGCAACTGCCGCTGGGCGCGTCAGTCACTTCGGCGAAAAACCCTTTCCCTCCAGATCTGCAATGCCCGATCTCCCCGGAAGTACTTTTGTTTTCCGCACCTCTATTCATCCACAATATAAACTTTTGTCTATTGTATAATATAAGCGCAAGCTATGTCAACTATTTTTCTCCAGTGCTGCCGAAACCGCCCAGACGTGTCTGTGCCGCAGCTTGATCGTCATCACAAAGAAGATACTTGTAAAAAATACCTTGAGCAACCCTTTCTCCTTTTTGCAGGACCGCCTCGTTCCTTCCCATATTCAGCAATGCCAGCAAAATGTGACCTTCATTATCTGGGTTGTTATAATAGTCTGCATCGACAATGCCTTGTCCATTTACAAGGCAAAGCTTCTGCTTTGTCGCCAAACCGGAACGGATATGCAGTCCCAAATACTCACCCGCCGCCATATACGCCTTCAAGCCTGTCGGCACCAGGACCACTTCTCCAGGCGCGATGGTCGTAGTCGTCGCGGCAGCTAAGTCATAGCCGGCACTCCCCTGTGTTTTGCGCTGCGGCAAAGCAATTTCTTCTTTCTTATATGCCCCAACCACTTCAAACCCTCTGGTCCTCACGCCATTTCCTCCTCGCCTCGGCCTGCATAAAGAAACGTTTTATCGTCCATACCTTGCAACGGCCCCAGCACCATTAAGCTGGACTGACGCCAATCCAGCCAAGCCGCGGCATTTTCTTTCATTTTTTCTACAGTAACCGCTTCGATCTTTGCAAGGACTTCCTCTAACGGCACATATCTCCCCAAAGAAATCTCCAGGCGTCCCAAGCGCGACATGCGGCTGCCGGAGCTCTCCAAACCAAGAAAAATAGCGCCTTTCAACTGCTCTTTTGCACGGTGCAGCTCGCCCTCACCCAATCCTTTTTGCGCCATTTCCTGCACAATATCTTTAGTCAAACGCCACACCTCAGCTAAATTGGCCGGCCGCGTGCTGGCGTAAATGCTTAACAGGCCTGTATCGCTGTAACTGCTGCCGGAAGAATAGACCGAATAGGCCAAGCCTTTTTCCTCGCGAATGCGCTGAAATAAGCGGGAACTAACGCCGCCTCCCAACACCTGGCTCAATAAATGCTGACAATATAAGTCTGGATGACGATAGGAAATACCAGGAAAACTCAAGAATACATGCAACTGTTCTCCTTCTTTTTCCTTCAAGCAGGTATGACGACAAAAAACAGGCGGCACTTTTTCCTGAACGGTAGCAGGCCGCTGCAAGTCGCCAAAATATTCCTGCGCCAACGCCACCACAGCCTGATGCTCTACGTTCCCAGCAGCCGCAATGACCATTCGTTCCGGCGTGTACTGCTCTTCATAGTAAGTTCGCAGTCTCCCTGCTCGCATGAATCCCAACGTCTCCCGCGTACCTAAAATATTGTGCCCCAAAGGGTGGTCTTTCCATGTTTGCGCAATATGCAAGTCATGCGCCAATTCATCAGGGGCATCTTCATACATGCTTACTTCTTCTAAAATGACTTCGCGTTCTTTTTTTACATCTTCCTGCGCCAGTTTGGGGCGTAGCAGCATCTCGCCCAAAATTGAGAACGCCAAGGGCAAGTGCGTGTCTAACACCTTCATGTGAAAACAAGTATGTTCTTTCCCTGTATACGCATTCAATTGACCGCCTACAGCATCCACTTTTTCAGCTATTTCCTTAGCAGAAAGTTTCTCTGTACCCTTGAAGAGAAGGTGCTCCAAAAAATGCGAAGCTCCAGCCAACGTCGGCGGCTCATTGCGCGAACCGGAAGCAATCCAAACGCCCATGCTAGCTGAACGCAAATGAGGCAGTTGCTCCGTCACCACGCGAATACCGTTATTTAATACCGTCTTTTGATACATCCATGTTCCTCCCAAAGAAAGAAAAGCATAAACCGTGCGGTTTATGCTTCTTCGTGGCATATACTCTTAACAGCAATTTTTACCGACGCTGCTCAGAATTTCCATGATGAGGCTTTCCGCCTGCGGGTTTAACGTCTTCTTCGCCTCCGGCCAGAGGCGGCAAAAGTTCGCGACGCGAAAGATTGACCCGACCCTGCCGGTCAATCTCCATTACCTTAACCGTAATGGCATCGCCAATATTCACTACGTCTTCTACCTTGCCTACGCGTTCACGAGCCAGGTGAGAAATATGCACAAGACCTTCTTTGCCAGGCAGAATTTCCACAAAAGCGCCGAAGTTCATAATCCGTGTAACGCGGCCCTCGTAAGTTGCGCCGACTTCCACGTCCATCGTCAAGTTTTCAATGATCTTCACGGCGCGTTGGCCTGCTTCCATATCCACCGCCGCAATTACGACGCGGCCATCATCTTCAATGTCGATTTTAACGCCGGTTTCATCAATGATTTTCTTGATGATTTTTCCGCCAGGTCCAATGACATCGCGGATCTTGTCCGGATGAATCTGCAGGGTAATCATGCGGGGCGCGTATTGGGACAGCTCTGTACGAGGAGCCGGCAACACTTCCAGCATCTTACCTAAAATATGCATGCGGCCACGGCGGGCCTGCGCCAGGGCGTCACGCAGAATGTCTTCGCTCAAACCATCAACCTTGATGTCCATCTGAATGGCAGTAACGCCTTTTTCCGTACCGGCCACCTTGAAGTCCATGTCGCCTAAAGCATCTTCCAGACCTTGAATGTCCGTCAGAATAGCGTAATGGTCCCCATCCTTAACAAGGCCCATGGCAACCCCAGATACAGGTGCCTGAATCGGCACACCCGCGTCCATCAAAGACAAGGTACTGCCGCAAACACTAGCCATGGAGCTGGAGCCATTGGATTCCAAAATCTCCGAAACCAGACGGATGGTATAAGGGAATTCGTTTTCATCAGGCACAACGGCCACTAAGGCCCGTTCCGCCAAGGCGCCATGACCAATCTCGCGCCGTCCAGGACTGCGCATAGGGCGGGTTTCCCCAACACTGTAAGGAGGGAAATTATAGTGATGCATATAACGCTTGGAATCTTCTACGCCCAAGCCGTCAAGAATCTGCTCGTCCCCGAGGGCGCCTAAAGTCGTAATGGTCAGCGCCTGGGTTTGTCCACGCGTAAACAAGGCAGAACCATGGGGCCGCGCCAAAAGGCCGGCTTCTACGCTAATGGGCCGCACTTCTTCCAGGCCGCGACCATCTGGACGCACTTTATCCACGGTGATCATTTTACGCACAATTTTCTTAAGGATTTTTTGAATAATATTTTTGATGTCCTTGCCATTTTCAGGATAAATCTCTGCAAAATGGCTGGCAATTTCCTTCTTGGCTGCCGAAGTAGCTTCGTCGCGCTGCAGCTTGTCTGGATTGGTTACAGCTGCCCGCAGCATTTCCGCGCCGAAGGCTTCTACTGCTGCCGCAATGTCTGCAGGCGGCTGATACAAAGATACTTCCCGTTTGGTTTTGCCAATTTCAGCAACAATTTTGTCCTGAAAAGCGATCAATTCCTTGATTACGCCATGACCAAACAAAATAGCATCCAAAATAACAGACTCCGGCAGTTGCTGGGCCCCGGCTTCCACCATCAGCACCGCATCGCGGGTACCGGCTACAGTCAGGTTCAAATCACTGCCTTCCTGCTGCTCCAACGTCGGGTTAATCATGAACTCGCCATCTTTGCGACCTACGCGCACGCCGGCGATAGGGCCTTCAAAAGGAATATTGGAAATGCTCAATGCGCAAGAAGCGCCCAGCATCGCCGGAATATCTGGAGAATTGTTCTGATCTACCGACAGCACCGTAGCAATTACCTGTACGTCATTACGGAAGCCATCAGGAAACAGCGGGCGGATGGGACGATCAATCAAACGGCTGGTTAAAACAGCCGTTTCGCTGGGACGTCCTTCGCGTTTAATAAACCCGCCGGGAATTTTACCTACTGAATACAATTTTTCCTCAAAATCCACGGTCAAGGGAAAAAAATCAATTCCTTCCCGTGGTTCCGCCGATGCCGTGGCCGACACCAAAACGGCTGTCTCGCCATAGCGCACTAAGACGGACCCGCCAGCCTGTTTGGCCATTTTACCGGACTCTATGATTAGTTCCCGTCCGGCCAATTGGGTCTGAAAAGAATGCATGCGCCAATTCCTCCTCTTTATCTTTGCTCTTCATTATTCTGTACCTTGTACAATTCGACATGCAAAAGAACAATCCTTTTGCCAACCACGATTTATTCGCACCGCAATCAAATTTCATTTTAAGCGCGAAAAAAGCGGGTGGAAACCCGCTTTTCATTACTTTCTGAGATTCAGTTTCTGCAGGATGGTCCGATAGCGGTCCAAATCCATGTTTTTTAAGTAATTCAGCATGCTTCTGCGCTTACCAACCATTTTCAGCAAGCCGCGACGAGAATGATGATCCTTTTTGTGTTCTTTTAAATGCTCGGTCAGGTAGATGATCCGGGAAGTCAAAATAGCAATTTGCACTTCCGGTGATCCGGTATCCTGTTCGTGAGTACGGAAGGATTCAATAAGTTCCTGTTTCTTTTCGTTCGTCAACATAGACGACACCTCCTGTTTTTTATAACCAATCCCCACTAGCCAAGACACTCGTCGGAGTTTCGAGCATCCGCGCTATGGTTCCATGGCTTATTACGTGGGTAATTTTAGCATACACGACGCGAAAAGTAAAGTGGTAACGCGCCTTGCAGCTACTTCACACTGTAGCTGACGTCGAAAGGCTCTCTTTGGTAAAAAAGGCCGCTGCTTTCTCGATATCCAGTTTAATTTGTGCAATCAACTTTTCCGCCCCGTCAAAACGCTGTTCACCCCGCAAGCGGCCAAGAAATTCAACTTCCAGACTTTTTCCGTACAAGTCGTCATTAAAGTGCAACAAGAAAACTTCCAACCGACGCTCCACTTCTGTAAAAGTAGGATTTGTACCTACATTAGCCACACCAGCGTAGTACGTTCCCTCTATACACACTTTAACAGCATAAACGCCGTTTTCCGGCACAGCCAGCAACGCAGGTAATTGCAGGTTGGCCGTAGGAAAGCCAAGCAATCGTCCACGTTTTTCGCCATGAACAACAGGGCCTTCTAAGGCAAAAGGCCGCCCCAATAACAGACGGGCTTCTTCCATACGCCCTTCCAAAATGCACTGACGTATAGCGGTACTGCTAATCATTTCGCCGTCTTCCGTAACCTCCGGGTGAATATGCACAGCAAAGCCATGTTCTTCTCCCGCTTGGCGCAACATTTCCGGGTCGCCCTGGCCGCGATGGCCAAAAGAATAATTAGGCCCTACCACAATAGCTTCCGGCTGCAACCGCCGAATCAGCAATTCAACAAACTCGGCAGGCGACTGTCTCAGCAGTTTTTTCGTAAAAGGAAGCAAAATCAGCACGTCCACTCCCAGCGTCTGCATCCACCGCTCTTTTTGCTGCAGTGTTCCCAATTGAGGTGGACAACGACGCGGGGCCACAATGGACAAAGGATGGTTCGCAAAAGTAAATACCACTGCCGTGCCATTTTTTTCTTTAGCCAGCTTTACCGCTGTTGTCACCAATGCCTGATGTCCACGATGCACGCCGTCAAAAGTGCCTAGGGCGACCACGACATGGGCGTACGGCGCCGTAAGGCCCTCTAGCTCATGTAATGTCTGCAAACCCATGCTCCTCCTCTGTCATTTGTTCTTTCTGCTGCGGCGTCGCTAATACTTTATGCGGCGCCAATTGCCAGAGAGTATCCTGCAGCTCGACACGACCGATTCCCAGCAGGCTTTCATCCGCACTCTCGCACACTCTTACAATCTCATCTGCAGCTGACACCTGCTCCAGCCATTGTTTTTGTCCCAGACAAAAAGCTCGGCTTTGCGCTTCATTCAGCAATAGCTGCGGCAAATGTGCAATGGCATTAGGGATTGGTTGTAACAGTTTTTCTTGCTTTTCCCGAATTTCATCCAGAGAAGCTCCGTCTTCTAAGCGGAACTGACCGACACGCGTACGACATAACTCAACCATAACGCCCAAGCAGCCAACGGCTTTAGCTAAATCGGAACAAAGCACCCGAATATAGGTCCCTTTAGAACACACGATGCGCAAACGCGCTTTAGCGCCGTCATACGTCAACAGTTCTAAAGCGTGTATTGTAATTTGGCGTGCTGGTCGTTCCACGACAATCCCTTGACGTGCCAAATTGCATAGCTTCTTGCCGTTGACCTTAAGCGCTGAGTGCATAGGAGGAATTTGGTCAATGACGCCTTCAAAAGCAGCGCAGGCTTTCAAGAGCATCTCCTTCTCCGGCGGCGGCGCATCGCTTCTGGCCACAATTTGACCATCCAAATCGCCGCTGTCTGTCTCATAGCCAAATTCTACTACGGCTTCATATTCCTTGTCCGTATCAGTTATATATTCAATCAGCCGGGTCGCTTTCCCCACAGCAATCGGCAAGACACCGGTTGCTCCCGGATCCAGTGTACCCGCATGCCCCACTCTCCGTACGCCCAGAGCTCGCCGCACTACGGAAACCACGTCATGCGAGGTCATTCCTACCGGCTTGTGAACATTCAAGAATCCTTCCGTAGTCACATTCCATCCGTCCCTAATATCTTCTTTACTTCTGACAGTACTTTTCGTCGCATCTCTTCCGGCGAATCGCCTTCCACGCTGCAACCGGCCGCTCGGGTATGACCGCCGCCGCCAAAGGACAAAGCCACTTGACTAACGTCAGCGCCCTTGGAGCGTAGGCTGACCCGGGCATGTTGATCGTCTTGAAACTTGAAAAGAACCGCCACCTCTACGCCTTCTAGCGTCCGAGGATAATTGATAAAACCTTCCGTACTATCAATGCGAGCGGCTACCTCCGGCGTAACCGTAATGTAAGCCACTCGCCCTGCTGCCGTCACTTCCAACGTATCCAGCACTTCGCGCAAAGCAACCACTTCGGCATAAGGTCTGCTTTCCAACGCCTCTGAAAGCTCGGCAGGTCTAGCACCTGCCTCCACAAGCAGCGCCGCCATGCGCAGCGTTTGCGGCGTCGTGTTGGCATAACGGAAAAAGCCGCAATCAGTGGCTATCGCCACATATAACGCATCGGCAGCAGCAGCCGATAGAAAGCATTGAAACTCTTCCGCCAGCTGCGTAATAATTTCTCCGGTAGCAGCCGCTTTGACGTCCAAATAAAGTTCGTCAGCGTATTCCATATTGGAAACATGGTGATCAATGTTGAGCAACGGCGCTTCCAGGCACTCTCCCACGCGGCCAATACGTCCCTTGTCGCTGGCGTCAAGGACCACGAGCAAGTCTCCGGTTAAAGAAACAGAATGCTCCGGCAAGCGTTGAATTCTCTCCCACCCCGGCAAAAACCGGTACGCTGGCGGCACTTCATCATCCAGCCAAATTTGCGCTCGTTTCCCCAATGCTTCTAACAATTCCGCTAGGCCTAATAACGATCCCAAACTATCCCCATCCGGATGAACATGGGCGGTCAACACCGGATTTTGCGACGCCAGCAGCCTTTGCGCTGTTTCTTGCAGCGTCAGTCGTTTCACGAAGAAGCATCCCCCTTATTGGTACCGTCTTTCTCTAACTGCAGCAGCAGTTTTTGAATGTTGTTACTGTAATCAAGAGAACGGTCCAAATGCAAAGACAGCTCCGGGGTACACCGCAAGCGGATACGCTTGCCGATTTCGCTGCGCATAAAGCCCAACGCTCGATTCAGAGCTTCCCATGTAGCTTTTTTCTGCTCGTCACTACCCATTAAGCTCAAAAAGATTTTTGCATGTCGCAAATCACGCGTCATTTCTACGTCGGTAACAGTCACAAAGCCGACTCGCGGATCCTTTATATCTCTTTGAATGATTTGGCTAACTTCCTGCTTGATAAATTCTTGAACCTTTTCAATTCGCAATTGCCCCATCGTTTCACCTCCCGTTTACAGGCTCGTGGGACGTACTTCTTCCATCACAAAGGCTTCGATAATGTCGCCTTCCTTGATATCACGGAATTTCTCCACAGAAATACCGCATTCATAGCCCTGAGCCACTTCTTTAACATCATCCTTGAAGCGGCGCAACGCTTCAACGGTTCCTTCATGCAAGACAATCCCATTACGAAGAATCCGTACTTGCGAAGAATTGGTAATCTTGCCTTCCAATACATACGAACCGGCAACAACCGTTTTCGGCACGGAAATAACCATGCGAACTTCCGCTCGGCCCAAGATAACTTCTTTGTATTGCGACGCCAGCATCCCCGTCAAGGCTGCTTCGACATCGTTAATGGCGTCATAAATGACGCGGTAGGTGCGAATATCAATTTTCTCAGCGTCCGCAGTTTTGCGAGCATTGCCATCAGGACGTACGTTAAAGCCGATAATCAAGGCGTTAGCCGCCGAAGCCAGCATGACATCGGACTCGTTGATGGCGCCGACACCTGCGTGAACAATAATAACACGTACTTCTTCGTTGGTATTCAGTCCCATCAACGCTTGACGCAGTGCTTCTACCGAACCTTGCACGTCGGCTTTGATAACAACATTGAGATCTTTAATTTGGCCGTCTTGTATTTGTTTGAAGAGATCGTCCAGAGATACCTTCTGCGACTCTTTGATCTCCTCCGAACGTTTCTTGTCTTGACGCTTCTCAGCAACAGTGCGCGCCGTTTTCTCGTCATCTACAACGATCAACACGTCGCCTGCTTCCGGCACGTCCGTCAAGCCCAATACCTCGACAGGCATGGAAGGACCTGCTTTTTTCACACGTTCGCCGCGGTCATTCACCATAGCCCGCACACGCCCGTACGCACTGCCAGCAATAATCGCATCACCAATAGTGAGCGTTCCTTTTTGCACCAACACCGTAGCCACCGTACCGCGGCCCTTGTCAAGCTGTGCTTCGACAATAGTGCCCATGGCATTTCGGTTCGGATTGGCTTTCAGTTCCTGCACTTCCGCAACAAGCAGAATCATTTCCAACAAATCGGAAATACCTGTTTTTTGATGTGCTGATACAGGGACCATGATGGTATCTCCGCCCCATTCTTCGCCAATCAGACCATGCTCCATCAACTGCTGTTTCACTTGGTCCGGATTGGCCCCAGGACGGTCCATTTTATTGATAGCCACAATAATCGGCACTTCTGCCGCTTTAGCATGATTGATAGCCTCAATGGTCTGCGGCATAACGCCATCATCGGCAGCCACCACCAAGATCGCTACGTCAGTTACCTGCGCTCCTCGAGCGCGCATTGCGGTAAACGCTTCATGGCCCGGAGTATCTAAGAAGGTAATTTTCTTACCTTGATAAACAACCTGGTAGGCGCCAATATGCTGCGTAATGCCGCCTGCTTCTTTTTCCGTCACATGGGTTTTACGGATGACATCCAACAAGGATGTCTTACCATGGTCAACATGGCCCATAACGGTCACAACCGGAGGACGCGCTTGCAGCGACTCAGGATCATCCTCAATCTCTTTTACTTCTGTCGGGTCTTCTTCCGGCGGCAACGCCTCTACGGCAGTACCGAATTCTTCCCCCAATAAGCAAGCAGTATCAAAATCAATTTCCTGATTGATGGTAGCCATAACTCCCATCATCATCAGCTTTTTGATAACTTCCCCGACATCGCGCCCTAGCTTGCTCGCTAGTTCCTTGACGCTGAGGCTTTCGCCAATGCGGATTTGCTTCGGTTTCGGCATTTCCTGTTTCGGTGCAGCCGGTGCAAAACGCTGACCGCCTCTTTGATTGCCGCCGCGCTGATTATTAAAACGTTGACCGCCTCCAGTGCCGCCTTGACGACGCTGCGGGCCCCCTTGCGAACGCTGCTGCTGGCCACCACTGCGCTGCCCACCACCAGGACGCTGTTGACCTCCAAAATTTTGTTGACCCTGCTGCGGACGCGGAGCCTGTTGGCCGCCTTGCGGACGCGGAGCTTGTTGGCCGCCTTGCGGACGAGGAGCCTGTTGGCCACCTTGCGGACGCGGTCCTTGTTGCCATTGCGGACGCGGAGCCTGCTGCCCTTGCGGACGCGGAGCCTGTTGGCCTTGCGGACGCGGAGCCTGTTGGCCTTGCGGACGCGGAGCCTGTTGGCCTTGCGGATACGAAGCCTGCTGCCCTTGCGGACGCGGAGCCTGTTGGCCTTGCGGATACGAAGCCTGTTGGCCTTGCGGACGCGGAGCCTGTTGGCCTTGCGGACGCGGAGCCTGTTGGCCTTGCGGACGCGGAGCCTGTTGGCCTTGCGGACGCGGAGCCTGTTGGCCTTGCGGACGCGGAGCCTGTTGGCCTTGCGGACGCGGAGCCTGTTGGCCTTGCGGACGCGGAGCCTGTTGGCCTTGCGGACGCGGAGCCTGTTGGCCTTGCGGCGCTTGTTGCTTTCCTAAGTGCTTACGCACTAAATCAATACCTTTTTCATCCACATTACTCATATGATTTTTAACTGGCACTTCATTTTTCGACAGCAACTCCATGATATCTTTGCTGCTGGTATGATATTCTTTGGCGAGTTCAAAAACCCGATATTTGCTGTTATTAGACATCAATCCACCCCCATGTTCATTTCGCTTTGCCGCACAAGCTCTTGCACGCGCGCAGCGAACCCCTTATCCGTCAAAGCCACTGCCGCTCGATGGGCTTTGCCGATTCCTTCTCCCATCTCCAATTTGGAGGAAAAAAGGATATATGTGACCCCGTAATAAGCCGCGGCATCTTGATAACTCTTACGGGTGTTAGCGGAAGCATCAGCGGCAATCAGCAACAACTCAACTTTTTTTTGCTGCATTGCTTTGCGTACGGCCACTTCGCCTGAAATCAGCCTTCCCGCACGCTGCGCCAGCCCCAATAGTGAAATAACACGCTGTTCATGTACCGACATTATAAAGACTCCAATTGAGACTGAATTTGAGCATACACTTCCGGGCTTACGCTTTGCTTCAACGCTTTTTCCAAGCGCTTCCCTTTATACGCCGCTTCCATGCAGGCCGTCGCCTTACAGACATAGGCCCCTCTACCAGCTTTTTTACCGGTAGGATCAATGAAAATCTCACCTTCAGGCGATCGAACAATACGCAGCAGTTCTTTCTTGGTTTTCATTTCCTGACAACCGACACACATGCGTTGGGGTATTTTTTTTTGCACCATTGTGCTCACTCCTCGCCTTGTGCTTGAGACTCACTTTTTATATCAATTTTCCATCCGGTCAGCTTAGCTGCCAAACGGGCGTTTTGTCCTTCTTTGCCAATTGCCAGCGACAACTGGTAATCCGGCACAATCACTTTCGATATTTTTTCCGCCTCATTAACTTCTACAGAAACTACCTTAGCGGGACTTAACGCATTGGCAATATATTTTCCCGGATCCGGGTTCCACTTGACAATGTCAATTTTTTCGCCTCGGAGTTCATTGACGATCGTCTGCACCCGTGTTCCTTTGTGTCCCACACAGGCTCCCACTGGATCTACGTTCTCATCCCGGGAATAGACGGCTATTTTCGAGCGATGCCCAGGTTCCCTTGCAACCGATTTGATCTCGACAACACCATCGTGAATCTCTGGAACCTCGAGTTCAAAAAGACGCTTCAAAAGACCCGGATGGGTCCGCGAAACCATAATCTGCGGCCCTTTAGTAGTCTTTTTAACTTCAATGATATAAGCCTTGACACGTTCCCCATGACGATACGTTTCACCCATGATTTGTTCCGCTGGCGCCAAGATGGCTTCGGTTTTTCCTAGATCAATAAAAACGTTTTTTTGTTCGATTCGTTGCACAATACCTGTTAAAATATCGCTGGAACGATTGGAAAATTCCTCGTAAATAATACCGCGTTCCGCTTCGCGAATCCTTTGGACAACCACCTGCTTAGCCGTCTGTGCGGCAATGCGGCCAAAATCCTTTGGTGTAACTTCCACTTCGACAATATCTTCGACCGCGTAATTTGGATTATGACTGCGCGCTTCTTGCAAGTCCATTTCCAAACGAGCATCATCAACAGCTTCCACGACATTTTTGCGCGCAAAAACCTTAATTTCTCCAGTTAGCCGATCCAGTTGCACCCGGACATTGGCCGCCGTTTGAAAATTACGCTTATATGCGGAAATAAGCGCCGCTTCAATCGCGTCAAAAAGCACCTCCGGCGCAATTCCCTTTTCTTTTCCCAGTTGTTCAAAAGCTTGCATGAATTCTGCGTTCACCCACGATTCCTCCTATTAAGTTTTCAGCTTAAAATACAATCTCCAAAGAAACCTTCGCTGCTTTTTCCCTTGGAATAGAAAGTTCTCCTTCCGCTCCGCGCAGAAAGATCACGTCATTCTCTAGGCGCAACAACTCACCAACAAGCATCTTCTCACCGTTTATAGGCGCAAAGAGATGCACCTCGACGCGTTCCCCCAGATGTCGCGCAAAATCGCGTTCCTTCTTTAGAGGACGATCGAGGCCAGGTGAGGACACTTCCAGATAATAGCTTTCCTTGATTGGATCCAATTCATCCAGTTTGCTGCCCAATTGCTCACTAATCCATTGGCAGTCTTCTAATTCAATGCCGCCTTCCTTATTCAGAAACACGCGCAAATACCATTCTCTTTCCTTCACATACTCAACATCTACCAACTCCAAGGCTGTGCCGGCAATCATGGCTTGAACCAATTCTTCCACCAATATCTCCACATGCACTTTTGCCATGGATTCACCTCCTTTAACTGCAATCCGGTCTGCCATAAGATGAAAGAGTGGGTGCATCACCCACTCTTAACGACAATCACATAATAATTCTCATTAGAGTATAGCATCGAATAACCTGACTGACAAGATAGCACCGCAAAAAACATCCCCGGCACAATAGCCGGGGATGTTTTGCGCATCAACGCAAACTTAGCACTCGATAAGGTTTTGCTCGTAAGCGATATAAAGAGATTTAAGTTCTTCCACTTTAGCAGCCATTTCAACCTGCAGTTCAGAACCAGCCGCATAGTCGCCAGCAGCCAGCGCTTCGCGAATACGTGTGAACAAGCTTTTCTGAGCCAGCGTATCTTTTGCCAAGTAAATCCGCAGCGCTTGAATCTGATCCCAATGATACAAATCAAGATCCACTGCAGTTTCCGCTTCATGGAGGCAGCAGCAATATTTAACAATGTCCATGTTTTCGCTAATAATCCGCTGGGTAAGTTCGGTTTTCCAACGCACCAAAGCGCCAGCCACAAAGGCGTCTATTAATTCTTTGCGGAATACGCCGCCTTGTGTCAAAACAGCCACTTTTTCAGGATACTTCTCAATGGCCTGCATGTTTTCCCAAACAGTAGCAGGCGGTTTGCTAAACAAGCGGTCCCGCTCTTCCGTGGTGTAGTCTTCAAACACATCATGCTCGCTGCGGTAAGCGCGGTCTTTTTCGAGATAGAAACCTTCTACGCCAGCTTCTTTCGACAACTCAGCTTCCAGCTCTTTCGTATTTTTACCGGACGTTACAGCCGCCCTGACACCGTCCAATATGCTCAAGTAAAAACAACTCAAGGCAATGTACGTATTGGTGTACGGATTGGGGGCGCGCACCTCAAAGCGAGTAGCGTAAGGATTACCGATATCACGCACCAAGCCAGCCAAAATAGTACGGTTACGAGAAGGAATCGCCGGGTTGTGACCCAAAGAAGTAACAATACAAACCGGAGCTTCAAATCCGGGTTTCAGACGATTCAAGGAATCATTGGTAGAAGAAATGAAGGGATTCACCACTTCATAATTTTTCAGCATTCCCATGATTGCGCCATAACCAACAGAGCTGAGGAAATCCGCCTTCATATCAGTAGGCGAGAAAAGGTTGATGATTTTGCCGGACTTTAAGCGCGCTGCAAGACCGACATGAGTATGTTCCCCGCTGCCTGCAACACCGATGATCGGTTTTGCCTTAAAGGTAACATCCAGACCATTAGCCCGGAATACTTCTTTAACCAAAATGCGAGCCTGAAGTTCGTTGTCGGCAGTCTGTACCGCATTGGAGTATTTCCAATCGATTTCCAACTGTTCCAACACATAGGATAAATGACCAGTTTCGTCAATGCGGGACTTGATGCCGCCAACTTCTTTATGGCCCATTTCCGGCTGCAAGCCGTATTTTTCCATGGCCAGAACTGCTTGCTCCATCGCTGTACGGACTTCGCCGCGGGTACGCTGCCAATATTGTTCTTGCATCACCTGCGAAGCGGATAGTTCCGCTACGTCAGCCTTATTGGTCGGAGTTTTAACCCAGAACTCCAACTCCGTCGCCGAAGTAAAGAGAATCTCTTCGATCTCATTTCCTTTAGCATGGGTAATACCTGCTAAATTAGGATTCGCTTTAAACAAATTCAACAGTTCCGTTTGGACGTATTCCAGGCTGTCCGTCAAAATAGCCCGAGAATCTACGCGCAAATCGTTATGAATCAAGAAGCCAGGGATGCGCAGCGTTCCTACTGGTTTGCCGCTCTCCTCGTCGAAATGCTCATAATTATAGTCTACGAACCAATTAACGTTCCGGTCGCCAGTCATGTCAACGCGAGCGTTGTTCAATGTAGCCAGACCAGTAAGAACTACGGAAGAGCCGTCCGTTTGCACAACACCGCCATTTAAGAAGCCGTCGATGTCATCCAAAAATACTTCAACCGGAATTTTTTCATCTGTGTCATTGCCGGCCAAATCCACGCCAACAAGAGAAACAAATTTAATTTCAGGACGCGCTTCCAGCAACGCTTTTACTTCTGCAACACCGTGCTGCTCAGGAGAAATAACGTACAACAGATCGTTTGCCATACTCTTCACCTCTTAGTTAATCTTTCAATACAAATCAAAAAAATAGTTCGGTATGCAAAAAAACAGACCACCCCCTTGGTTGCTCTAGAATGAACAATGCAAGGACGGGTCGTCATTGACCTCATGCACACCTTGTAATTTTGTATGCTTTATTTATAACACAGGCCATACTTTCTGTCCAGACTTTTTTCGTTTTTCCAGAGGAAAAAAATACGTTTTGTCGAAATGAGAACAATAGATTTAAAACCTTTAAGGAGGACTTCATTATGTTGGGAATGTCGCAGGAACAGTTAGAGCAGGCGATTCACGAATGGTTTGAAAGTAATCAAGACAAGGTTGGCATGTTTATTGAAGGCTTTGAAGCCGCCGGCGCAGATGATGATGATGTGTATCATCTTGTTTCAAAAGTGATGGCTTCAGTGGGATCCACGGTCGCCATGTCTGCGGTTACAGAGATTATTGCCCGCAATAACGCATTGTTGAGTGAACAAATCGATACGTTGATTGAAGAACGCATTGCCGCTGCGCTAAAAAATTCCTAAGCCGCCAAAACCAAACCGCCTCCCCTTTCCACAAGGGAGGCGGTTTTTATATGGACTCAATAAATTCATTCAGTTGACCGCCTGGTTTCAACATTGGTCGCACCTGTTGCGATTCTACCTTGGCTACAAGCACAAAAGGCTTCCGCTCTTGCCAAGCACGCTGAAAGGCTGCTGCAAATTCTGCTTGATTTTGAGCAACCGCCCCTTCAACGCCCAAAGCGTTGGCCATACCTACATAATCAAATTCTTTTAGAATGGATGAACTACAGCGTCCTCCAAAAAATAATTCTTGCCATTGCCGAACCATGCCCAGCGAGCCGTTATCCAAGACAACAGAAATTACCGGCGCTTGTGTGCTGGCAATGGTATGCAGTTCCATGCCGGTCATGCGAAAACTTCCGTCGCCGCAAATATGAACCACCCTGGCTTCAGGACAGGCTGTCTGCGCACCTAAAGCCGCAGGCATGCCAAAACCCATGGTCCCGAACCCCCCGGAAGTAAGCCAAGTGCGCGGCTGCCGCAATGTTAAATGCTGCGCCGCCCACATTTGATGTTGCCCCACATCTGTAACAAATACCGTACGCTGGTCCTGCGTCTGCGTGGAAAGAAATTTCATGATCCACGGGCCATCGAGCAAAATCGACTCCATCTCTTTTCCGCTTTCACACCACTCTTGAATTTGCTGCCACCAACCGATACGTTTCACCTTGGGCACTTTTTCTAAAAGAGCCTGGGCCAACAAACCTACGTTTCCGGTTAAGCCCACATGGGAAGGAATGTTTTTACCAATCTCCGCCGGATCAATATCCAATTGAATAATTGTTTTTCCTTTAACAAATTCTGGTTTTGCTGTCACAAAGCGGTCACTAAACCGACAGCCTATGACCAATACTACATCAGCGTGATGTACCGCCAAATTAGCTGCCTTGTTCCCATGCATCCCTGTGAGTCCCAAAAAGCGCGGTTCATCTCCCGGCACCACGCCCAAGCCCATCAAAGTGCTCACTACAGGTACATCCAAATGCCTGGCCAACTCTCTGACTTGTGGTGCTGCTTCAGCCCGCACAGCTCCCCCGCCCACTTGCATGACTGGTCGTTGAGCCGCGGCCAAAGCTTTTACAGCCGCTTCTAAGCCTGCCTCTGGCCAGTTTACCATGCGAGGCGGCGTTGCAAAACAAGGATGTACTTCTTCTTCTTCCACTTCTATCGTTTGTATATCCCGAGGAATATCTAAGATGACGACACCAGGACGGCCACTGGCAGCAATTCGAAAAGCTTCATGTACAAGTTGGGGAATACGCGCTACATCTCTAATAACAAAGCTATGCTTAGAAATAGACAGCGTCATACCCGTAATGTCCACCTCCTGGAAGGAGTCCTTACCCATTAGGCCAGTTGCCACCTGCCCTGTAATCGCCACAATCGGAACTGAATCCATATGCGCAGTCGCCAGTCCGGTTATCAAATTAGTGGCCCCAGGCCCTGACGTCGCCAGACATACTCCCACCCGCCCGCTGGCGCGCGCATAGCCGTCTGCAGCATGGGCCGCCCCTTGTTCATGCACGGTCAGCACATGCTGAATTTCCTCCTGCCGATATAGTTCATCATACACCGGCAAAATAGCCCCGCCCGGATAGCCAAAGATTACCTCTACGCCCTCATTTTTTAGGGATTCAACCAATAAATTGGCGCCGGTGCATTTCATTTTATCCCTCCAGTTCCGCCTCAATACGATTGGCCAGCTCTTGTGTCGATACCTTTGTATAGCCCAAACGGTACGTATCGGCAGTGCGGTAGCCCTGCAGCCATACGCGGCGTACTGCATCACGAATAGCGCCGCCCACGCCTGGAGCTTCCAGAGCCATTTCCGCACAAAAAGCAGCTGATAAAATCATACCAACCGGATTAGCAATGCCTTGTCCGGCAATATCCGGCGCCGAACCATGAATCGGCTCGAAAAGGCTAGGCCCTGCGCCCAAGCTAGCAGAAGGCATCATGCCGATGGAGCCGGTCAAAACGGCTGCTTCATCGCTCAAAATATCCCCAAAAAGATTGCTTGTAACAATCACGTCAAACCGAGACGGGGTGGTTACAAGCTGCATGGCGCAGTTGTCCACATACATATGCTCCCACTGCAAGTCTTTATACTCTTCAGAAACAGCATTGGCCTCTTTTCGCCACAGCCTCGACGTGGCTAACACGTTAGCTTTATCTACGGAAGTAACTTTTTTGTGCCGTCGTGAGGCAATTTGCGCTGCCAATTGCAGAATCCGATTTACTTCTTGCACGCTGTAACATTCCATATCACTGGCAAATTCATCGCCTTCCTGGCGTTCTCCGTAGTAAATGCCGCCCCCCAACTCCCTTACAATGATTAAATCCGTACCTTCCAGACGTTCCTTTTTCAAGGGAGACGCTTCCTCATCGGAAAAAGCCGCTTCCACGGGACGCAAATTCGCATAGAGTCCCAAGGCTTTGCGCAAACCCAAAATGGCTTTTTCTGGCCGTTTCCCTGGCTCTATGGAATCCCATTTAGGATGGCCAACTGCCCCCAACAATACCGCGTTCGCTCCTTGCGCCGCCTTAACCGTCGCTGCGGGCAAAGGTTCGCCGCATACTTCCAAGGCAGCCCCGCCTGCAAGCAATTTAGTAAAAGTGCAAGACAGATTTTGCCGTTTGGCTGCTTTGCTAAATACCTGCAATGCGGCGTCCATAATCTCCGGGCCAATGCCATCGCCAGCTATAACGGCAACCTGCGCTTCTCTCATATAGCACTCCTTCCAGTTTGCGCTCGAACATAAGCAATTAAGCCGCCAGCCTGAGCAATCTCGGCCACAAACCGAGGTAAAGGAGCAGCCTCAATTACAACACCGGTTGTCAGATTTTCAATGCGTCCTTCTGCGAGGTGCAGCTTCAATGTATCCCCTTGTCGCAGTTCTTCCACCCTATCTCCTACTTCCAGTAATGGCAACCCTATATTGATGGCATTGCGAAAAAAAATCCGGGCAAAACTATGGGCAATGACACAGGAAATACCGCAAGCCTGAATGGCCACCGGCGCATGTTCACGCGAAGAGCCGCAACCGAAATTACGCCCAGCCACCATAATATCTCCACCCCGAACTTGGTTGCGAAAAGAATCGTCGATATCCTCCATGCAGTGTTTAGCTAATTCCGCCGGTTCAGACGTACTCAAATAACGCGCCGGAATAATTACATCTGTATCCACATGGTCCTCGTATTTCCAAACTCGTCCGCGATTCATTTGCATACCTCCTCTGGCGTTCCGATTCGGCCCAGTACCGCGCTGGCTGCTGCCACTCCAGGACCAGCCAAGTATACTTCACTTTCTACATGGCCCATGCGGCCTCTAAAGTTGCGATTCGTCGTCGCCACTGCCTTTTCACCTGCCGCCAAAATACCCATGTGCCCGCCCAAACAAGGACCGCAAGTCGGCGTGCTGACAGCTGCTCCTGCTTCAATAAAGGTATCAATGTAGCCGCAGGCAATGGCCTGACGGTACACTTCCTGACTCCCCGGGATAATAATGGCGCGCACATGCGGATGGACTTGCTGCCCCTGGAGCACTGTAGCGGCTTGAGCCAAGTCCTCCAGCCTCCCGTTGGTACAAGAACCGATAATAACCTGATCAATCGTCACCTGTCTCAAGTCCTTGGCCGGAACTACATTTTCCGGCAGATGAGGCTTGGCCACGACCGGTTCTAATTGGGACAAATTGATACACAGCGTCTTTTCGTATACGGCATCAGCGTCCGCTTCTAGGACTTCATAGCCACGTGACACCCGGCCCGCAATATACTCGCGCGTCACTTCGTCAACAGGAAAGATGCCGTTTTTCGCGCCCGCTTCAATGGCCATATTGGCTACTGTCAATCGGTCGGACATAGACAAAGAAGCAACTCCAGGGCCGTTAAATTCCAGCGATTCATAGCGCGCTCCTTCTACGCCAAGCTGACCGATTACTGTCAAAATTACATCCTTACCACCAACCCAGGTAGGCAGCGTCCCAACCAATTCCACCCGAATAGCAGCGGGAACTTTGAACCAAGTGCTGCCAGCTGCCATAGACGCTCCCAAATCGGTAGAACCTACGCCTGTTGAAAAAGCTCCCACCGCTCCATAGGTGCATGTATGGGAATCTGCGCCAATAATCACTTCCCCCGGTGCCACCAGCCCTGCTTCCGGCAGCAACACATGCTCAATACCCATCCGCCCTACTTCATAATAATGAACAATCCCAGCCTCTTTGACAAAATCACGCATTTCCTTCGCCTGCTGCGCCGAAGCAATATCCTTGTTCGGTGTAAAATGATCTGGAATTAGTGCTATTTTCGCCGAATCAAACACAGGAACACCGATTTTGCGAAATTCCCGAATGGCCGGAGCTCCTGTAATGTCATTGGCCAAGGCCAGATCAATGGGACAGTGGATGATTTGCCCCGCCTGCACTGTCTCCAGCCCCGCCTTGCGGGCCAAGATTTTTTGGGTCATTGTCATACCAGCCATCAGCCAGCCTCCTTTGCCGCAGGAACGCCGCATTCAGAAATCATTTTATTCAGCGCATTCAAGTAGGCTTTAGCGCTCGCCTCCACCACATCGGTCGAAACACCTCGTCCATTGAAAGATCGGCTGCCCTGACGCACCGAAACCGAGGCCTCGCCCATGGCGTCCTGTCCGGCTGTCACAGAGCGTAATTGATAGTCCTTCAAGTCCACCTCGAAACCGACAGCAGCATTTATGGCATGGAATACCGCGTCTACCGGCCCATCGCCGCAGGCTGCTTTCTCCACAATGCCGCTGCTGCTTTCAATTTTAACGGCCGCAGTCGCTGAAATATCGCTGCCGCTAGAAACCTGATGGCTTTGCAAACGAAACCATTCTGGCCGTTTGGCTTGTTGGCCCTCTCCAACCAGCGCTTCCAGATCGCGATCAAAAATTTGTTTCTTCTTGTCTGCCAATGTTTTAAAATTGCCAAATACCTCATCCAGTTTTTCTGTTGACAACTCATAGCCCAATTCTTTCAAGCGATCTTCCACAGCGTGACGCCCGGAGTGTTTCCCCAAAACCAATGAGGTTTTTTGCATGCCCACACTGGCAGGACTAATAATTTCATAGGTGGAGGCATGATTCAGCATACCATGCTGATGAATCCCAGATTCATGCGCAAAGGCGTTGTCACCCACAATCGACTTATTCGGTTGCACGACAATGCCCGCAAAGGTACTGACAAGGCGCGAGGTTCGGTACAGTTGCTGCGATTGAATGCCTGTCTCCATCTGATAAAAATCATTTCGTGTCGCCAGAGCCATCACAATTTCTTCTAAAGCCGCATTACCAGCCCGCTCGCCTAACCCGTTAATCGTGCATTCAATCTGCGCCGCGCCGGCTCCGACCGCCGCCAGAGAGTTGGCTACCGCCATTCCCAGATCGTTGTGACAGTGAACGCTGAATACTGCCTGGTTAGCATCGGGAATATGCGCACGCAGATAACGAATCAATTTTGCAAACTCCTCCGGCAACGTATAGCCTACCGTATCAGGAACATTCACGGTTTTAGCCCCAGCGCGAATCGCCGTACTATAAGCTTGGCACAAAAAATCCCAATCTGAGCGCGAAGCGTCTTCAGCGGAAAATTCCACATCCGGCGTCAAAGAACAAGCATAACGTACAGCACTGTCAATTTTCTCCAAGGCTTCTTGTCGGCTCATTTTCAGTTTGTGCTTCAGATGAATATCGCTGGTAGCCAAAAAAGTATGGATACACGGCTGCTGTGCTGCTTTTACGGCATCCCAGGCGCGATCAATGTCGTTTTTAGCAGCCCGTGCCAAGGCGGCTACTACTGGAGTTTTAACCGCTTTAGCCACAGCCGCTACCGCCGCGAAATCTCCAGGAGAAGCGATGGGAAAGCCGGCTTCAATCACATCCACGCCAAGTTTTTCAAGCGCTAGGGCAATCTCCACCTTCTCGTTTAGCTCCAGGCACACCCCTGGCGTTTGTTCTCCATCACGTAATGTTGTATCAAAAATCCGTATCTTTCCCATTGTTACTTCCTCCTCTTATCAGTTTATCAACGTTTTTTCAACCAGGACATCTGCCCGCGCAACTGTTTGCCCACTTCTTCAATTGGATGTTGCGCCTCTTGCTGACGTCTTGCT
Source organism: uncultured Anaeromusa sp. (assembly GCF_963676855.1). Lineage (NCBI taxonomy): Bacteria > Bacillati > Bacillota > Negativicutes > Selenomonadales > Sporomusaceae > Anaeromusa > uncultured Anaeromusa sp. Next base: position 2,584,505 of record NZ_OY781460.1, read on the forward strand.
AAAAAGCCCGGGCGATTGGCCTGATTTTCTAAAATCCATTCTCTGGCAAAGGCGCCTTCTTGAATTTCAGCCAGAACTTTTTTCATTTCTTTACGAGTTTCTTCTGTAATAATGCGGCGTCCCCGGCTATAATCGCCATATTCCGCTGTATCACTGATGGAATAACGCATGGCTGCCATGCCGCCTTCGTACATTAAATCCACAATCAGCTTCATTTCATGGAGACACTCAAAGTATGCCAGTTCCGGTTTATATCCAGCCTCCACCAGCGTATCAAAACCTGCTTTGATAAGCTCTGTACAGCCACCGCATAACACTGCTTGCTCACCAAAAAGGTCGGTTTCTGTCTCATCTTTGAAGGAAGTAAACATGACTCCAGCCCGTGTGCCCCCGATTCCCTTGGCATAAGCTAACGCCAAGCCTTCCGCCTGGCCTGATACATCCTGATATACCGCCGCCAAACAGGGAACGCCGCCGCCCTCCGTAAATACGCGCCGCACCAGATGTCCTGGTCCTTTCGGCGCCACCATGAATACGTCTACGTCAGCCGGAGGAACAATTTGGTGAAAATGCACGTTGAAACCATGTGCAAATGCCAAGGCCTGCCCGGCCCTCAGACTTGGTGCAATTTCTTCAGCATAAAGGCGCGCTTGCTTTTCATCAGGAACCAAAATCATAACAACATCAGCTCGTTGTACCGCTTCAGCAGGAGTAGTCACTTCCAAACCGGCTTGCTTTGCTCGCTCCCGCGAAGCGCTTTGTACCGGCAAAGCTACGATTACCTTTACACCACTTTCGTGCAAATTCAGTGCATGCGCATGTCCTTGGCTTCCGTAACCAACGATAGCCACCGTTTTATTTTCTATCAACTTCCAGTTAGCATCCTTGTCATAAAGCATATGTTCCATCCCAATCCCTCTCTTCTCTTTACTCAGGCGCCAGTTTCCTGGCTCCAACTCGCAGGTCCGGTTCTCCGGCTTTCTCGCAAGCCCCAGGACTCCGCTTCTAAAATCCAACCAGTTACCTCTTCCACTGAACCTGTCACTTCCATGACCCAACAAGCATCCTGTGTTTCCGCCAATAACCGGACTTGGCCTCGTTGTAGCCATCGAGCCGTAGTTGCCTGTTTAGGAACTTTTAAGATGGCCAACTCACGACACAAGTTTTTGTCTTGCTGCAGCACTTCCACACAAATAACATCTTCTAATCGTTCTAGATACTTGCATACCTGTGCCGCCTGCGCTTCCTCCACATCCACACCAAGAGAAACATGTCCTGTAGGGCTGTCAGGTGCTAAGTCTGCTGTCATGCTACGCAGATCCACATCACGTCGGTACAACAAATTTACCAAGCGCAGTAGCACACCTGGATGATTGTATACGCGAACCGCCAGCACATAATGCATTATTCTCTCCTCCCTTCTTTTTGCTATTTATGGGAACATCGCCAAGCAATGCTGCACCCAGATACCTACGTCGGAAAGCGCTTGCTAAAAAAAGGTATAAAAAATACGCCCTCCGGTTTCCCGATAGGGGCGTTTAAACGCGGTACCACCCTACATTGTACTTTGCCGATTTACGCTCGGAACACGTTCATGCGTACTTTCTTTCCGCAGGACAGCTCACGGATGAGATTTCTTTCCCACTGGTCCCGGTTCGCAGCAACCACCGGTTCTCTGAATCCAGCACTAGGATTGAACATTCCGTTCTTCGCCTTTGAAGTATTTATTTTTAATACTGTGTACATTATCCTTGATTTACTATCATCTGTCAATAGCTTTTTTTACATTTTATCGATATTATTTTCTTTTATCGGTGTGTTGTTGTAAACTAACACATTCCAGTTTCACATCAACAAACTTGTTTCATTCCAATAAATATGTTTAATGGTTATTTTTATAACATTTGTCCAACCGGTGTGACTTCGCTATTAAATGCTATGCTGGCAGGCAACGGAGTCCGCGGCAAAACTTTTGCGAGCGAAGCGGTCCGCAGAAGCTGAGTGAGCTCTTGTTTTGACGCGGATGCCGGGGAAGGACGCTAGAAGTCATCTCCTTTGCGCGATGTCAGGCATATGAGTATCCGCCGAGGTGCGGAACTTTTAGAGGCGAGACGGTCCGCAGGACAAAAAACACCGGCTTGCAGGATTAGAAATACGGATGTCTGAGCGCAGCGAGTTCCCGTATTTCCCTGTAAGCCGACGTTTTTTGAGTTGAGACTCTTCTTGTTTCGACAAGGATGCCGCGCTACGGCGCCTTGGCGATACCGACATATAAGATTTATATCAGCTGTCTCATTTAGTCAGCTTGATTGCCCCGGCAACCTACCAATCCCTCCCAACGTGCGCTTTGCCGTCCTTGGCGCGCACTCTTCTTAGTCAGTTTTATCTATTTTTATCTAAAGGACGTCGGTTGCTACGCCATCCATGGCGCAACCGACCCTAGGCGCATCACGCGCCGTCGCAGGCCGCTTCTATTTTTTAAGGTTGAAAGTACTTGGCTGGAAGCTTCCTCGCAGCTTGGATACTTCCACATAAACAAAAGAAAAGGTATCCGCTTTCACGGATACCTTTTCTTTTGCTTAACCGGCAACTACCTATCCTCCCAGGCCGCTTCCAGCCAAGTACTTTCGGCGTATGTGGGCTTAACTGCTGTGTTCGAGATGGGAACAGGTGGAACCCCACAGCTATCGTCACCGGATTGTCTTACTGAGTTTGCATTTACATGCTCCCTCAAAACTCCACACAGAAAGAAGATTAGATTCACTTCGAAGTAATTACTTAAATCAAGCCCTCGGCCGATTAGTACCAGTCCGCTGAAGCGATTGCTCGCCTTACACTCCTGGCCTATCTACCTCATCGTCTATGAGGGGCCTTACCAGATCGAGTCTGTGAGAGACCTCATCTTAAGGCTGGTTTCACGCTTAGATGCTTTCAGCGTTTATCCGTTCCGAACGTAGCTACCCAGCTGTACTCCTGGCGGAATAACTGGTACACCA
>NZ_OY781460.1:2592500-2822500 GCF_963676855.1 uncultured Anaeromusa sp.
TGACGGCACTTTGCTGCGATCCGCAAAAGCTGGCCTCTATGCATTTGAAGAAGCCATGCTGCTTTTCTTCAAAAAGAAAACCTCTTTTGATAGCATTCCCACAGCAGGACGCACCGACTGGTTTATTGCCAAAACTATCTTTGAACGCTTCGGCTATGCTAACTCCTCTGCGGTCGAACGCCAGAACTTTATTGAGCTTTATGAGTCGTTGTTGCCAGCCCATCTAAAAGCACGCCAGGGTTTAGTACTTCCCGGCGTAAAAGCAGCTTTGTCCTGGAGCCAGCAACAGCCGCAAATTAAAACACTGCTGCTCACAGGCAATACTCGTCAAGGCTCCCTTGCGAAATTGACTCATTATGGTTTAAAAGACTTCTTTGACTTCGACGCCAGCATCTTCTGCGATTTTGATGAAGAGCGCAATGAACTGTCCCGCCGCCTTTGGCTAGATCTGCAAACCAAGTCCCCCTCCCTCACAGGGCAGCAAATCTTAATTATTGGCGATACTCCTCATGACATTCTTTGCGGCCAAGCGATTGGTGCTCATACTGCTGCCGTTGCCACCGGCCAATACGCAACAAACGAGTTGATTTCCTTCAAGCCTTCCGCAGTCTACAAGCAGCTTCCTGAGCCGGAAATACTCTTTGCCCCGCTGCAAAATTAGAAGAGAACGCTACTCAGCGTAACCGAGAAAAGCCCGAGAATAAGGATTGAACAAGAGTCACGGAAGGCCGCGCAGAGGGTTACGCTAGGAATGCTTGTATTTGAAACTTTTATTGGAGTAAGCCTGTTCGCAAACAAAAAAGCAATTCCATTACGCCTTTTGGCAAACGGAATTGCTTTTTCTTTACTATACATTTCACAAATCACACCAAGAGTATTCAGAATCCCGCAACCCTTAGTTTTCTCCTCCGGTTACTCCGCTTCTCTTGTTCGGTCCCCTGTTTCTACTCACCGCACGGTTCCCAAGAAAACACATCGCGTTCCGACTGGGCAGCCATTACTTCCACATTCCATTTCCCAGCTACAGACTGTGCTTGTAAATACTGAGCCAATTTCCCTACCATCAACTTTTCCGTACCAAAATGGCCTGCGTCAAGCAGCGCCACGCCGCTGTTTTGAGCCTGCTGCGCCTCGTGATACTTTATGTCTCCGGTTATCAGCACATCAGCGCCGCGAAAAGCCGCTTTACCGATTAAGCTAGCACCGGCGCCGCCGCAAACGGCTACCTTATGGATGCTTCTTTGCGAATCCCCTACCAACCTCACGCCCGGTAAATCAAGCTTCTTTGCCACCTGTCGTGCCAGCTCCGACAACGTCATCTTTCCTTGCAGCAAGCCAATACGACCTAACCCGCCTTCACGACGCTCATTAGCTAGAGAGTATAAATCATAGGCAACTTCTTCATAAGGATGGCTGCGCAACATGGCTCGCAATACTCGCCCGGAAATACGCTGCGGCAAAATGGTTTCCAAACGAATCTCCTGCGTTCTTTCTAGTTCTCCCTGTTTCCCTCTATAAGGATTAGTTCCTTCCAAAGGCAAGAACGTTCCTTCTCCAGCGCTTTGAAAGCTGCAATGACTGTAGCGACCAATATGACCCGCTCCAGCGCGAGCCAGCGCGTCTCGCACCATTTCAACTGCTTCAACTGGCACAAAGACGACTAATTTAAGCAGTTTTTCTTCCGGTCCCGCTTGTAAAACATCCACATTCTGCAACTCGAGCGCTTCCGCCAGCCAATCGTTCAAGCCGCCTGTCGCGTAATCGAGATTGGTATGCGCTGCGATAAGAGCCACATTGTCCCGCAAAAATTGTTGTAGCAAATTTCCTGGAAAACGATCAGTATATATCTGCTCCAGCGGTTTAAAAATAAACGGATGATGTGCTACAACCAAATCGGCCCCAACTTCCTTTGCTTCCGCTGCCACGGCTGCGTTTACATCTAAGGCCACCAAAATACGCCGTATCTCTTGCGCCCCCTGGCCAAGCTGCAAGCCGACGTGATCCCATTCTTCCGCTAAACGCCGCGGCGCCAATTGTTCTAGCGACTCCATTACTACCTGCAATTTTACAGACATTTTCGTTTCTCCTCCATCGCAGCAATTCGTCCGCAAAGCTCCCTATACCGCTGCGTATTGACAGCCGCCTTGCTTTTTCCCATCTCTGTGGCAACACTGTGCGCATGTTCGAGTCGTTCGTCCAACAGCCTAGCTAGCAGTGGATGTTGTTTTTGCCACAACAGCGGACCTATCTCAAATAAAATATCTTCGTGCATTTTCGCCACATGTCCCGGCTCCGCCACTAGGAACTCATAGAGCCGCCCCTCTTCTTCTAGTAGCTCCTCCTTTACTACTACAAAATTATGGCACCCTAGCCAGCGGCGCAACGCGCCAGAACCAATCATCGGCTGCAAAATAAGTCTCTTAACGCCAGGCATCACCGCCGGCTGCGCCTCAAAAATTTGAATCATAGTAGTGGCCCCCATGCCGGCCAAGATCAACACGTCTGCTTCCTCTGGCTGCAACACCGCCAAGCCATCACCATGGCGCACCGAAATAACTTCAGAAAATCCGGCTTCTGCAACCGCTTCGCGAGCCGTTTCAAAAGGACCTTTATGCACATCGCCAGCTATAGCACGTAAACACCGTCCTGTACCAACAAGATATAATGGTAGTAGCGCATGATCTGTACCAATATCTGCCGGGACGCTGCCTGTGGGAACTTCCTCCGCCAGCGCCTGCAGACGTTTACTCAATATAGGAATGCTCATGATCTTCCTCCTAAATAATAAACCCGCAGCCTTTAGACTGCGGGTTTATTATATCACGCTCTACCTCTAATCAGGAAACCTTTTCCGCCTCCACTGACGGCACCTGTGACTTCATTCGGTACACAACTTCATTGACGACAACGTAGATAAACGTATTGATCGTCAGCGCCACAAAACCGGCATTTAAATGAATGCTTCCTAACGTAAAGGGATCCATTTTGTTCAAAATCAAGGTAAATACCAGTAATTCTCCTATCAGCAAGCCAGCGATAGCGCCTTCTTTCGACGCCTTGCGCCAGAACAAGCCAAAAACGATCATCGGGAAAAATTGTGTTACTCCCGAATAACCGGTCAAAAGTAAATTGACCAACATGTTTGGCAGAAAAATAGCCAACATCAAAGCGATCCCCGTAAGAAGCAGGACCACAAAGCGCGCCACGCGTCCAGTCTCATTGGGACTCATGTTTTTACCAGCAGTCTTACCGTAAATATTACGTGAAACCAACATCGAAGTGGAAAGAATCAAGTCTGCCGCAGGAATCATGCAAGCCAATGCGCCTGCTCCGCCTACAAGCCCTAGCACCCAACCGGGGAACAGATTTTGCACCACTGCCATAAAAGCCATATCCGGCACCTTCAAGGCAGGCTCCAAAACCAACAAGGCTGTAAAACCAACAAGCATGGGGAATAATAGACAGTATTGGTATAAAGGCAGATATACCGCATTGTGGCGAAGAACTTCCGGAGACCTCGCACTGAACGTATTGGCGGAAAAATGAGGCCACATGTAAAAGCCCAAGCTAGTTACTACCAAAGTCGACATAGCCCAGGTTACGTCTAAATTAGGAGTTCCTCCCGGCAAGGATAAAAATCCGGGCTTGGCCGTATCTAAGGCTTCAAACATGCCGCCGACGCTGCCGAAATAATGGTACGGCAAGTACAAACCGAAAAAGACTACCGCCACCATCATAATGGTATCCTTAATAACGGCCGTAGAGGCAACTCCCTTCAAACCGCTTACATACACAAAAGTCGCTACAAGAGAAAAAGCAATCAACATGGCCGGAACCCTGGTAATCTGTCCGTAGGAACAAGTTTCAATAATAAGTCCTAAGCCGGTCAGCTGTAATTGCAGATACGGCAGTAAAAAAGCAACCCCCACTAAAGCAGTCCCAAACGCTAATTTTTCACTTTTATATAAGTGCGCAATTAAATCCGGCTGTGTCAAAAGTTTGTTGGCATGACCGACTTCGCAAATTTTAGGCAACACATGGTAACCAACCACGTAGGCCAAGCCACCATAACCTAAAATATAGAAAATCGGACCGCCTTTAGCGTAGGCCCAACCGCTGGCGCCTAGAAAAGCAAAAGCTGTATAAATCTCTCCCGCTAGCACAAACCAATTCAGCCAGCGACCGAAACTACGTCCACCAACTGCCCACTCTTCGAGATTTAGCTTGTTTTTCATGCCGGGAACCATACCGATAATGAAAACCAGCCCCAACATAATGGCAATCACCACTAAAGAAGTAACTTCATTCGTCATCGCAGATCCCCCCTTTCTTCTCGTCCCTTATCAAGATGGTACAAAACACTCAGGCAGAGAAACGCAATAAATACGCCAGCAACCAGCCAGAAAGCCAGAAAAGGCAGGCCCATTACCAACGGTTTAACTCGATTGGCAAAAGGCAAAAAAGCAATAGTCCAGATGAACGGTATGAGGGTCAGCAGCACTCTAAGCCATTTCATAGACATTCTCCTTTCATGCATACAGGCTTATATCGTGAACAGAGTCGCCTCTGCTGTGTTTATTTTTTCCCTAATTTCCAAATAGTCCTTAGCATAATCTCCACACCTTTCGGCAGTACTTCTTCGTCTAAATCAAAGCGTGGATGATGATGCGGGTATACGCTGCCTGCAGCTTCATTGCCGATTCCCAAAAAGAAGAAGGCTCCTTTGGTTTTTTCCAGGTAGTGCGAAAAATCTTCCGCTCCCAACACCGGCGGCATATCAAACAGTCCATCTTCGCCAAGCGCTTCTTTAGAAGCTTGCGCCACAACGCTGGCAACTTCGGGATTATTGATCACGGGCGGATAGCCTTTAATAATATCTACCTTGCATTGCGCCCCCATCGTATTGGCAATGCCGCAGCTCATCCGCCGGATATGTTCATGAATCGCATTTCTCACTTCATCTTCAAAGGTTCGCACCGTTCCTTTAATAAGCGCCGTATCGGGAATTATATTGAACGCATCGCCTGATTTGAAAATCCCTACCGAAACAACGCCATGTTCCATGGGATTTACCAAGCTGGACGTGATGGTCTTTAACGCATTGATGATCTGCGCGCCAATCCAGATTGGATCTACTGTTTGCTGTGGCAGAGATCCATGACCGCCGCGGCCTTGAATCTCAATGGAAAATTCATCCGGCGCCGCCATCATCGCCTCTGGTAAAACAAGCACCTTACCACTGGGAACATCTTTCCAGACATGCGTTCCTAATACATAATCTACGCCATCCAGAGCGCCTGCGGCAATCATAGGCGCTGCGCCCCCTGGCAGTTGCTCTTCACTAGGTTGAAACAAAAGCCGTACCGTTCCGAACAGTTCTGCCCGCAACGCTACCAGCGTTTTTGCCAAACCTAACAGCATAGCCATATGTCCGTCATGACCGCAAGCATGGCTAACACCTGCTTTAGTAGAACGATAAGGCTTATCTAATTCGTCCTGCAACAGCAGCGCGTCCATGTCAGCGCGCACAGCAATTGTTTTCCCAGGTAAAGCCCCCTTGATATCGGCAACAATCCCGGTTCCTGCTATTTTATTAGGCTGCAATCCCCATTCTGTTAATAAAGCCATTATCTTTTTCTGCGTTTCAAACTCTTTGCAGCTCAATTCCGGATTTTTCCGAAACTCCCGACGCCACGCAATAATTTCTTCTTTTTGTTTCAATACGACCGCTTCAAAATCCATTTTCCATCCACTCCTCAAAATTACGCTTTCTGTGCAGACGTCTCTTTACAAGTAGTTTCACTCAATAGTGTTTATCCGACAAAACAACGCAACAAATATAAACAAAGTATACTAGAAATGAACTTTCGCCACAATGCGCATTCTCTTCCTTAATTCCTACCGAAGCAGTGTACATCTGTTGCAAGCAGCTACAGAGGGGCTTTTTTTCCTTTTTCTCTCTGTAATACTTACATATCCGCTACTTTAAAGAATACATTACTACGAAAATGCTAAAATAATAAAACACAAAGGCGCGTCTCCTTTACAAGAAAACGCGCCTTTGTGTTTTATTGAAATTACACTATACAATTTGGTGACCCGTAAGGGAATCGAACCCTTGTTCCCGCCGTGAAAGGGCGGTGTCTTAACCGCTTGACCAACGGGCCATTTCTAGTGGTGGGCCCACCTGGGATCGAACCAGGGACCGGCCGGTTATGAGCCGGCTGCTCTACCGCTGAGCTATAGGCCCTAATGAAGTAGAAAACAGGTTTTCCCGAAAGAGAAAGCCTGTTCATTATGCTAAAATGGCTCCTCGAGTAGGACTCGAACCTACAACCCCGCGGTTAACAGCCGCGTGCTCTACCGATTGAGCTATCGAGGAATGCTATCGACGTAACACATTATAATTCAGGAAGCCCTGTCTGTCAAGGCCCTAACCGGCTTTACTCCAGAAAATCCTTCAGCTTCTTGCTCCGGCTAGGATGACGCAACTTCCGCAATGCTTTAGCTTCAATCTGGCGAATACGTTCGCGGGTAACGCCAAAATGTTGTCCCACCTCTTCCAAGGTGCGGGCCCGTCCATCATCTAGGCCAAACCGAAGACGCAATACTTTCTCTTCACGCGGCGTCAATGTTTCCAGTACTTCTTCCAGCTGTTCCTTTAGAAGCATAAACGATGCTGCTTCTGCCGGCGCCGGAGCGTCCTGGTCCTCGATAAAATCTCCTAAATGAGAGTCTTCTTCTTCCCCAATCGGAGTTTCCAGCGAAACAGGTTCTTGGGCTATTTTCATAATCTCCCGTACTCGCTCTACGCTGATTTCCATTTCCTTAGCAATCTCTTCTGGCAAAGGCTCCCGTCCCAAATCCTGCAGCAAGTGCCGCGACACGCGAATTAGTTTATTAATGGTTTCTACCATGTGCACAGGAATACGAATGGTACGAGCCTGATCAGCAATGGCCCTAGTAATAGCCTGACGAATCCACCAAGTCGCATAGGTGCTGAACTTATACCCTTTATTGTAGTCGAATTTTTCGACCGCTTTAATCAGTCCCAAGTTGCCTTCTTGAATCAAATCCAAAAACAACATCCCGCGGCCAACGTAACGCTTGGCAATACTGACAACAAGACGTAAATTAGCCTCAGCCAGCCGCCGTTTCGCCTCTTCGTCCCCTTGCTCCATCCGTTTAGCCAAAGCAATTTCGTCATCCGCCGTCAGCAGCGGCACCCGGCCAATTTCCTTTAAATACATCCTGACCGGATCGTCAATACTAATTCCCTCGGGAATGGACAGATCAATGTCCACTTCCTCATGCTGCTCATTATTGGTATCTGCATCTTCAGCAGGTTCAGCTTCCGCTATTTCATCGACAATCTCGATGCCTTTGTTGGAGAAAGACTCATACATATCGTCCATTTCGTCAGCCGAAAGCTCTTGCTTTTGCAGGCTATCCATGATTTCTCCATAAGACAGGACGCCGCCTCGTTTTTCGCCTCGCTCCAACAACGAATCCATTTGCACTTCTGGACGTACTTTTTTCTCTGTCATTGCCTTGTCTCCCTCCTCCCACACAAATCATCGGGTTGACTATCGTGTGAACGCATTTGCATGCAATTGATCAATCTCATGTTTAATTCGCTGACTTTCTGCTAATTCCTGCAAAAAGCGGCTATCCCCCAAACGTTCTAATTCATCAGCCCTCAGGCGATGTTGCTCATACCTGCGGCGCAAGCCCGCAATATGCATGGTACGGATGCAATCGTCGACAAACGCAATGCGGTCTCCTTCCGGCAAAGGCTGTAAGGCAATACCGGAAATAAGACTTTGTTGCTTTTCCTGCAACGAATAAAGCCAGCGTTGCAAGCTTCCTTCTCCTTGCCGTTGCTGCATATAAAGACCGGAAAACAATTCCCGCCAAATAGTATCTTCCAGTTCCTCCTCTGGCAGTTGCGCTTCGACATAAGAAATCAGCGATTCCTCTTCTAAGATAAACCGCAATAGCAACCGCAAAGCCTCCTGCTCCGCATTTCGACTTTGCTTGTTAACTACAATGGCCCTTCCGGCTCTTCTTGACGAATTTCCTGAGAGCTTTTTTACTTCCGCACGAATGGCGGTCTCATCAATTTCCAGCATTTCCGCCAACTTACGAATATACGCGTCTGCCTCAACCGCACTGTCTGCTGTTGCCAACAGCGGAGCCATTTCAGATACCACAGCCACTTTGCCTGCCAATGTTCCTGTATCTTGTTTACGCAGCGCATAACGCAGATGAAATTCCAGAAGGGGCAGAGCATCCTGCAACAACTGTTTAAATTCATCAGTGCCATGCCGTCGTAAAAAATCGTCAGGATCTTTACCGTCAGGCAAAACAACTACTTTCAAGACCGCTCCGCAGTCTCTAACCGTATGCAAAGCCCGCAAAATAGCTTCTTGCCCTGCATTATCGCTATCATAAGCAAAAAGCATTTCCGTTGTTACTCTAGCTAATTGCTTAGCCTGTTGCGGGGTAAAAGCAGTCCCCAGCGAAGCCACTACTTGAGAAAAGCCCGCCTGGTGCGCTGCAATCGCGTCCATATATCCTTCGACAACCACTGCTTGTTTTCCTTGCTTAATTGTAGGTGCTGCCAAATGATATGCATATAAGACATGGCGTTTGTTAAACAATGTCGTTTCAGGAGAATTCAAGTATTTAGGATGACTATCATCCAAAACACGACCGCCAAAACCAATCACGCGCCCTTGATAATCCCAAATCGGGAACATCAAGCGATTACGAAAGCGGTCATAGAGCCCGCCTCGGGGGCGTTCCTGAGCCAACCCAGCTTCCAGTAAAGAGGCTTCCGTAACGCCACGCCGCGCAAGAGCGCCGACGAGTTTATCCCATTGCGGCGGCGCAAAACCCAGTTGAAACGTTTCTATCGTCTCTTCCGTAATGCCGCGGCGCTTTAAATACTCGCGCGCTTCCTTGCCGTAGTTTGTCTTAGTCAGGCAAGAGTGGAAAAAGTCCCGCGCCAGCATGTTCGCCTGAAACTGCGCTTGCCGCGCCCTCTCTCGTTCCAACTCTTGCGGCGAGCGTTCCTGCTCCGGCATCGGTATGTGCAACTTCTCAGCTAATAGTTTCACCGCTTCTGGGAACGTAATGTTTTCCACTTTCATTAGAAACTGAAAAACGTCGCCACCGGATTGACAGCCAAAGCAGAAAAAAAAGCCTTTATCTTCGGACACTGAAAAAGAAGGAGTTTTTTCCTGATGGAACGGACAGCAACCCCAATGATTACGTCCCTTGCGTTTCAGCGGCACATAATCAGAGACAACACTGACGATGTTGCTTTCCGAGCGCAGACGTTCCAAAAAGCCTTCCCGTACAGCATCTCTCATGAATTCTCACTACCTATTTCTTAATTTTTCTTTAAAATACCGGTCATCCATGCCGGTTTGTTAGTATTCTACATCTCCAACCATATTCCTGCCGAAAAGATACATTCACAAAAAAACAGTTTTTTCTTTCGATTCAAACAGCTGTTTTTACACTAAGCAAGGCTTAGTACATCTGCGATTTATCGGTCACAGCCATGACCCCAGCGCACAGGAATGAAACATCGTTCAAATAGGTGAATGGCATACTGGTCGGTCAAGCCGGCAATATAATCCACCACCGTAGTCTCTCGGCCCCACTTCTCCTCTCGTTCCTGGAACTCCAAGGGAAGTTGATCCGGATGCTTCAAAAAGAAAGCAAAGAGGTTTTGGATGATGTACTGGCCTTTTTTTCGTTCTTCCTCCAACGGAGATGCCCGATAAATCCGTGCAAACATAAACGCTCGAAACTCATCCATAGCCTGTTGAACCGTTGGGGAAAAGCCGATCTTCCTCTTACCTTGCGACTGATCAATCATATCGGTCACCATAACGGTAATCATATCCGATGTTTTGTTTCCTAAATGTGTTTTTACAAAGCCAGGCAAATCCTGGGGCTGCACCATGCCTGCCCGAATACCGTCGTCATAGTCGTGACACAAATACGCCACCCGATCTCCCCGTCTCACAATGCCGCCTTCCAGCGTCAAGGGCTCCTCGGCGCCGGTATGGTGCAAAATTCCGTCACGTACTTCCCCCGTCAAATTCAAGCCTTGTCCATTCCGCTCTAAATGATCTACAACGCGCAAGCTTTGCTCATTATGGTGAAAATGTCCAACCAAGTCGCGCAAAGCCTCTTCGCCTGCATGACCAAACGGCGTGTGACCTACATCGTGCCCTAAGGCAATCGCTTCCACCAAATCTTCATTTAAAGCAAGGCCTCTGGCAATCGTTCGTGAAATCTGAGCGACTTCGAGGCTATGGGTCATACGCATACGATAGTGGTCTTCTGGAGCGATATAAACCTGCGTCTTATGCTTCAAACGGCGAAACGATTTACTATGAATAATCCGATCTCGATCTCGCTGAAAGGCGGTACGAATCGGGCATTCCTCCTCGGGCCGTTGTCGAACTGCCGTTTGACTATAACTTGCATGAGACGCCAAAATCTTTCGTTCCAATTCCTCACTGCGCTCGCGAAGCTTCATCATGCCGTCCCTCCTCCTTGCCTTCCTCTTGTGCTATAATAAAAGAAAGTAGGCTTTTGCTTGTAAAATAAGAAAGGAAGGTTATACTATGAAATCAAAACACATTTTAGCAAGTCTTCTTGCTTGCTTTCTAGTTCTTGTTTCGGTAACACCGGTAGTTTCGGCAGCGTTCCCTGCCATTCAAGCCGACCAGCAGTATTTCGACATCAAAAGCGGTTTGCATGTATTAAAAGGAAATGTGACGATCAGCCATAGCGGGCGTGTTGTCACCGCTGGCGAAGCACGCACAAACATGTTAGAGGTCTGGGCCTCAGACAATGTCACCTTTACGCAAGATGATATTACTTTCCGCGGCGACTCCGTCTATGTCAACATTCCCAACAACACGGCAAAAATCACCGGCAATGTTAGTTACAGCGACAATGCCACAAGCATACAAGCGCAACAAGTAGAATACGACTGGAATTCTAAAATTGCCACATTTACTGGTCAAGTCAAAATAGTGCAAAACGGCACGACTTCTTCACAAGAACAAGCTCGCTACCATGTAATTGAGCACACTTTGCTTTAAGCAAGATATCCTATTCAATTCACCACAAACGCTGACCTAAAATATCTATCTCTCTATATTAATTATGCTTCCCATCGCTAATTCCCTGCTACTCTACAAAAAGAGACCAAAAATAAGGTCTCTTTTTCTTTGTTCACAACACAAAAAAAGACCGAGATAGAACAAAATACCACCAAGGATAACTCTTGTTGAAAAGTGAATTTTCGAACTAATGGTTTGTTTCACTTTTAGTAAGAGGAAAGAGGAGGTCGTGTTGTGAACAAAGTAATGATTTCCCCTGGTCGCTATGTCCAAGGCAGCGGCGCTGTTACCCAATTGGGCCAACATGTAAAGTTGCTGGGGTCTACAGCCATGGTCATTGGCGGAAAAAGAGGCCTGTCCAGCGTACAGGATGCGGTGCACGCCAGTTTCGAAGCAGAAGACATAGGCTGCCACTTTGAAGTATTTCAAGGAGAATGTTCCCGTGAAGAAATCCAACGTTTAAGTGATATTGCTCAAAAATATAACGCGGATGTTATCGTCGGCATCGGCGGCGGTAAAGCCTTAGATACCGCAAAGGCGGTTGGTCATCATTTGAAATTCCCCACTGCCATCGTCCCCACCATCGCTGCAACAGACGCCCCTTGCAGCGCATTGTCTGTCATTTATACTTCGGATGGAACTTTTGAATCCTATTTGGTTTTGCCCAAAAACCCCGATTTAGTCCTCGTCGACACCGCAGTAATTGCTAAATCTCCTGTGCGCCTTTTGGTTTCCGGCATGGGCGATGCGCTAGCTACCTGGTTTGAAGCTGATGCCTGTTCACAAGCTTTGGCAGGCAATCTGCCTGGCGGCCGCACAACCACTGCGGCCCTGCAACTGGCACGCCTATGTTACGACCTGTTGCTGCAATTCGGCTACCAAGCTAAAACCGCCGTCGAATGCGGCGTAGCCACCGAAGCGGTGGAAAAAGTAGTAGAAGCCAATACTCTCCTTAGCGGCCTTGGTTTTGAAAGTTCCGGCCTAGCTGCGGCGCACGCCATCCACAACGGCTTCACTGTGTTGGAAGAAACACATCACGCTTATCATGGTGAAAAAGTTGCTTTTGGCACCTTAGTACAGCTGGTTCTGGAAAACCGTTCCCGTGAAGAATTGAATGAAGTTATCGGCTTTTGCTTAAACGTAGGCTTACCGGTAACCCTCGCCGACATCGGCGTCACTTCGCCTACCCCGGAACAACTGATGCAAGTAGCGCAAGCATCTTGCGTCGAAGGGGAAACCATCCACAATGAGCCGTTTCCAGTTACGCCGGAAGCTGTCTATGCCGCCATCTTGACGGCCGATTCGTTAGGCCGCAAGATAAAAAAACTCGCCTAACAGAAATGTAAAAAACCCTGAGCTCTTCTAGGGCTCAGGGTTTTTCATTGCTTTACCAAGCCTCTTTTTAGGCGACAATCACTTTTCCCAAATCACCAATTCCGGAAGCAAGAGAAACAACCTGTTTTAGTAAAGCTAAACGATTTGTTTTTACTTCTTCATCTGGATCCATAACCATTACCGCTTCAAAGAAAGCATGAATCGGATCGGCTAAGGTCGCCAATTCCGCCAGCACTTGCTTGTAGTCACGTTGCTGAGAGCTGGCCGCAATCCCTATTTTGGCTTTTTGATAAGCAGCATACAGATTTCTCTCTTCGTCCGCCACAAAAGAGGTCTCTTTGATTTCATCCCGTGTAGCATGTTTTACCAAATTGGCCGCACGCGTCAAAGCCTGCACCGCTTTTTTCAGGGAATCACCTTCGGCAACAGTCTGCAACGCCTTTGCTTTCACCCAGGACTCATAGAGCACATCGGTATCACCTTCCAAAACGGCATCTACTAGATCATAGCGCACATTTTGTTCTAACAACAGGTTTTTCAAACGCAACCGGAAAAACTCGGCCACATCTTGTTGCAGTTTATCCTGCACCTTGGCATCTGTCAGTTGCAACTGCTCCAACGCATACTGCACCATGGCCCGCAAAGAAAATGCATAAGGCGCCGCCAAGAGCGTGCTGAGTATTCCTTGAGCTTGCCGCCGCAGCGCATAGGGATCTTGCGATCCTGTCGGGATCAAGCCACGGCTGAAAGTAGCCACAATATTATCCAACTTATCTGCGATGCTCACAAGACGGCCCGGCATTCCTTGCGGAAGCTCGTCTCCGGCAAAGCGCGGCAAATAATGCTCATAAATGCCTTCTGCCACCGCAGCATCCTCGCCGTTAAGCTTGGCATATTCCCGTCCCATGATGCCCTGTAGTTCCGTAAACTCGCAGACCATACCGGTTACTAAGTCAGCTTTGGCCAGATAGGCGGTCCGCTCCACCTGCTTCAGCGTCGCCGTATCCGCCTGCAGCACGTTCCCCAACTGCAGTGCCGCCGCTTGCACCCGCAACACTTTGTCATGCATCGTTCCCAGACCATCTTGGAAAACGATGCTTTTCAGACGCTCTACACGCTGTTCCAACGTCCCCTTCTGATCTTCCGTATAAAAGAAACGGGCATCGGCCAACCGGGCGCGCAACACCCGCTCATTGCCATGACGGACAACCTCCAAGTGTTCTTTACCTCCATTGCGGACCGTAATGAACAAAGGCAAAAGTTTGCCGTCCTGATCTAAAACCGGGAAATAACGCTGATGCTCTTTCATCGGAGTAATAACTGCCTCTTGAGGCAGCTCCAAATATTCTTCCTCAAAGCGACCGCATAAAGCAGTGGGGTATTCGACCAAATGAACTACCTCTTCCAGCAGTTCCTCGTCCATTGCGACCACGCCGTTCTGTTCCCGAGCTGTTTCCTCCAGTTGTTGACGAATGATGCTGCGACGCTTTTCCGGATCCGCCAAGACAAAATTACGACTCAGAGACTCTTCATAAGCGGCTGCTTCGGTAATAGTAATTTCTTTTGCTCCCAAGAAGCGATGTCCCCGCGACACGCGCCCGCTGACCACACCAGTCACTTCCAGCGGCACAATATCCTGTCCGTACAAAGCTACCAACCAACGGATAGGACGGACAAAACGCATGTCCAAATCGCCCCAATGCATGTTTTTAGGAAAATTAAGTTTGTGCAGCAACTCCAGCAGCAATTCCGGCAGCAATTCTGCTGTAGCCTTTCCTTGCTCATGAATTTGCGCATACACATAGCCGTCTCGCTCCACCAGCTCCGTTACATCTACACCCTGACCTCTGGCAAAGCCTTGTCCCGCTTTCGTCGGTTTTCCTTCTGTATCAAAAGCAATACGCACCGAAGGACCTTTGTTTTCACTTTCACGGTCTTCTTGCCGCTCCGTCAGATTGCGAACCAACACCGCCATTCTGCGCGGCGTACCGAACACGTGAATATCTCCATGCTCTAGACGCAGCTCTTGCAAACGCAGACTGCTATACTCGGTCAACTGCTGCAGAATGCCTTTCATAAAACGTGCCGGAATCTCTTCCGTACCGATTTCAAATAGTAAATCCCTAGCCATGCTGACAGTCTCCTTTCAACAGCGGATAGCCAAGAGCTTCGCGCTGTTCCAGATATCCTTGAGCGCACAAACGAGCCATATTACGCACTCGGCCGATAAAGGCGGTTCTCTCGCTTACGCTGATGGCGCCTCTGGCGTCCAGCAGATTGAAAGAGTGAGAGCATTTCAGCACATAGTCATAGGCTGGCAGTACAAAGCCCGCTTCCAGTACCCGCACCGCTTCTTTCTCATAAAGATCAAACAAATGGAACAGCAGCGTTGTATCCGCCAATTCAAAATTGTAATGAGACTGCTCCACTTCGTTGCGATGAAACACATCTCCATACGAAACACCGTCAACCCACGTCAAGTCATATACATTTTCCACGCCTTGAATATACATAGCCAGGCGTTCCAAGCCATAGGTGATTTCTACGGAAACCGGTTTGACATCAATACTGCCGACCTGTTGAAAATACGTGAACTGCGTAACTTCCATGCCGTCCAGCCAGACTTCCCAGCCCAGTCCCCAGGCGCCCAAAGTAGGCGACTCCCAGTTGTCTTCTACGAAACGGATGTCATGTTTTTCTGGTTCAACTCCCAGTTGCGCCAAGCTTTCCAAATAGAGCTCTTGTATATTGGCTGGCGACGGTTTAATAATTACTTGAAATTGGTGATGCTGAAACAGCCGATTGGGATTGTCCCCGTACCGTCCGTCAGCTGGACGCCGTGAAGGCTCCACATAAGCCACTTTCCAAGGTTCGGGGCCAAGGGCTCTCAAAAAGGTAGCCGGATTCATGGTTCCCGCACCTTTCTCCACATCATAGGGTTGTTGCAAAATACAATTTTGTTTAGCCCAAAAGGTTTGCAGCGTCAGGATAATTTCCTGAAAAGTCATAGCCATTGTCACTTCCTCCTTCGTTTTCTCTTGCCCTTGCCGAGACGCCGACAAATAAAAGCAAAAAGCTCCCGTCTCTGCATCGCTTTCGCAATACAGGGACGGGAGTTAATCCCGCGGTTCCACCCTGCTTGACCGTCTAGCGGCCCGCCTTCGTTGTCCGGGTTTTACTATCTGCAAAAATCAATTTTCGCAAAGTTCCTCCCGCAGCTCCAGAATGCCTTCTTTCTCTTAAGAAACCTCAGTTTCCTAGCCAGGCTCTCACTGCCCCTAGCTCGCTGCCTGAGAAATACTACTTTCCTTCTTCACCTATCTCATTTGTGGCTTTAGGATACCACAAAACACAAGACAGCGCAAGAATGAGCGCTTAGGAATTCCCCAACGCCGCTACTTGGCGGATGAACGCCGTAGAACGCAAGGGACGTTCAATATGATGCTCCACGTACGATAAAAGCAACGCCTCTAACATAAGTAAAGCGTCCCGAGAAACCAAAAAGCCTTCCATTTGTTCCCATTGCAAATGCAAAAATCGCTGCAACAATTCAGCAGCCCCCTCGGAAAATAACTTTTCCT
Organism: uncultured Anaeromusa sp.; assembly: GCF_963676855.1. Lineage (NCBI taxonomy): Bacteria > Bacillati > Bacillota > Negativicutes > Selenomonadales > Sporomusaceae > Anaeromusa > uncultured Anaeromusa sp. The sequence goes on from NZ_OY781460.1 coordinate 2,608,570, forward strand.
CACTAGAACTATCCTGACATTGGCGGCAAACAACACCACCCGCAGCCATATCAAACACAGCCGGCCAAACCAGTTCTTTCCCGCATTGCTGGCAGACTTCACAGGCAGGCTCCAGGCCTGCCAACGCAAACAATTGCCACGAAGCAGCCAGCGTCACTAATCGAGGATTTCGTTCCTCCATGACGCGCAACACCCGCAAAAGCCATTCATAAATTTGCGGCTCCGCCTGCCGTTCGGGACAAAGTTCGGTAATCAGCTCCGCTAAAAAGCCAGTGTATGCCATACGATTCAAATCTTCCCGCAAGCCTTGAAAAGACTGTATCATTTCACAACCCTTAACCGCTTCCACCTGCTTGCCTGCCAGCAAAGCCAGCTGTGTTTGCACAAAAGGTTGCAATCCTCCCGCCATTTGACTTCTAGGACGCCGCGCTCCATAGGCAATCGCAGTGATCAATCCGTACTCCTTGGAAAAGACGCGCACAAGCCGGTCCGCCTCCCCCCAATTGCGTACACTCAGCACAACTGCCTCTACTTGATACCGTCCCGTTGTCATTCTTCTTGCTCCCTTTCCGGCAAATTCGGCAAAGGCACCGCCCTCACCCGGGTAATACGAAAACCGCTGACTCGCAGCACCGTAAACTGATAGGTGCCGATGGGCACGCTGTCGCCAATTTCCGGACGTCGTCCCAGTTTGCCAAAAATATACCCGCCTAGTGTATCTTCCTCATGTTCGTCTTGGCGTAAATTTAACAAAGAAAAGACCTCGTCCAACAATACCAGCCCATCAAATTCAAACGAGCCATCCAAGCCTCGTTGAATCTGCCGTTCCATCACTTCATCATGTTCATCCTGTATTTCCCCGACGATCTCTTCAATAACGTCTTCGAGGGAAACAAGGCCGGCAGTGCCCCCATATTCATCAATAACTACCGCCATATGAATGCGGCGACGACGCATTAACTGCAGCAACTTAGCCATCGACATGCTTTCCGGCACCACTAGAATTTCTCGCATCAGCCTCTTTAAGTCTCCAAGAGGTGTTGCCTCAAATTCATTGTACATTAAATCCCGCAGATGAATCATGCCGATTACATGGTCCTTATCCCTCAAACACAATGGATAACGAGTATGATTGCTTTTCCGTACTACCTGGAGGTTTTCCTCATAGGATTTTTCCATGAAAAGGCACACCATATCCTGTCGCGGCACCATGACTTCCCTTGCAATACGGTCTGCAAAATCGAACACATTATCAATCAGCTCACTCTCCATAGGATCCAGCACGCCCCCGCGTCGGCTAGCGCTGACCAACATGCGTAATTCCTCTTCCGAGTGAGCCAGTTCGCTTTCACTAGCCCTCTTAATATTAAGATGGCGCAAGAAAAAAGCGGCTGTATGATCAAACAGCGTAATAATAGGATAACCAACCTTATGAAACAGATAAAGCGGCTGCGACACCAACAACGCCATCTTCTCTGTCTGCTGAATCGCCAGCGATTTGGGAATAAGTTCTCCCAGCACTACATGCATTAGCGTAATTAAAGTAAAGCCAACAACAATGCTGACACTATGCACCAGCAGCATGCTGTCTGGCACCAAAAACCGCAACGCCGGTTCAAGTAAGGAAGCAATCGCTGCCTCTCCTAACCACCCCAAGGCCAGTGAAGCCAGCGTTACGCCCAACTGAATGGCACTCAGATAGGTATCAATAGCGGAAACAATGCGCATAGTCAGCTTAGCGCGAAGATTTCCCTGCTGCACTAATTCCTCCAACCTCGTTTTGCGTACGCGTACTAGGGAAAATTCGGCTAAAACAAAAAAGCCATTAATGGCGACTAAACACAATGCAGCTAGAACTTTTACCAAACTATATAGAGACGAATCGATAAGACATCTCTCCTCCGACCCAATGGCCGCCGTCTTCTCTATAAACGGCTTTAATCAAGAACCCCTGCAGCAAAAGCTTATACTTTGGGTGTTCCTTTCGGCATAATAGCCCCGCCTGTCAAAACATACTGCAGGGCGCTCTCCGGCGCCACATCCAGAAAAACAACGTCTTTGCGCGCCACAATCAAGTTCAACCCGGCTGTCATATTAAAACTAAACGGTATATATACGCATACTGATTCCTCATCCACCGCATCCGCCAGTTCCGCCGAAAGAGGCGAGGCCAAAAAGCCGATGGCTTTTGCTTTCGTCCCCGGGTATTCCACCAATACGGCTTGTCGAAACGTCTGCTGGGATCCTAGCATGGCTTTGGATACTTGCTGCACGCTTTTATACAGAAAATTGACAACTGGAATGGATGCTATCATCCGATCTCCAAAATGAAGAATTTCCTTCATGATCCAGTTAGATGAAAACCATCCCACCAGAACTATCAGCAACGCAACCGCTAATACGCCCATTCCCGGAAACTTAATCGGCACCACTTTACCAATCCAGGTTTCCGTAAAGTTAAAAATAGTCAAAACCACCGTCAACGTAATTGTAACCGGAACCAAAATAATAAGTCCGTTTACAAAATACTTGGAAATGGAAAAGCGGAAAATGCGTTTCATTTCTTACTCACCCTTATATCCTAGCGTACGCAGCATCACATCGCGATTACGCCAATCCTTTTTCACCTTTACCCACAAATCCAAATACACTTTAGAACCTAAAAGTCCTTGGACATCTTCCCGAGCCAAGCGGCCGATTTCCTTCAGCAATCCCCCTTTGGCGCCAATCACAATGCCTTTTTGAGATTCCCGCTCCACGTAAATAACTGCACGCACATAAAGGTCTTCATTAGGCCTTGTTTTAATTTCCTCAATTTCCACGGCAATGGCATGGGGGATTTCTTCGCGTGTCAAATGCAACACTTTTTCACGGATCATTTCCGCAATTACCAGGCGTTCCGGCTGGTCTGTAATCATATCTTCCGGATAATACTGCGGCCCTGGATCTAAATGGGTCTTAACCTCTTCGATCAACGCCTCCAACTGAATATGTTCCAACGCTGAAATCGGCACAATAGCCTGAAAGTTAAATCGTTCCTGGTACTGCTGGATAATAGGAAATACCGCCTCTTTCTTCAGCATGTCAATTTTATTGATTGCCAAAATAACTGGCGTCCGCACAGCCCGTAGTTGTTCTAGGATATACTCCTCGCCTGGACCAAAAGAAGCCGTACCGTCGGCCACCATCAGCACCACATCCACTTCCTTCAGCGTGGATTGAGCTGTCTTCACCATTAATTCTCCCAACTTATGCTTGGGTTTATGAATGCCCGGTGTATCAATAAAAAGGATTTGTGCATTCTCTTGGGTCAGCACACACATAATTTTGTTGCGCGTTGTTTGCGGTTTATCCGACATAATCAAAACTTTTTGTCCAATCAGACTGTTAATCAGGGTGGATTTGCCCACATTAGGCCGTCCAACAACCGCCACAAAACCGGATTTAAAATTTTTATCACTCATGTTGTATCGTTTCCTTCCGAAATGCTGCCGGCAGCAATTCTTCTAACCGATAGACGCAAACGTCTCCGGCCAGATTAGCCAGCACAATAGTATCTACTCCAAACTCCGCCATAACCTGGCGGCATGCGCCGCATGGCGCTACCGGCTGCGGCGTATCCGCCACAACCACCAAGAAAGAAAATTCGCGCTCGCCCGCCGCTATAGCTTGAAATAAAGCGGTACGCTCTGCACAAATGGTCAAGCCATAGGAAACGTTTTCCACATTGCAGCCGCTGTAAATAGCGCCGCTTTTCGCCTGCACCGCAGCGCCCACGGCAAAATGAGAATACGGCGCATAGGCTCGGTTCCTCACTGCAAGAGCCGCCTCTAGCACCGGCTGCCACTGGTGTGCAGAATTCATTTCTCCTGACCTCTCACAATGCCCAGAGCCGCTAAGACCGCTTCTTCCTCTAGGCGCATTTCCGCTTGGTCCGCTGGCTCTTCATGATCATACCCCAACAAATGGAGCATGCCATGCACTGTCAAATAAGCCAGTTCTCGTTCTAAACTGTGTCCATATTCTTCCGCCTGTCTGGCTGTCGTTTCCAGTGAAATCAGAATGTCTCCCAACAATTCTTCCTCCGGCGCATCGACAATTTCCGGCTCATCGCCTTCGTTCAGAGCGAACGAAAGCACATCTGTGGGCCGATCCTTGTCGCGATAGTCACGATTAAGCTCTTGAATCGCAGCATCGTCCAAAAAAGTCACGCCAACCTCCACGCCTTCACTGAGCCCGTAAAGTTCTGCCGCTTTCCCCAGCACGTTCCTCACTGTGTCCTCCATCGCCGGCGTCACTGCCATCTTTTCCTGACGATTGCTTAAGACTATTTCCATTTTTCCCTTTCCGCCTCTCCAATTCCCTTAAATTATCCGGATACTCAATTCGGGTATAAAACATGCTGGACAATACTCGCACAAATACATCGCCAATGGCTTCTAAGTCGCGAAAAGCCAAGGGGCATTCGTCCAGTTGTCCATCATGAAGACGCTCTTTGATCATTTTTCGCACCATCATCTCAATGCGATTTTGATTGGGTTTTCCCAACGAGCGAACCGAAGCCTCACACGCATCCGCCAACATGAGCAACGCCGCTTCCTTACTCTGCGGCTTAGGTCCTTCATAGCGAAAATTCTCTTCTGCCAAACACTCGCCATGTTCTTCACTGCATGCGCGCTGATAAAAATAGGAAACAAGCATTGAGCCATGATGCTGCTCAATTAACTCAATAATGGCCTGAGGCAGGCCGTACTCTCGGCATAGCTCCACACCGTCACGAATATGCGAGGTAACAATGAGGGTGCTCAACGAAGGCGCCAGCTTGTCATGAGGATTTTCTCCTTCGACTTGGTTTTCACTAAAAAAGCAAGGCCTCTTGATCTTCCCTACGTCATGATAATAGGCTCCAACACGTACAAGCAATGGATCTGCGCCGACGCGTTCTGCTGCCATTTCTGCTAAGTTCCCTACCAGAACGCTGTGATGATACGTTCCCGGCGCTTCGAACAGCAGCCTCTGCAGCAGTGGATGGTTGGGCCTTGAAAAATCAAGAAGTTTAATGGGTGTGGTAATGCTGAAAGTTTGCTCTAAATATGGCAATAACCCAATAGTAATCACTGCCGAAGCAATGCCGTTCATCACGGCAATAACTGTCTGCATGCCGATGTAACTAGGAGCCAAGTCATCCAGAAAGCCGAAGGCCAGTACTGTCACAGCCTGCACCAACGCAATCCAAATTCCGGTACGAGGCAAGCTATATCCGTGATCAATGCGAGAAAGCGTAAATACGCCTATCCAGCTTCCCAGGATGATCATGAGTATTGGTCGCAAATCGAAACCAGCAATGATGCCAAATAACGCGCCCAGCGCCACACTGATCATAAAACCTGTTTTAGCGCCTAACAGCACGGTACTCAAAAGAACACCCGTAGCCAATGGCGCCGCATAATCCGAATACAAATGCGCTAGCTTCCCCAGAAACAATGTACCCGTGACAATAAGACTCAACAACAGCATCCGCTTAGGATCCTGATATACCGACGGAATAAACTTATAAAGAAAAAAAGTTCCCAATCCCAAAATCAAAAAAGCAAGAACCGCCAGACCTGCCAGCTGTCCTTTGCGCATATCCGTGTCATGGTAAAGACCGGACTCGCGCATGGCCTGGATATGCTCCGGTGTAATAACATCGCCCCGGCGCACCAACATTTGCCCTTTTTTTATCGTCTCCCGTACTGGTTCGACGCTCCCCAGAGCCTGCTGGCGCCTTCTTTCCGTCTCCTTGGCGTTCTGAAAAAAATTAGGAACCACAAGAAGCTGAGCCGTCTCGTTTGCTAACGACGCTGCCGCTGTGTTCTCCGTAAGCAAAGTAGTCTCCGCTGGCAATTGCTTGCGTACGGCTTCCACTTCTTCTTCACGAACACCACGCTGCAAAACCAGGCGTAGCGCTTGTTTGCTCACCTGTTCTCCCTGTTCCAACAACTCTGCATCCGCCCGTGCCAGCCGTGTCAAAAATTCCTTTGGCAACGAAACCGTCGCCATGCTATTTAACATCTCTTCCCGTTTGGAAACATCTGCTTCCCGCAAAGCCAGGCGAGCTGCGTCGAAAACCTCTGTAACACGCCGATCCGCCTTGCGCAGTACTTCTCCATCCAGGTCATACACTGTCGGCACGCTATTTAATACGTCTGACTCCAAGCGCTTCGTTTTCACCACGTCCACATAAGAAACGCTGCGCGGCGCTAGCACGTCACGATCACTAACATCGCCTGGGCGAAAGGCCATAGAGTCCACCGCAAAATCAGCGCCTAACAAGGCAAAAACGCAAAAAAAGGTGGCGCACCATATGGACAGCCGCCAAAGCAGCGGCTTATTTCGTCCTTCTGTCAGCACCAGCCACATTGTCTGCCAATATCTCAGGTACTCCCTCATTCGGAAATCCCCCGCTCCTCCTGCCGTCCTTGCTCTTCATAGGCTTCATAGGCTTTGACAATCCGCCCCACCAACTCATGGCGCACTACATCGCCTTCGTTAAGCTCTACAACGGCAACTCCCTGCAATCCTTCGACAACTTTCTTGGCTTGCCTCAACCCTGAAGTGGTGCTGCGCGGCAAGTCAATCTGCGTTATATCACCAGTTATCACCATCTTGGACCCAAAGCCTAAACGAGTCAAGAACATTTTCATTTGCTGCGGCGTCGTGTTCTGCGCTTCATCGAGAATAATAAAGGCGTCTTCCAGGGTTCGCCCCCGCATATACGCCAGCGGAGCAATCTCTATGGTCTGCTTCACCAGATATCGTTGCACCGTCTCTACGCCCAGCAAGTCATACAATGCGTCATATAAAGGCCGCAAATACGGATCCACCTTATCTTGAAGGTCTCCGGGTAAAAAGCCAAGTTTTTCTCCAGCTTCCACCGCCGGCCTAGTAAGAACAATCCTCTCCACGACCTTTTGCTTCAACAAATGTACCGCCATCGCCACCGCCAGATAGGTTTTGCCAGTGCCGGCAGGACCGATCCCGAAGGTAATCTCATGATGGCGAATGGCTTCCAGATAAATACGTTGTCCAATGGTTTTCGGCCTCACCTGCCGGCCACGCGCCGTAACGACAACCTTATCCGCGAACATTTGCTGCAACGCTTCGCCCGAACCGGCTTCCAGCATGCGCAGACTGTATTGTATGTCATGCTCTACAACCGGATTTCCTTCACGATACAATTGCCCTAACACTTGCAGCAGTTGTTCCAAGCGAGAAACTTCCGCTTCATCGCCATTGGCGCTCAACTCCTCGCCTCGTGATAAAATCCGGCACGCAAAGCGTTCGCGAAACAGGCGCAAAAACTCATCTTGCCGTCCCAAAATCGCTACCGCTTCCTGCATGTTTGAAAACGTCCAATGCAAATCCAAAAAGAAAACCTCCTGCGCCTTCTTCCAAGACAGGTAAGCTAGCTCCGCCTCATCCGTCCCAGTTCTCCTCGCCGCTTACTTAGAGGCGGCTTTAAAATTTCAGCCCAAATTACACCTTGTAATATAGCCTGCGAAGTCAACGTTCGGGAAACGCTCTGCGTTTCCCGAACGGACGTACTAACAGGCACAGTTTCTCTTTTTAAGTTCGCCGCTTCTGCCGTATCTTCCTCCTTAGCGGTCATTTCCATCTGCAATGAAGGGGAAGGAGGGGCTGGCGGATACTCATAGCGAGTCGTCTGCTGGCGGCGCAGTCTTTTCAGAAGCTCCGGCAGCAAATATAGCGCCAAAATCAAAAGTATATATCCAAAGCCTTCCATGGCTCAGTCCCCTTGCCGTGGAGGCGTGTTATGCGCCGCTTCCGGCGCTAGACTGCCGATAGATTCCCTCATTTTCGTATCGGCCATGAGATTGCTCAAGTTATAATAATCCAAAGCTCCCAGTTTTCCATCCCGCAGCGCCGCTGCCAGTGCTTGGGGAACTTCCGCCTGAGACTCAATTACTTTAGCTTGCATTTCCTGCGCATAAGCACGCATTTCCTGTTCCTTGGCCACAGCCATAGCGCGGCGCTCCTCCGCTTTCGCTTGAGCAATTCGCTTATCCGCTTCCGCCTGATCGGTCTGTAGTTCAGCGCCGATATTCCGTCCTACATCCACATCGGCAATATCAATGGACAGAATCTCAAAAGCAGTACCTGCATCCAGTCCTTTTCCAAGTACCGTGCGAGAAATATCATCCGGGTTGGCTAAAACATCACGATGATCATGAGAGGAACCGACGGTAGTGATAATACCTTCTCCTACACGTGCCAACACCGTAGCTTCACCAGCACCGCCCACCAGGCGATCGATATTAGCCCGCACTGTCACACGCGCTTTGATCTTCAGTTCAATACCGTTCATAGCCACCGCCGATACTAGGGGCGTTTCCAATACCCGAGGGTTTACGCTCATCTGCACAGCTTCCAATACGTTTCTGCCGGCTAAATCGATGGCCGCCGAACGTTCAAAAGGCAACGGAATTTGCGCACGTTGTGCGGCAATAAGCGCATCTACTACCCGATCCACATTGCCGCCAGCTAAAAAGTGCGCCTCTAGTTGATTGACACTCACTTCCAAGCCAGCTTTGTTCGCTTTGATTAAGGGCAGTACAATCTTAGCCGGCGGAACCCGCCGCAGCCGCATGCCCACAAGTGTAAAAATCCCCACACGCACACCCGCTGCCAACGCGGAAATCCACAAACCTAAAGGGACAAAATGCAAGAATACCGCAATAGCCACAACCGCTACAAATAAAACAAAAACCGAACCAAATAATGCACTCATCTTTATTTCTCCTCCGTATCATGATATCTGCGTACGACAATCGTAGCGCCTCGCAACTGACTCACAACCACTTTGCAGCCGGCAGGAAGAAATTCCCCCGACGAAACAACATCAAGGATTTCATTTTCCAAACGAACCGTGCCAGCTAACCGCAGCGGCGTCACCACCGTACCGATTTTACCCAGCAATTCTTGCCGCACGGTCTGCGTCATAAACCCTGCTGCCGATGTTTCCGCATCACGCAAGATCAAGCGACGTCCCAAGGGACTTTCTGGCAACTTTTTAACCAACCACCAGAACAAACCAGAAGCAATGAGCAGACTTACAACCATCCACCCTATCGCGGTGCCATCTCCTCCTAAAGCAAGAAACACGGCGCCCAAAATACCAGCAATCCCCAACACGCCGAAAACACCAAAGCCAGGTACAACTAGCTCAATCAACATACATAAAACGCCACCGGCAAATAGCCACGCCTCCAAACCAACACCACTGCCGCCAAGCCATGGTTCGCCAAAAAGCAACGCTGCCGCACCAAGGCCGACCATGCCGGCTACGCCGGTACCGGCGGTTTTAATTTCCGTCATAACCGCTAAAAACAAAACAGCAACAAGTAATGATTTCACTAAGGGATGTGCCAAAAAAGCCGCCAACCCATCCTGCCACTGTTCCTGCCGTTGCTGAACCGCGCTGCCAGCCAAGCCCCCCAGACGCAATACTTCATCCCGGTTCCCGGCCAAGGCATCCGCCACCCCCGCTTCTTTAGCCTGCAGTGAGGTAAGAGCTAAAATCTGTCCCGGCGCTGCATACGGCGCATACCCCATGGTTTTGTCCACCATCGCCGCCGCTGCCTGGGTATTGCGATTTCGCTGTCCGGCTGTCGCTGCAAACTCCGCCTTCAAAGCTGCAATATTTTTCTCTGTAGCCGGAATCGGTTCAGCCGCGCCAATGCTACTCCCGGGAGCCATATAAATTCGATCGCACGCCAAGGCGATCAACGCGCCAGCCGACCAAGCCCGGGGCTGCACATAGCAAAACACAGGCACTTGCGAGCGAAGCAGACGATCGCGCATGCGCACAGCCGCATCTACCTGCCCTCCAAAAGTGTCAATCTCAAGCAAAACTGCCTCTTGCCCGGTTGTCTCCGCACTTTCAAGGGCCCGGGATAATTTAGCCGCCTGCACACCGTCAATTTCTCCTTGCACTTGTACCAATAAAACAGCACCTTCACCAGAAGGAGACAATAAACAACTTACAATAAACAAGCATAGGCAAACATACCGCTTCATGGACCGCTCCTTTCCGCGCATACACGCCATTGCTTTCTCAGATTGGCAAAAAACCCGGTACTTAGTGCGTCTAAGTACCGGGTTTATCTTATTGATTGAGTCGTCCGCGCACCAGCGTATTTACCAATTTCCCATCGGCTTTGCCTTTAACTTGGGGCATGAGAATAGCCATAACTTTTCCCATATCCTTTGCTGTGACTGCCTGGGCTTGGGATACTGCCTGGTCTACCAACGCGCGAACCTCTTCCTCGCTCAATTGCGCAGGAAGATATTCAGCCAAAATGGCAATTTCTTCCTCAAGTGCAGCTACCAAGTCCGGCCGATTTCCTTTACGGAAGTCTTCCATGGAATCCCGGCGCATTTTCACTTCTTTTGCCAATACATCCAAAACGTCTTCATCGTTCAATACTTTCTTACGATCAATTTCAATATTTCGAATGCTGGCTTTGACCATGCGCAACACGCTTAGTCGGCTTTTGCCGGCTTCCCGCGCTTTCATGGCCGTTTTCACGTCCTCAGTCAATCGTTCTTGTAACGACATTTTTGGCACCTCCAAACGACGAATTAATGGTAGCGGCGTTTGCGGGCAGCCTCGGATTTTTTCTTGCGACGGACGCTAGGTTTTTCATAGTGCTCGCGTTTTCTCACTTCAGCAAGTGTTCCGGCCTTCTGGCAGGTACGCTTGAATCTACGGAGTGCGCTATCAATGGTTTCGTTTTTTCCTACCTTGACTTCTGACATCGATTCTCCCTCCCCTCCACCGACCGTTACGGGAGTGTATGTTTCTTCACAATACACCTCGTTATTATACACGACCACTTGTTCCGTTGTCAATGGCTGATTAGCCTGGCGGCCACTGCATTGCTCTGCCGCCTAGAATATGCCAATGTAAATGGCCCACCGTCTGACCGCCATCTTGCTTAATATTGCTGACCACCCGGAAACCCTTTTCCTCCAACCCCAAAGAGGCCGCCACCTTGGCAATCACCTTCATCATGTGCACCAATAAAGGAGCATCGCTTTCTTCAATGGCCAGCAAATGATCAATATGGCGTTTAGGAATGGCCAATACATGAACCGGCGCCGCCGGCTGAATATCATGAAAAACCAATACCTGTTCATCCTCATACACAATTTGAGAAGGAATTTTTTTTTGCGCTATCTTGCAAAAGATACAATCCTGTGACATTTTAACACCTCCTCTCAATGTATGACAGTTCATTATTATTCTGTTTATTGTCTTAATTTTCCTTCTTTTGCGGCGAGAAAAATGAAGAACCCTCTCAAGATTCGCTCAAACGACCTTCAAAATAGTCTTCACGAACCTCCAAAAGCTGCACAGCCAACGTACGTCCTGCCAAGTCCTCCGCCTGCGCCGGCAGCTTAACTCGCAGATAATTACCGGTCAACCCAGTCGGCCTGCCGTCAGGACCTGGGTGCTCAAAAAGGACCTCCATGGTACGGCCAGTAAAGGTTCCTGTAAAACGAGCGGCGCTTTTGACAGCCACTTCCTGCATCCGCTGCACCCGCTCTTTTTTCACATTCTCTGGCACTTGCTGCGCGAAGGTCGCCGCTGGCGTTCCAGTCCGCCGAGAGTAGGGAAACACATGCACTTTAGCAAAGCCAATGTACTCTACAAAAACCAGCGAGTTTTCAAACATCTCTTCCGTTTCCCCAGGAAAACCGACAATGATATCGGTGGAAATGGCTACATCCGGAAGCAGACGACGAATTTCTTCTGCCTGCGTGGCAAAACCCTCGGTAGTATAATGCCGGTTCATCGCCTTCAACAGACGATTATCGCCTCCTTGCAAAGGCAAATGCAGGTGTGGACACAGCCGCGCATCCCGGCTCATTAATTGAAGCAATTCCGGCTCCACTTCAATGGATTCCATCGAACTAATGCGCAAGCGTCCCAAGCCAGGCAATGCTAAAATTTCCTGAACAGCCGCCGTCAATGTTCTTTTCTCATCCTGCCATTCTCGTCCATAGGCTCCCAAGTGAATGCCAGTCAGTACAATTTCAGCAAATCCTTGCCGAATCAACTTGGCCGCCTCACGACGCACGCTCTCCAAAGAGCGCGAACGCAAACGCCCTCTGGCATAAGGAATAATACAATAGGTGCAGTAATTTTCACACCCTTCTTGTATCTTCAGAAAAGCGCGCGTCCGCCCTGGCGCTTCTTCCGCTAACGGCACATCTTCAAAAATGTTGGCCGCCATAATATCGCCGACTGCCTGAACTTGTCCATCTTCCTTTGCCGCCTGCTCTAACAAATCAACAATATGTTGACGATCTTGAGTTCCCACGATAAGATCCACGCCGGGAATGGCCGCAACCTCAGCCGCCGCCACCTGCGCGTAACAGCCGGTAACCGCTACAACTGCTTCCGGATTGGTCCGTATCGCCCGGCGAATGCATTGACGTGATTTTCTTTCGCCTAAATGCGTCACCGAACAAGTATTCAATACATATACATCAGCCACAGAATCAAAAGACACCACTTCATAACCTCGGGCGGCAAACAACCCCTGCATGGCTTCCGTATCTGCCTGATTAACCTTGCAGCCTAACGTCATAAAGGCTACTTTTGACATGACGCTCCTCCCAAATCTCCCAGCTCATACATAATTATCGCAGCCGCAGCTACTGCCGCTGTCTCGGTTCTTAAAATACGCGGCCCCATACGCACTACCAAAGCGCCGTATTGGCGAGCCAAGGCCACTTCCTGCGACGTCAGACCGCCCTCTGGCCCGATAAGCAGAGCAACCTGCTTTGGTCGTTCCGCCAGCGCTGTCAACGCTTCTTTGAGTCCCAAGCTTTGTTCATCTTCGTATAAGACTAAAAGCAACACGCCCTCAGGCAGCGCCTCCAAGGCCGTTTCTAGAGAAGCCACCGCCTTTACGCCCGGAATCCGGCTGCGTTTGCACTGTTTAGCCGCTTCCAAAGCAATACGTTCCCAGCGTTCCTGCCTTGCCACCGCTTTTTTAGCATCAAGACGCAATACGCTGCGATCAGCAGATATCGGCGCAAAAAAGCTGCACCCCAATTCAACCGTCTTTTGCAGTACCCATTCCATTTTCTCGCCCTTCGCCAATGACTGCAAAATATGCACTTGAAGTTCTGCTTCTGCGGTTTCCTCCAAAGCTCGGCGCATCTTTAAGACTACCGACTCTTCGGATACAGATATCACTTCCGCTTCTGCGCTGCGCTCCTTAGCGTCACAAACCGCAATGACAGCGCCCGGTTGCAGCCGCAGCACTTTTGCCGCATGCAGCGCCTCCGTCCCTGTCAAAACCGCGTCTTCCAACGAATGCAAGAAAAACCGTCTCACCTTACGCGCCGCCTTTTCTGGCGATGATCGCCACCCAACCGCCTTCTTCCATCACCTTTTCCACGCTTAGCCCCTGTTCCCTTAGTGCAGCAGTTACATCAGGCAAACGTTCAGAGATAATGCCGCTGCCGATAAAAGTGCCGCCTTCGCGCAGACGCCCTGGGATATCCGGCAGCAGGCGAATAATCACATCCGCTATAATATTGGCCACAACCACGTCGGCTTGGCCGCTGAAACCGGATAGTAAATCGCCTTCGCGCACTTCCACACGGTCTTCCACATGATTCATGATCACATTTTCCTTGGCCACCCGTACCGCTATACCGTCCAAATCTACAGCGCGAACGCTAGCGGCGCCCAGTTTAGCCGCTGCTACTGCCAAAATCCCCGAGCCGGTTCCCACGTCAAAAACAACTTGACCCGCAACCACTACTTCTTCCAGTGCCCTGCAGCATAGCATGGTAGTATGATGCGTTCCTGTACCAAAAGCCATACCGGGATCCAGTTCAATGATCAATTCCTCCGGCAACGGTTGATAACTTTCCCATGACGGCTTTATAACGATTCTCTCGCCAATTTTGACAGGATGAAAATATTCTTTCCAAGAAGTAGCCCAATCTTCCTCTTGGATTTCCTTGTAGGCAATCGTTCCTCGGCCTTTATCCAAATTATGCTGCGCTAATTCATTAATCCGACGCTCAAAGGAACGTAGTTTCTCCTCCAACTCCTCATCAACAGGCAAATACGATTTGACCACAACAGTCTCCACATCTTCCTGCTCCGGAAGCTCACAGTAGTCCCAGGTACCGGAACGCCTGTAAGAATTAATCAATTCTGGATCTTCAATGACGACGCCGCTTGCTCCGAGGTCGTGAAAAATATTGGCCACCGCCTCAGTAGCCTCATGTGTCGTGGCAATGCTTATTTCTGTCCATTTCATAGTTATACGACCCCGCTTTCTTTAAAAGAGCCATAAAAGGCAAAGACACGTCTTCGCTTCCCAAGGACTTTTCAAAAACCGCCTGGGCAAGACCGTGTCTTTACAAAATGGCAGCCCGCGACTACCTGTTACAAACAGGAATCAACCGCCGAATACATCCTTCATCTTTTTAAACCAGCTTTTTTCTTCGCCGTATACCTGATCACCGCCGGCTATAGCAAACTCTCGCAATAGCTCTTTCTGTTTATCATTCAATTTTTGCGGCGTTATCACCTTCACTCGCACATGCTGATCTCCGCGACCACGGCCATGCAAGCGCGGCACGCCTTTTTCACGCAACCGGAATATCATGCCGGACTGAGTTCCTTCTGGAACAGTAAGTTTGACCTTTCCGTCCAAAGTCGGCACGTCCACTTCCGCTCCCAGGGTTGCTTGCACAAAGCTGATCGGCACTTCGCAGAGCACATCATATCCTTCGCGCGTAAAGAGAGGGTGCTCCTTGATGAATAAATACACATACAAGTCACCAGACGGGCCGCCACGCGTACCAGCTTCGCCTTTACCAGAAACCCGTAGGCGAGAACCGTTGTCCACACCCTTCGGAATAGTTACTTGGATCTTCTGCCGTCCGCGAACCGTACCGGTTCCGCGGCAAACATGGCACGGCTTCTGAATGATCTTGCCAGTGCCCCGGCACTGATCACAAGCGCCCACATTGACCATGCGTCCGAAAGGAGTGTTCTGTGCGTATTGAACCTGGCCTGCCCCTTTGCACTTAGAACAGGTTTCCGCCTGCGTTCCCGGCGCTGCGCCGCTGCCGTGGCAAGTGCCGCACGCTTCCGTACGGGGTACTTCAATTTCCACTTCATACCCAAAGGCAGCTTGTTCAAAGGTAATTTCCAGATCGTAGCGCAGGTCAGCACCCTGCTCAGGTCCGTGCTGGGTCCTCCTGCCGCCAAAACCGGACTGTCCAAAAAACATATCGAAAATATCAGAAAAACCGCCAAAGTCTCCCTGAAAGCCACCCGCCCCGGGGCCGCCGGCCCCGGGTTCAAAGGCAGCATGTCCAAGCTGATCATACCGCGCACGCTTATTGGCATCTGACAATACTTCGTACGCTTCATTGATTTCCTTGAACTTCTCTTCCGCTTCTTTCGGATTGTCACGGTTGACGTCAGGATGGTACTTGCGTGCCAGCTTGCGATACGCTTTTTTCAATTCTTCTTCCGAGGCGGACTTGTTTACGTCAAGCACCTCATAATAATCGCGTTTTGCCACGTGTCACCATCCTAGCTTTGGATTATTTTTTATCTTCGTCAACCACTTTAAAATCAGCGTCCACAACATTGTCGTCTTTTTTCTTACCGGCTCCGCCAGCCTGCTGAGCGTCAGCAGCGCCTTCTTGCGGCTGTTGCTGCTGATACAAAGCGCCCGCAAGCTCATGCAGCGGTTTCGTCAGTTCTTCCGTATCGGCTTTAATCTGCTCCAGCGTACCACTTTTCAAGGTTTCTTTCAACTTGTCAGCGGCTGCCTGCACTTTTTCCGCCAAGGCTTTGTCCACTTTGTTGCCAGCTTCTTTAATTGTCTTCTCCGCTTGATATACCAGGCTGTCCGCTTGATTGCGCACTTCAACTTCTTCACGGCGCTGTTTGTCCTCAGCGGCATGGGCTTCAGCTTCTTTCACCATGCGCTCAATGTCGTCTTTGTTGACGCCAGTAGAAGCAGTAATGGTAATCTTCTGCTCTTTGCCAGTACCAAGATCTTTTGCCGACACATGCACGATGCCGTTAGCGTCGATATCAAAGGTAACTTCGATTTGTGGTACGCCACGGGGAGCCGCAGGAATATCGCCCAACTGGAAGCGTCCCAGCGTTTTATTGTACGAAGCCATTTCGCGTTCGCCTTGGAGCACATGGATTTCTACCGAAGGCTGGTTATCAGCCGCCGTAGAGAAAATCTGGCTTTTCTTCGTAGGAATCGTTGTATTGCGCTCGATAATCTTGGTGAAAACGCCCCCAAGCGTTTCAATGCCCAAAGACAACGGCGTTACGTCTAGAAGCAGAACGTCTTTTACTTCCCCTGCCAACACGCCCGCTTGAATAGCAGCCCCTACAGCTACGCACTCGTCCGGGTTCACACCGCGGAAAGGCTCTTTACCCAAGAATTTTTTGATGGCTTCTTGAACGGCAGGAATACGGGTAGAACCGCCAACCAAGATCACTTTGTCAATTTCGCTTACATTCAAACCAGCATCGGACAGAGCTTGACGTGTGGGACCCATAGTGGATTCCACCAGATCGCTTGTCAGCTCTTCAAACTTAGCCCGGGTCAAATTAATGTCCAAATGCTTGGGACCAGTCTGATCCGCCGTGATGAAAGGCAGATTGATATTGGTCGTCAGCACGCCGGATAATTCAATTTTTGCTTTTTCTGCGGCTTCGCGCAAACGCTGTACCGCCATGCGGTCCTGCGAAAGATCGATGCCTGTTTCTTTTTTGAACTCTTGAGCCAAATATTTTTCGATGCGCTCGTCAAAATCATCGCCGCCCAAGCGGTTGTTACCATGGGTAGCTTTTACTTCAAATACGCCTTCGCCCAATTCCAGCACAGATACGTCAAACGTACCGCCGCCCAAGTCGAATACTAAAATAGTGTGGTCTTCGCCCTTATCCATGCCATAAGCCAATGCGGCTGCCGTAGGCTCATTGATAATACGCAGCACTTCCAGGCCAGCGATGGTGCCGGCGTCTTTAGTAGCCTGACGCTGGGAATCGCTGAAATACGCCGGTACGGTAATAACCGCTTGAGTAACTGTTTCTCCTAAATAAGCTTCCGCGTCCGCTTTCAGCTTTTGTAGAATCATCGCCGAAAGTTGCTGTGGCGTATAGGCCTTGTCCTCAATCGATACTTTCCAGTCGGTACCCATATGACGTTTTACGGAACTGATCGTTCCATCCGGATTGGAAACCGCCTGCCGCTTAGCAAGCTGACCTACTAAACGTTCCCCAGTTTTGGAAAATCCTACCACCGAGGGAGTCAGGCGACTGCCCTCCGCATTGGCGATTACTGTCGCTTCGCCACCTTCCATTACAGAAACAACAGAGTTTGTTGTACCTAAGTCAATACCAATTACTTTTGCCATGTTCAAATTCCTCCTTATTTCGTTTCACGCCAGCACTTCTTCACAAGCCGCCGACTGTTAGTATACTATTGTCTCAGCCAACAACCTTAACCATGCTGGGACGAATGACTTTTCCTTTTACACTGTAGCCTTTTTGCAATTCTTCTACAATAGTGCCTTCCGGTTGTTCAGCATCTTCCACCCGTAATACGGCTTCATGGTACTGAGGATCAAAAATCTTACCTTCAGCCTCCACTATGCTAAGTCCGGATTTTTCAAGCGCATTAAAAAGCTGTCGATAGATCATGGAGACACCCGAGCCTACACCGGCGGCTTCTTCTTCACTTAAACTGCTTAAAGCGCGTTCAAAATTATCCAGCACTGGCAGCAATTCTAAAATCAGATTCTGTGCCACTACATTCGACAAGTCCTCTTTTTCCTGCCGCGAACGGCGGCGAAAATTGTCAAAATCAGCATACAAACGTTTATACCGGTCTTCAGCTTCCGCCAAAAGCTGCTCCTTTTCCGCTTGTACAGCTTCCACCGTTACGTTTTGATTTACTTCCGTCTCTTGTACGTTTTCTTGTTCAGAGACGCTTTGGTTCTCTTTTTTTTCTGCATCTTCGTGGTTATTGGCC
This sequence comes from uncultured Anaeromusa sp., assembly GCF_963676855.1. Lineage (NCBI taxonomy): Bacteria > Bacillati > Bacillota > Negativicutes > Selenomonadales > Sporomusaceae > Anaeromusa > uncultured Anaeromusa sp. The sequence goes on from NZ_OY781460.1 coordinate 2,626,683, forward strand.
ACTCTTTCCACCTCTTTGTATTTTACTTTCTCAAAAATCAGGCAAGCCCTCTTCCATACCTTGTTGAGGAGCTCCATTTTCATCCCGTTTGCGAATAATGGTATCAATGCGCAGAATGGCTACTGCCACTTCCCCAGCTGCTTTCAAAGCATGCAGCTTGACTTCCAACGGGTCCATAATCCCAGCCTGCAGCATATCTGCTACAGCGCCACTTTCACAGTCAATGCCCAAAACTTCTTGGCTTTGAGATGCTTGCGCAGCTAGGACTTCCTCCACTTTTTCCAAAGGATTGAAGCCGGCGTTATCCACAATTTGCGCCAACGGACGCTTCAGCGCCGCTGTTACGCAATCCAACCCATACGCAGCCATCCCCTTCATGCGGTCTCTATGGCGTTCCAGTTCGCGGGCAACAGCAATTTCTGCGGACCCGCCTCCCGGAAGATAACCGCTTTTTACAGCGGCCTGCACACTAGAAGCAGCGTCTTTGGCAATGCGTTCCCGCTCGCCAACTACTTCCGCCGTAGCCGCCCCCACTAAAATCGTGGCCATTGGCTTGCCTGCGCCTCCCAGCATGCGAATATGTCCCAGTTTTTCTTCCGCATACACGCGCTGCACTTGCCCCAAATACCGCTGCAGTTCGGCTTTTTCTTTTTTTAGAGCCGTCCGTTTCACCATGCGCGCACCGGTGTGTTCCGCCACGCGTCGCAAATCCGTCGCATTCACTTGACTGACCACAAACATGCCGGCGTCAGTAAAGGCTTCTTCCGCCGCTGAATCAACGGCTCGGTCTGTCAGGACCACCTGAATGTCCATTGCCACTAGTTTCGCTATATTCTGCCGAAACTCTTCTTGCAGTTCAAGATAACGCTTAAAGCCAGCTTCCGTCCCCAAGGCTTCCTCACCGAGTTCTTCCGGCGCCAACGCATCGTCCAACACCATTACTTTAGCGTTTTCCACCGCCAAGGGCATATCCTGATTTAAGCGTTCTTTTTCAATGATAACACCGAGAAACACTTCGTTTTCCGCGCCTTCCTGAGCCAAAACCGTATCGGAAAGTTTGAAGTGGGATTCCTTTAATTTACCTCGACCAATTAGTCGCGCCGCTTCTACCACCAGCTGAGCAATATCCACATACTCCCTGCCGGCAATACGAGCCACATCAAAAAGACATTCTGCCTGCACATCATCAATGGTAACGGCGCGAGCCTTCAACTGCCTGGCCGCCTCGTCAATGCCAAACCGAATACCTTCGATTACCCGGGCTACCGGCACGCCGCGCAGCACCTGCGTCAGACCTTCGGACACAAGAGCACCAGCCATGATCGTCGCCGTAGTCGTACCATCACCGACTTCGTCCTTTTGTGCTCGGGCCGCATGAATCAGCATTTTCGCCGCCGGATGGTTAATATCCATCTTTTCTAAAATCGTAACGCCGTCATTAGTAATAATAACCTCGCCGAAACGATCTACCAGCATGGTATCAAGGCCTTTGGGGCCTATGGTTCCTTCTACCGCCGAAGTAATGGCTCGCACCGCTTCGGCATTGGTCATCAAAGCCGCCAATGCGCTATCGGCATCAGCGCCTCCGCCTTGCTTTCGACTCACAGACTACGCCTCCCTCTTAAAATCACAGCTTGTAGCGTTTCAAGATTTCACTGAGATTGTGGTTCATAAATTCCAAGGTTGCCATGATTTTGGCATAATCCATGCGCGTCGGTCCCAATACAGCAATAGTTCCTACGACCTCGCCGCCCAAACAATAGGTGGCCCGCACCATGCTGCAGTCCTGAATGCCGCTGAATTTATTTTCCCTGCCAATGGTCACTACGACGCCATCGTCGCTAGGTGCTTCCAAGATATCATACAGAAGCCGTTCCTCTTCCAACATGTTCAACAAGCGCTTGAACTTCTCCACATCTTTGAACTCTGGCTGATTCAACATCTGTGTCGCACCGCCGAGATATACTCTTTCCTGATGTCGGCTGCTCAAGGTATCCGACAAAATAGCCAGCGCCTCTTCAAACTCGCGCGCTTCACCCAAAATACTGTCGCGGACATCTTGAAACATCCGTCCCCTGAAATTCCGAAAAGGAATTCCCGCCAACCGATTGTTCAATTTCTCGGCAATAAGCTGCATCTCTTCCAAGGTTGCCCCCCGCGGCAGTGGCAACAGCTTATTTTCGACAGCGCCGCTATCGGAAACAACCACTAGCAGCACCTTGTTTTCATCGAACGGCAGAAACTGCAAATACTTAAAAGAGCTGGGACTTGCTTGCGGCGCGAGCACCAACGAGACATTGCCTGTCATCCGTGAAAGAATCTTGGCTGTTGTCTGAAACACCTCATCCAAACGCCGTACCTTGGCCTGATACCAATTGCGAATCAAAGAGATTTCCTTCTCCGACATTTGTGTCGGAGACAGTAGGGCATCCACATAAAACCGATAGCCTTGGGCAGAAGGAATGCGTCCAGAAGAAGTGTGGAGTTGTTCCAAATAGCCCAACACTTCCAAATCCGCCATTTCATTCCGAATTGTCGCAGGACTGACGCCAAGATCGTATTTACGAGCAATCGTCCTGGAGCCAACCGGTTCTGCGGTGGATACATAATCATCGACAATCGCTTGCAAAATACGACGTTTCCGTTCATCAAGCATGCCATCCACCTCCATTGTTAGCACTCTTCCTTAAGGAGTGCTAACATCTATAAAAAACATACCACTCTCCTCCTGAAATGTCAATATGTCTAACTCAATCGAAGCCAGTATTTCGCTTCATTTTTCAACAGAACTACTGCCATTGTCCGGTTCTAAAAAAGCGGCAAAGGCGCGATTGCCAAAACGCATCCCTAACGAGGTAAGAAAGGTCCGTCCGCCTTGATTTTTCACTAGCCCCTCCTCTGACAACTGTTCTAAGACAAGACCATAGCATTTCCACAACTCTATGCCAAAGGTCGCTTTAAACTGCCAATGAGAAATACCGCCTCTGGTGCGTAGCGCCAAAAAACAAAATTCTTCCTGCTGCTGCGTCAATGTCAGCACAGCCTGCTGCCCATGCTCCCAGCGTTGCTGAGGCGTTAAAGATAAATACCTTTTTAGCGGGAAAGCTCCCTCCCAGCGCCGACCTTCCATGAAGGAATGCGCCGCCGCCCCCAGTCCTAAATACGGACGAAAGCGCCAATAGCGAAGATTGTGTCGACAAGCACGCTTTTTTTGCGCATAATTCGATATTTCGTACCGCCTATAGCCATGAGCCGGCAGCCAGTTGTCCAGCCAGTTGTCCATAGCGGCTACTTCATCTTCTTCCGGCAGCGTCAACGCGCCAACTTCTTCCAGACTGGCAAAGGGCGTGCCTTCTTCTATTTTTAAAGCATAGATGGATAAATGCTCCACAGAAAACTCCGCTGCCTGACGTACGCTTTGCTGCAGCAACGGCAGCGTCTGTCCTGGCAAACCGGTCATCAAATCTACATTGCAATTATCAAAACCAGCCTGCCTGGCAGCCGTTATGGCCGCCAGCGCCGCAGCTCCGTCATGAATGCGGCCACAGCGATGCAGCACCACATCATCAAAGGACTGTACACCCAGGCTGAGACGATTGAAGCCTGCCGCACGCAACAGTCTCAGATCTTCGCCGGAAACTGTTCCCGGGTTGGCCTCTAATGATATTTCAGCATCCGGCAGCACCAAAAACCAGCGCCGCAGCTCCTGCAACAACCGCACTAGCGCATCAGAGCCTACAAGAGTCGGCGTACCGCCGCCAAAAAAAATCGTATCGATCGGCGCTTTCCCCAGCCGACTCCCTTGCCAAGCAATTTCTTCACATAGCATGTCCACGTACTGTTTTTGCAGTGAAGAACTCCCTGTTTGAGACGGAAAATCACAATAAGCGCATTTCTGCCGACAAAAAGGGATATGCACATATAAGCCTAATGTTCCCATTTTCTTTCCCTTCGAAAAACCACAAAGAGGGCCGCCTCAATGGATCTTGAGGCAGCCCGCTTCAGTATTCAAAACAACTCAGTCTATCTTTAATATAGCCATGAAAGCCTCTTGAGGAACTTCTACGTTCCCCACTTGCTTCATGCGCTTTTTCCCTTCTTTTTGTTTCTCCAAGAGCTTACGCTTACGGCTAATATCGCCGCCATAACACTTGGCCAGAACATCCTTACGCATAGCACGTACCGTCTCTCTGGCAATTACTTTGGTGCCAATGGCCGCCTGAACGGGAATTTCAAACATCTGCCGCGGAATAATGCCACGCAGCTTTTCAACGAGAATACGCCCCCGATGAACAGCCTTATCCCGATGCACAATCACAGACAAGGCGTCTACAGGATCATTGTTCAAAAGAATGTCCAGCTTGACCAGCTCCGAGGCTTGGTAATCGGACAATTCATAATCCAGCGAAGCATAGCCGCGCGTAGATGATTTCAGGCGATCAAAATAATCGTAAATAATCTCGCTCAAAGGCAAATGATAGGTCAGCAGCACCCTTGTAGTGTCGAGATATTTCATATCTTTAAATTCGCCCCTTTTTTCTTGGGACAATTCCATCACCGCCCCCACAAACTCATTAGGAACGATAACCGTCGCTTTTACGTAAGGCTCTTCAATGTGTTCAATTTCCTGCGGCGTAGGCAGTTTGGACGGATTGTCAATCTCCAGCTTCTCCCCGTCCGTCTTGTATACATGATAAATAACGCTAGGCGCCGTCGTAATCAGAACAATGCCATATTCACGTTCCAGCCGTTCTTGGACGACATCCATATGCAGCAATCCCAAGAAACCGCAACGAAAGCCAAACCCAAGAGCCACAGAAGTTTCCGGCTCAAAAACCAGCGCCGCATCGTTAAGCTGCAGTTTTTCCAAAGCATCCCGCAACGAATCGTATTCCGACGATTCCACCGGATACAAGCCGCAGTACACCATCGGAGTAATTTTCCGATATCCTTCCAGTGCCTGTGTTGTCGGGCGCGCCGCATCAGTCACCGTATCGCCCACGCGCACGTCTTTAACGTTTTTAATGCTTCCTGCCACATAGCCAACCTGCCCTGCTATCAGTTCCGAAACATTCGTAGGCACCGGACGAAACACGCCGACTTCAGTAGCTTCAAAGACCTTATCCGTTGCCATCATACGCAGTTTCATACCGGGAGCCATGCGTCCGTTCATGACGCGCACATAGGCAATGACTCCTTTGTAGGCGTCAAAATGCGAATCAAAGATCAGCGCTTGTAACGGTTCCGTCACTTTACCAGCGGGCGCCGGCACGCGCTTTACTACTGCTTCCAATACTTCGGGAATACCAATACCTGTTTTGGCGCTGACCAAGATAGCCTCTGATGCGTCAATACCGATGACGTCTTCGACTTCCTGCTTGACCCTCTCCGGATCGGCGCTGGGCAAATCAATTTTATTGATGACCGGAATAATTTCCAAATTGTTTTCCAACGCTAAATACACGTTCGCCAGTGTCTGCGCCTCAATGCCCTGCGCCGCATCAATTACCAGCAAAGCACCTTCACAAGCAGCCAAACTGCGGGATACTTCATACGTAAAATCCACATGCCCAGGGGTATCAATCAGATGCAGCATGTAGGTCTGCCCGTCTTCGGCTGTGTATTCAATACGCACTGCCTGCGATTTTATGGTGATGCCCCGCTCACGCTCCAGTTCCATCTGGTCGAGAACTTGCTCTTCCATCTCCCGCGCCGAAAGCGCGCCGGTATATTCAAGCAGGCGATCAGCCAGAGTGGACTTACCATGATCAATATGAGCGATGATAGAAAAATTGCGAATGTTTTTTGTGTCCATTCCAAGCTCCTCTTTTCTAAAACTGAATGCAAGCCCGCTATAGTCCGTTCTTGCTCTAACTCATTATTAGTGGGATGATTGATGCCGCTAATCGATTATAGCATCCCTATAACACCCTCTGCAAGAATTTGCATGACGAGTGTTGACAACCCCACGAAGAGATGATATTATTACACCTGTGCCAAGCAGTGCCGGAGTGGCGGAATGGCAGACGCAGATGACTCAAAATCATCCGGGTTCGTCCCGTGGGGGTTCAAGTCCCTTCTCCGGCACCAAATTTAAAAAGCAAAAGAACCCTTGTTGCAAGGGTTCTTTTTTTATTTATTCCTTTCTCTGCGTACCCTCACTCTAAAAACCAGCAGACGCCGGTTGCCTTGCCATCCATGGCGCTACATCACGCACCATCATACTCCTGTTAAAAACATCGTGCCCTCCAACAACTCAAAGCGCCCCGGGACGCTTAAAGCCGCGGCCGATGACTTCCGCCGTATCAATGACCATAAAGAAGGCTCCCTGGTCTGCTTCGTCTACAAAGCGCTTCACATGAGCGATTTGCGCCCGGGACACGACTACCATCAGTACGTCTTTGCTCTCGCTAGTATAAGCACCGCGAGCTTGCAAAAAAGTGGCGCCCCTCCCTAGTTCTTCTAAAATGCGTTTGGCAATCTGCTCGCGTTCTTGTGAGATGATGAGCAGCACCTTCCGGCGGTTGAATCCTTCAATAACCTTATCCACTACCGTACTGCCCACAAACATGGAAATCAGCGTATACATACCGATCTCTAGTCCAAACAAAAGCGCGCCGCCGGCCACGACTACAACATTGACAGCAAATGCCGCCGTGCCAATCTCCATACCATAGCGTTTTTTAGCAATCATCCCCACTACATCAGTGCCTCCCGTAGAAGCGCCGGCGCGAAACACCATGCCTAAACCGAGGCCGCCGAAAACACCACCATATAAGGAAGCCAAAAAAATATCTTTAGTAGGACTATGCTGCTGCAAAAAGCCAGTGACATCCACAGCCACCATGAATACGATAATGCCCACCAAGGTGCTGTAGAAGAAATCCTTGGAAAGCCAGCGATGAGCTGCGTATAAAAGTGGCACATTCATAATACCGATAGCCAAGCCTACCGGCGTCCCCAACAAATAATATAAAATAATGGCAATCCCGCTAACGCCTCCGCTGAGCATATGAAAAGGCAGTACAAATAAATTTAGCGAGGCTCCGGAAAGAAACGACCCTATGAGAATCGCCACGACCCGGCGCCAGGAAATTTTTCGTTTTGTCAGTTGTCGCCAAAAATTCTCAGTTTTGTTCATTGCACATATCCTTTCGCATTTTTTATAAGGAGGCTTTTTGATGAAACAATGGATGCTGGAAAACCAGACTCTCCCTTTGCGAATCTCTCGTCGCGCCGGCTGCAAACATATCCGTTTGCGCCTGCTGCCCGACGGCACGCTAAGCATCACGTTGCCCTGGCACTGTCCAACCGACAGATTGCGCCAAGTGCTGGAAAATCAGCAGGATTGGCTTTCCGAGCAGCTAGCCGTCCGCCAAGTGCAACAACAGACCGACTGCTACCTCTTTCAAGGCAGTTGGTATCGTCTGCAAGAAACAAAGCAATTGCCACTCAACATTTCCATTTTTTTAGACGCACCATTTCTTAAAGCAGCGCCAGCTTCACCAGAATCAAGAAACCTTCATTTGCGTCAATGGTATTACCAAGAAGCGCAAACGTGTTTCAACAAACTTATACAACACTGGAGCGTCCGTCTAGGAGTTTCTGTACAGCGACTGAGCATCCGCGAACAACGTACCCGTTGGGGCAGCTGCTCCAGCAAAAAAAACGTCAATCTTAATTGGCGTCTCATTTTGGCTCCTCTGCCGATCATTGAATACGTAGTCGTACATGAACTATGCCACATGTATATTCCCAATCATTCCCGCCTCTTTTGGGAAGAATTGCAACAGCAGCTGCCGGACGGCCTCGCCCGTCGCAAGTGGCTACAGTTGCATGGGCAAGGCCTTCTTTCCCAACCACCACATCGTTAGGCTTAGCAAGGCCCTTCAGATCTTCCGTTTAGCCAAAAAAACGCCAGCCAAAACAAGCACTGCCCCCAGTCCTTGCAGCCAACTCAGCTGCTCACCCAGCAGCCACACAGCAAGCAGCAAAGCCAGTGGCGTCACTAAATACATATAAACCATTACCTGGTTCGATCCCAGGCGCTCAATCCCATAATACCACAAAAGCAAGCTAATCACCGTCACAGGTATGGCGGCATAAAGAAGCGCTCCCCAACCGGCAAGACTGACCGTTCCCCAAGGAAACAACCACAAATCCCCAGCTGTCGCCGCAAGTAACAGCAAGGTCCCAGCTAAGGAAGTATGGCAAGTCGCCCATAAGCCGGAGCCTCGCTTTACCATCGGCAGCATAAACACTGGATAAACACCCCACAGTACTCCCGCTGCCAAGGCCAGCATGTCACCGAAAAGAGTTTCTTCCCTGAACCCCCAGTTGCCGCCGGCGGCTCCCAAAACAAATAAAAGGCCGACAAGAGCCAGCAAACAGCCGACCACCATCTGTCTTCTCAACCGTTCATAACCCAAAAATGCCGCCACAAAGGCCGTCGAAATAGGAGACAATCCCAACATCAGAGCCACCGTAGTTGCCGTCGTGTATTTCAAAGCGGCAATAAACAAGGTCTGATAGATAGCAACTCCCACCGCTCCGACCAAAAGACATCGTCCCCAGGGAACTTGCCCAAAGGACAGCTTGCCTTCACGCCAAAATAAGACAAGATACATTAGCGGCGTCGCAATAGCAAAACGCAAGCAAGTAAACACCTGTGGCAAAAACTCACGCATGCCTATTTTACCTACAATATAATTCCCCGCCCAAATGAGCACAACCATCCATAAAGCCAATTCCAATCCCCAAGCGCGACGCACCGCTTCACCTCCTACAAAGAACGGCCGCACTTTTCTAAGCGCGGCCGTCATTGACACAAAATATCACTTATTCCATTTATGCCGCTGCTGGCGACGCGCCGAACCTCCGCCACCGCCGCTGCGGCTGCGGTAAATCATCCAACCTACCAGACCCAATACGGCAAAATTACCCATCCAAGCTTCCAAAATTCCCAAATCGACAAGTACATTAATCGCCGTTAATGCCCCTAAAAGCTTCATGCTTTGAGGCACATTCACCAGAGGATCCCGTTTCAGCACCTGATATGCGGCGCCAAGAACCACAAAATCAATGCCTACCCAAACCAAAGGATGTACCAGCATCATTTTAATCAGGCTACCGCCCATTAGTAAAGCAAATACTTTCAACCAAGTCTGATTCACAGGCACTGTTTCCTCCTCATCACTCTTTGTCTCTTATCCTATCATCCCCTGGTTACACTCGTCAACCGCTACATCAAATTCCTTCTTGGAGCAGCTTCCGGTATTCTTCCAGCAGGCGCAAGGTTACCGCTCCCGGTTTTCCATTGCCGATAGTCTCTCGCCCTAACTTCACCACAGGCATCACTTCCGTGCTGGTTCCCGTCAAAAAGACTTCATCCGCCCCATAGGCAAATTCGGGGGTAACGGCTTTTTCCAGAATTGCGAGGCCTAATGGTTTGGCAATGCGGTCCAAAACAATCTGCCGGGTAATGCCGGGTAGAATCAAATTATTCAAGGGATGCGTCCATAACACTTCATCTTTAACAACAAAACAATTGCTTGACGTCCCTTCGGTAATTTTTCCGTCTCGTACCAGCACCGCCTCATAACACCCAGCCTCTTTGGCTTCTTGTTTGCCAAGAACATTGGGCAACAGGTTCAACGATTTAATATCGCACCGCAGCCATCGGATATCATCTAACACCAGCGCCGAAACCCCTTGTAGGTGCACATCCTCTGCCGCTTGCCCCTGCGGACGAATGGTCATCGTAAGAACTGGACAGCTTTGTTTAGGGAAAGCATGGCTCCGCGGCGCCGCCCCTCGGGTAAGCTGCAAATAGATAGATCCATCCACAATGCCGCTTTCCTGTATTAGCTGATCGTGCATTTCTTTGAATTCTTCTATCGTATTGGTTACTGGAATACGCAGTTCCCGCAACGAACGATATAAACGAAACATATGTGCTTCAAAAGCAATCAATCTTCCCTGGTGAATTTTAGTCACTTCATATACACCGTCGCCAAATTGATAGCCCCGATCTTCCAACAATACTACTTCTTGATCTAATTCCACAATGCGTCCGTTAATATACCCCAATGCCTTCATGTTCGTCTTCCTTTCCTGTCTGCTATATTTATAACTGTAACATTCCCGCTCTTGACCGCAGCTTCTCATGCTTTTAGTATAGTAGTATGCTTGAACAGCGTCAAATGACCTTTTTCTAATAAATTTCTATTTTTCAATCTATCAGCAAATATAGTTTCGCATTGGTAGCGATAATTGAGGTGTTTCATGGCCAAAATGCACTTGTTTTCTCTAGAAGCCACCAGAGGCATTGCTATGCTGGGCGTAGTCGGCATCCATACGGGCGCTTTTTCTCTTTCCTATGCCCAGCCGGATATTCACTTATTCGCCCTGTTGGAAATTGCCAGCCGTTTTAGCGTACCTATCTTTTTTTTCATTTCGGCCTTTGGCTTGTTTCTAAACGATGATTTGCAGCAACCTTTTCAATACGGACGCTTTCTGATCCGACGTCTGCGGACCGTTTTAATTCCTTACATCACCTGGTCGCTCCTCTATATGATGCACTATACCTACACAAGCGGCGACGAACACATTTGGGATGATCCTTTTTTGCAATGCTATTTCTTGTTTGGCCTAGGCTCGTACCAACTGTATTTTTTGGTTATCTTACTTTGGTTTTACCTTTTCATGCCTTTGTGGCGCCCTCTGGTCCGCCAACTATCAGGCAAAGGAATTTGGTTGCTTCCCTGCCTATTTCTGCTGCAGATGGCCTTCAATTATTGGTCCTACGCCCTCTTTCGTCCCCATGAAAACGGCTACTGGCTGAACCTATTCCTCCAATACCGTCTCAGTTACTGGCCCTGGCATTATGTATTTCTCTTTTTACTAGGAGGCGTTTGTTCCGTCCGTGTACCTCAATTCCGCGAACTGCTGCAACGGCATTTTTCATTCCTTTCTCTTGCAGCCTTGGGCTCTTTAGGCTTATTGCTTGGCTACTACTACATGCTGGTCTTCCAATTCTCATACTCATTGGAAGACGCCGTCAATGCCGCACAACAGCTTAGCCCTCCCGGCATGCTGTACACCCTTAGCGCTACATTTTGGCTCTTCGCACTCTTTGACCGTCCTTTGCCCAAAGTGCTAACCTGGCTACTTTCTCTTTTGGGGCGGCATTCTTATTTTGTCTACCTTGTCCATCCTTTTTTTATGTACTATGCCATGGAATGGCTCAGCGACGCTTCTCTCGAACTGACACCGGAACGCATTCCCCTCTTTTTCCTCTGGGCTGCCGGCGGCAGTCTCTGCGCCGCCATTGTATTTCGATTTCTCAGCCGTTTTATTCCCGGGCTCTCCTGGGTGCTTACCGGTTCTGGAAGTCGTTGATGCATCATGTTCTGAGCAGTGACAATAGAATACGCTGCCAGAACACTGTGTTGGCATACGATACAAACAACGTAAGAATTCCAAAAAAGAAGAAGCGTAAAAGGGCTCTCGCTCTTACGCTTCTTCTTTCTATTCCTGGTTACGCTATTTACTTGATCGCATGCTCGCACAAAATAGCATGCGCCTCATCTGCTTCCGATTCAAGAACCAGAATCTCATGCAATCCGTCATTAGCGGCCGCCATGGCACCCGCAGGCCGGATGTTAGCCAAAATTCCTTCTTGGCACAGCAACTCTTTCAGTTGTTCCGCCTGAACACGGTTTGTGGCAATATAAATGACAGTCCACATATGCTTTTCTTTGCCTCCTACTTTTCCTGGCTCGCTGTATTTCAGCCTCTTTTTATCTCTTCCACTGCCCGAATCAACGCCGGGATGATTTCCAACACATCTCCCACAATGCCAATATCGGCCACACGAAAAATGGGAGCTTCCGGATCCTTGTTCACAGCCACCACAATATCGGCACCGCCAATGCCTGCCAAATGCTGCACCGCTCCAGAGATTCCACATGCAAGATACAGCTTAGGCCCGACAGCTTTACCACTTTGCCCCACTTGAACTACATGCGATTGCCAGCCCGCATCCACCGCGGCCCGCGAAGCGGCTACAACACCGCCCATGGCGTCAGCCAACTGCTGCAATAATTGAAAATTTTCCGCACTCCCCATGCCGCGGCCGCCGGCTATAATAACCGAAGCTTCTTCCAGCTTAGCCAACGCCAGTTTTCCAGGGCGAAATTGCAAAATTTTCGCCGTCGATGGCGGCAAGGTCACTTCCTGACGAAGCAAAGTTCCTCCTCGTCCCATTTGTTGCTGGGGGCGCTTAAAAATTCCAGGCCGCACCGTCCCCATTTGCGGATATCGGTTACTGACAATGGTCGCCATGATATTACCGCCAAAAGCCGGCCGCGTCCAAATGATCCTGCCCTCTTCCGCCTGATAAGCAACTGCGGTACAGTCTGCTGTCAAGCCGGTTTGCAGTCTTGCCGCAACCCGTGGAGCCAAATCCCGACCATTAGCCGTAGCGCCCAAAAGAATAGTTGCCGGCTTATACTCTGCCGCCAAGCTGCTCAACGCACTTGCATGCCCTTCGGTAGTATAGGGCTGTAAGCCGGGAGCTGTCGCATAGTAAACTAGATCAGCACCGTAAGAAAAAAGAAACGGTTCCCATTCTTGAGTTCCATCTGAGCAAACAACAGCAGCTAGCCGCTGTCCACCAGCGTCCGCCAACGCCCGTCCGATTCCTAAAAGTTCTAAGGAAACACCGTGAAGGTCCGCCGGTCCGTTTCCTTCTATATATACCCAAACATCTCGCCATACTGCTGAGTCCTGCGCCGCAAGCTTCAATTCGTTGTGTCTAATGGCCTCTTGCGGGCAAACTGGCCCACAAGCGCCGCAAAAAGTACACACGTTCTCGTCCACGCTGACTTTGCCGTCCTGCAAGGCCAAGGCGTTAAAAAGACAGACTTGCAAACAAGCACCACAGCCGCTGCAACGATCCGCCCGAATCTTCACTGCCATTTTTCTTCCTCCCTGTCCTCAGAAGATACCAGCTTGTTTTAAGCGAATGGCCAGTAAATCAGCAGCTTGGCGAGGAGCCATTCCTTGAATGACTTCGCCCCCTTTGCGAGTTTCCGGTGCAAAAATACGCACAACCCGTGTCGGCGATCCCTGCAACCCTGTTTCTTCTGCTTGCAGCCCCAAATCCGCCAGCGTCAAAATAGGAATGGAGGTTTTATTCGCCCGCAAACGTCCTTTGATACTAGGGTAGCGCGGCTCATTCAAACTTTTTGACACAGTCAAAACGGCAGGAAAAGAAAGCTCTAGTACTTCATGACCGTCTTCAACTTCCCGTTCTGCAATCAGCCGTTTTTCTTCTGGAAAAACTTCCAAATTAGAAACACAGGTAATTTGCGCCATATTTAGATGCTCTGCCAACTCCGGTCCCACTTGCGCCGTATCGCCGTCAATAGCCTGTTTGCCGCAAAAAATGAGTTCTGCTGGCTGTAATTTAGCAATAGCAGCAGCCAAAGTACGGCTTGTAGCCAAGGTATCGGCTCCGGCGAAAGCCTTATCATTAACCAACACGGCTTCGTCCGCGCCCAATGCAAGGCACTCTTTCAGTACTTCCTTCGCCTGCAACGGGCCCATAGTCAAAACGCTCACCGTGCCGCCGCAACGTTCTTTTACACGCAACGCTTCTTCTAAAGCATGACGGTCAAAGGGATTAAGTATGCTAGGAACATCCTGCCGCTGCAAGGTGTTCGTCTCCCTATTGATGCGGACTTCCGCCGTGTCAGGCACCTGCTTGACGCAAACTAGTATTTTCACCGCCGGTCAGCTCCTCCACACGCGTCACTATTTATTTGGGGTCCATGTTATACTAATACTAATTCATGATACCATATTCGACGGAGGTCTGCCATGAAGACTTATAAAAAAATCACGTGCCTGCTGGGCACTACCGTTTTACTTTTGTTTCTCGGCAGCGAGGCTCTCGTCCTGAAAGACGCCTTCACTGCCGCGCCTGCTCCCAGCCAGGTTATTCTCATCCTTGGAACCCGAGTTTACGGTCAAGAGCCCGGCCCCATGCTGCAGCTGCGTTTAGAAAAAGCCCTGGCTTTATACCGCCAGGGATATGCACCATACCTATTAGCCAGCGGCGGCCAAGGATCTGACGAAGGCATCAGCGAAGCCGCCGCCATGCGCAACTATCTGGTAGCCCGCGGCGTGCCCACGACCGCCATTATCCTAGAGGACTCTTCTACAAGCACTTACGAAAACCTGGGCAATAGCGCCGCCATTCTTCGAGAAAAAGATTTTAATCAGGTAATCGTCGTCACCAACCGTTCTCATCTTTTCCGTTCCTTATACTTAGCCCGCCTGCATGGGCTTAACGCCAGCGGCGCTGCCGCTCCCATGAGCGATCGTCTCGGAGCTACAGTCTATCAATTTGCGCGAGAAAGCGCCGCCGTCCTGTCGCTTATGCAGTATGAACGCTCCCCGTCCCCAACACCCTCTCCAACTCCGCCAGCGACTGGGGCGTTGCTTCAATCCAAAAGCGCTCTTCTGTTGTAATTACTCTGCGACTATCCACTAAATGCAACAGCACGCGACAAGGGCCATGATTTCGAGAAAAGACCGCCCGTAGAGCCTCAAATACAGACGGAGTCTCTTGCTCTTTGCGCAGTTGCAGTCGCACTTCATTCGGCTGTTCCTTCAAAAGAGCAATGCTCTCCGCCAGCACTTTTACTCCTTCTTCACTTACGCTGACCTTCCCCTGCACAATAACTGGCGTATCCGGCACAAGCAAAGGCATGGCCTGGTGAAAAACACGGGGGAAGACCACTACTTCCATCTGCCTGGTAAAGTCCTCCAGTGCCACAAAACACATCATATCCCCATTGCGGGTGCTGATCCGCTTAGCCGCTGCCACCATGCCGCCAATACGTATCTTTTTCCCATCCGCCGGCTGCGCCTGCAGCTCTTCCAAAGAAGTCAAACCTGCCAACTGCTGCCGAAATGGCTCCAAAGGATGACCGGTAATGTAAAAGCCGGTTATTTCTTTTTCTAAGGCTATTAATTGCGGCATCGGCAACTCTGGCAAGTCTGGCAATTCGAGCGAGCAAGTTTCCGCCAACTCTTCTTCACCAAACAAGCCCAACTGTCCGCTTTGGGCATCCCGTTGACAGCCGGCCCCCACATCGACCGCCTGATCGAGCACCGCCAGCAGCTGTGAGCGTTTGGCACCTGTAGAATCAAACGCACCGCATTTAATCAAGCTTTCCATTACTCGCTTATTTACGAGGCGCATATCTACGCGACTGCAAAAATCCACCAGCGACGCAAACGGCCCTTCTGCCTCTCTAGCCGCCATAACGCTTTCAATAGCTCCTTCGCCGACGTTTTTCACTGCCGATAAGCCAAAACGAATGGCGTCGCCATCAACGCTAAACCGGCTTTCACTGGCGTTGACATCCGGCGGCAGAACGGCAATGCCCATGCGCCGGCATTGTTCAATATAATGACCAACTTTATCGCTGGCCCCCATAATACTTGTCAAGGTAGCCGCCATAAATTCATGCGGAAAATGCGCCTTTAAGTACGCCGTCTGATACGTAACTAGCGCATACGCGGCGCTATGGGACTTATTAAAGCCATAGTCCGCAAAATGAGACATTAGCTCGAAAACGTCTTTCGCCAGAGAAGCATCAATCCCTTTGGCGGCTGCGCCTTTTAAAAAGTTCTCCTTCTGCGCTTCCAGAACGGAGTGCTTTTTTTTGCCCATGGCGCGGCGCAGCAAGTCCGCCTGTCCCAGGCTGAAGCCAGCCAAGGTGGATGCAATTTGCATAACCTGTTCCTGATACAAAATAACCCCAAAGGTATCTTTTAAGATAGGCTCCAGCCAGGGATGCATATAGGTTACTTCTTTGCGCCCGTGACGACCATTGATAAAATCAGTAACCATGCCGCTGCCTAGAGGACCTGGCCGATAGAGCGCCACCAGAGGGATTAAATCCTCAAAGCGTTCCGGACGCAATTCCTTTACCAAATTCGTCATACCGGACGATTCCACCTGAAATACGCCGGCAGTATCGCCGCTGGCCAGCATGGCGCAAGTTGCGGCATCCTCCATGGGAATAGTTTCTAAATCGACTTCAACGCCTCTGTTTTTAGCCGCCAGCTCCAGGGTATCGCCAATTACCGTCAACGTACGCAACCCCAAAAGGTCCATCTTCAATAAGCCGATTTCTTCCACACGGTCTTTGTCATATTGCGTAGTCAAAAAGCCTTCAGAGGAATGCTGCAGCGGCACCAGATGGGTCAATGGTTCTTTGGCAATCACAAGCCCTGCGGCGTGAGTAGAAGCATGCCGAGGCAGTCCTTCCAACGCCATAGCCAGATCCAGCAGCTTACGAACGGTCTCTTCGCCTTCATAGGCTTCGCGTAGAGGAGGGCTGGTTTCTAAGGCGCGCTTTAAGGTGATTCCCAGTTCCCCAGGAACCATCTTGGCAATCCGGTCCACTTCGCTATAAGACAGGCTCAGCGCTCGCCCCACATCGCGAATGGCCGCCTTCGCCGCCATCGTCCCGAACGTAATGATCTGGGCCACTCGGTCACTGCCGTAGCGCCTGGATACATACTCAATGACTTCGCCACGGCGCACATAGCAAAAGTCAATATCAATATCAGGCATACTGACGCGTTCTGGATTCAAAAACCGTTCAAAAAGCAAGCCATACCGCAAAGGGTCAATGTCGGTAATGCCCAGCAAAAAAGCGACAATGCTGCCTGCGGCGCTACCACGGCCAGGGCCTACTGCAATTTTCTGTTCCTTGGCGTAATTAATAAAATCCCAGACAATCAAAAAATAGCTGGAATAACCCATTTGCTTAATAACGCCTAGTTCGTACTGCAAACGCTCCCGAACCTCCGCCGTTTCCTCAGCGTATCTTCTGGGAAGCCGCTCTTCGCAGAGTTGGATCAAGTAAGCATCCGCCGTCAGGCCGTCGGGCAGCGGAAACTGTGGCAAATGAAAATGTCCAAAGTCAAAATCCACCTGGCAGCGCTCAGCGATGCGGCAGGTATTGGCCAGCGCTTCCGGATACGCGTTAAAGAGCGCCGCCATTTCTTCGCCGCTTTTCAGGTAGAATTCATCGCTGGGAAAACGCATCCGTCCTTCTTCATCCACAGTCTTGCCCATTTGGATGCACAGAAGCACGTCATGACTTTCGCTGTCTTTTCTTTCTACATAATGCAAGTCATTGGTCGCTACCAAAGATATCCCCAGCTTCGCCGCCAAGGCCGCTAAAAGAGGATTGAGCTCCTTTTGCTCCGGCATGCCATGATCCTGCAGCTCCATATAAAAATGTTCCGGCCCAAAAAACTCCAGATATTCCTGCGCCAGCGCCTCGGCTTTTTCCTCCTGCCCTCGCAGCAACGCCGCTGGGATCTCTCCCGCCAGACAAGCGCTCAACGCGATAATTCCTTCCTTATATTCCGCTAATATTTCATGATCAATGCGCGGTTTATAGTAAAATCCTTCGCAATAGCCTTTAGAAACCAATTCCACTAAATTACGGTAACCGGTTTCGTTTTCCGCCAACAACACCAAATGATAGGCGTATTCACCGTCCACGCTGGCTTTTTCCTGCCGCGAACGCGGCGCCACATAGACTTCGCAGCCAATCACAGGATGAATACCCTGTTTTTTCGCTTCTTTATAGAAATCAACGACTCCGTACATGGTTCCATGATCGGTAATCGCCAAAGACGTCATGCCCAGTTCTTTGGCCCGAGCCACCAGATTTTTAATACGGCTGGCCCCATCAAGCAAGCTATATTCAGTATGCACATGCAAGTGCGTAAACGGTACCTTGGACATAGCAACCTCCCGAAGTTCTTCTTGTCTCATTTTCCTTCAATCATCGTATCTTGTCAAATCGATTCCCTTGACTATTTTTTCAGAAAGACTTATGCTTAGTATACCCTACTGGGGTATTGCATAGAGGAGGGCATTATATGCTAAACGAAAAAGAAAAGAAAAATCTCCAGCAACGTTTAAAAAAAGTATCCGGCCAAATTAACGGCATTGATAAAATGATCGACGACAGCCGCTACTGCGTAGACATTCTGCAGCAAATTCTCGCCGCGCGGGCCGCTTTGAACCAGGTCGCCTTGCTCATTTTAGAAAGCCATACCAAAAGCTGCGTGGTCAACGCCATCAAAGCGGATCACGCCGACGAAAGCATCGCTGAATTAATGACCGTACTCAAACAGTTTAATCGTTAAAGGATGTGAGCGTATGTCTGCTGAACAGCAAACAACCTTGAAAATTTCCGGCATGTCCTGCGCCGCCTGCGCCAAGCGTATTGAAAAAGGGCTCTCCCGCCTTGACGGCGTTACCCAGGCTCAAGTCAATTTCGCCACCGAAGCCGCCAGCGTCACCTATGATGCCGCCAAAGTCCGCGAAACTCAATTAGCAGAAAAAGTGGAGGCCCTGGGATTCCAGGTAATTCTGGAAAAGGCGGATTTTAAGATATCTGGTATGACCTGCGTCAATTGTGCCGCCCGCATTGAAAAAATGCTGTCCAAAGCCCCTGGAGTTCACTCTGTCCAGGTTAATTTCGCCTCGGAAAAATCCAGCATTCAATATAATGCCAGCGTTCTTGCCGCGTATGACCTACAGGAAAAGATACGACGCCTTGGCTATGAGGCAACCCTTGTCACCGAAAGGGCGTCCTTATATCAAGAAAAACAGCTGCGTCAAAAGGAACTGCGCACCCAGAAACAACGTCTGTTTTTTGCTGCTGCTCTATCGCTGCCGCTGCTGCTGGGCATGATTTTCCATACCTTGCAATGGGAAGCGGCTCACTGGCTGATGAACCCGTATGTACAGCTGCTTTTAGCAACGCCAGTGCAATTCGGCGCCGGCTGGGCTTTTTATCGCGGCGCTTATCATGCGCTGCGCAGCGGCAGTGCCAATATGGACGTCTTAGTCGTTTTGGGCACCTCCGCCGCCTATTTCTACAGTCTCGCCAATGTGCTGCAAGCTCAGCCGCAGTTGTATTTTGAGACCTCCGCCGTACTGATTACCCTCATCATTCTGGGTAAGTTCCTGGAAGCCACCGCGAAAGGCCGCACCTCTGAAGCCTTAAAAGCGCTGATGGGCCTCCAGGCTAAAACAGCCCACCGGCTGTTGCAAGGAGAAGAAACTGATGTACCGGTGGAAGCCGTCCTGCCTGGGGACGTTCTGCGGGTGCGCCCTGGTGAAAAAGTGCCTGTAGACGGGGTTATCTTAGAAGGCGCCTCGGCCTTAAATGAGTCTATGCTGACCGGCGAAAGCCTGCCTGTCGATAAAAAAGCAGGCGACACCGTCATCGGCGGCACCTTAAATACCTTTGGCGCTTTTACGTTCCAGGCTACAAAAATTGGCAAGGATACTATGCTGGCGCAAATCATGCGCATTGTCGAAGAAGCCCAAGGCTCCAAAGCGCCGATACAGCGTTTTGCCGACAAGGTATCCGCCTATTTTGTGCCTGCTGTGTTATTGCTGGCGCTGGGCACCTTTTTAGTCTGGTATTTACTAGTAGCGCCAGGAGACTTTGCCACCGCCTTAACCCATTTTACAGCGGTCCTAGTCATCGCCTGCCCTTGCGCGTTGGGTCTGGCCACGCCTACATCCATTATGGTCGGCACAGGCATCGGCGCCGAACGAGGAATTTTAATCCGCAATGCCGAGCATTTGGAAACAGCCCATCGCCTTACGGCCATTGTCCTCGATAAAACCGGCACCCTGACCAAGGGTCTGCCGGAAGTAACCGATATTCTGCCGGTTCCCGGCGTAACGCCGCAAGAATTGCTGCTCTTAGCCGCGCAAGGCGAAAGCAGCTCCGAGCATCCTTTGGCGCAGGCCATCGTCCGCCACGCCCGCACCCAAAAACTGACCTACCAGTCTCCGTCTTCCTTTCGAGCGGTGCCAGGTTTTGGCATTGAAGCCGTCACTGCTGAGGGCAAACAGCTTTTTCTAGGCACGCGTCAATGGCTTCTTGCTCAACAAATCGATACTGCCCCGCTGGAGCAAGCCATGCGCGAACTAGAAGGCCAGGGAAAAACCGTAATCTTAGCCGCACAGGGCCAACAGCTTCTTGGACTCATCGCGCTGGCGGACACGCTCAAAGAACATTCCGCCGCTACAGTCACGGCTTTACAAGACATGGGCCTTGAGGTTTGGATGCTCAGCGGCGACAATATCCGCACCGCCAACCATGTAGCCGCTTCTCTCGGCATCAAACATGTCCTGGCGGAAGTTCTGCCGGAAAATAAGGCCTCTGAAGTAGCCAAGCTGCAACAGCTCGGCCATGTCGTTGGCATGGTGGGCGACGGCATTAACGATGCGCCGGCTCTTGCCCGCGCCGACATTGGCTTTGCCATCGGCACCGGTACGGATGTAGCCATGGAGGCAGCGGACATCACTCTTATCAGTGGCGATTTGCACGGTGTCATTCAGGCCATACGTCTCAGCCGCGCTACCTTGCGCAACATCAAGCAAAATCTCTTCTGGGCGCTGTTCTACAATTCCATTTGCATTCCCGCTGCCGCCGCCGGCTTTTTATCTCCCATTATGGCTGGGGCCGCGATGTCGTTTAGCTCTATCTCCGTAGTTTTGAACGCGTTGCGCCTCAAAAAAAGCAAGTGGTAAACTACCTGCTTCATTCATCTCTTGTTTTTTTATCCCGGCTGCAGCATAATTATAAAGAGAAAGCCTGCCCAAAAGGGAGGCCGCTTATTTTTCTATGAATATGAGGTGGATTATGATCCGTATTGGAATTTTACAACTAACCCAAATGTTGGATGATGCCGTCGAAGGCTTCCAAGAAGGCCTCAGTGCCTTGAACGTAAAGGCGGAGTTTATTTATCGCAACGCTGACGGCCAGCCTTCCCGGCTGCCTCAGTTAGCAGCGGAACTGGCGGCAGCCGACGTAAGCTTGATCTTCGCCTGCACCACTCCGGCCGCCTTGGCGGCGATTGCTCTACCCGCGGATATCCCTGTCGTCTACACGCCAGTATTTGATCCTGTCGGCGCTGGTCTAGCCGCCTCCCTCGAACAACCAGGCGGCAACGCTACCGGTGTTTCCGGCATGGTTGCCGCTGCCGAGAAAGTTACTTTTATGCGCCGCTTGCTGCCCAACCTGTCTCGCCTGGGTATTTTATTCCACGCTCACGATGCCAACGCACAGTTGGAAATGAAGCATTTCCGTCAGGCGGCGTCCGCTGCAGGCCTGTACTGCGTCGAAATTCCGATGGAAAAAGCCGAAGATATCTCTTCCTTGCCGCAGCTGCTGCCGGAAGGCTTAGATGCACTCTTTTTACCTATCGGCAAGGCGCTGGAAGATAATTTTGCCTCCATTGTCTACTATACTGATGCGTTATCCTTGCCTATTGTCGCTTCCCATGCCCCCAACGTCCCTGCTGGTGCTTTAGGCGCTCTTGTTGCGGACCACCGTCAATTAGGCAAAGCCTGTGCTGCCAAAGCCGTTGCCATTCTTAATGGAACCCCTGCTGGCAGTATTTCTGTCGACATCGTGAAAGAACCTCATATTTTATTAAACTCCTTTGCCGCCCTAAATCTTGGTTTGGATCTCGCAGCCGATTTACAGGCAGAAGCACGGGAAATTTTCGAATAAAATCAACCTCCTTGAGATGAGATTGTTGAAAGATATGGAGAGATGAAAAAAATGGAACTGACTCGTCAAAGCGTGGAAATTCTTGCCCCTGTCGGCAGCTGGGATGTACTAGAAGCCGCCATCGGTGCCGGAGCGGATGCTGTATATCTCGGAGGCAAACGCTTTAATATGCGTATGCACCGCACCGACACCAATTTTGATGATGAAAAACTGGCGCGAGCTATTGCCTACGCCCACGAACGAAACGTTAAGCTATACGTGACCGTAAACAATTTGATCAGTGACCGGGAAATGCCAGGCATGCGCCAATACCTGGAACTATTGCAAAAACTGCAACCAGACGCCCTGATTGTACAGGACCTATCCATTCTGCAGTTGGCCAAGGAAACCGGTTTTACAGTGCCCTTGCACGCCTCAGTCATGATGAATACCCATAACGAGCACGCCGTACGGCAATTGCAAACTTACGGCTTAACCCGCGTCGTTACCAACCGAGAAATGACGCTGGATCAATTGCGTCTTCTTAAAGAACGCACAGGCATTGAGATTGAGTACTTCATTCACGGAGACATGTGCATCGCCCAAAGCGGCCAATGCATTCACTCCGGCGTACTCTTTGGGCAAAGTTCTAACCGTGGTCGCTGTCTTAAGCCCTGCCGCTGGCCTTATCAGCTAGTCGATGCCAAAACCGGCAACGTATTGGAATCCGGTGAACAAGGCCCCTACAAGCTGGCCTTAAAAGATATGTGTCTATATAATCACCTGCCGGAACTCATTCAAGCCGGCGTATGCTCCTTTAAAATTGAAGGGCGCATGCGTACCGCCGACTTTATCAGCAACATCGTCCGTCTTTATCGCAACGCCATTGATCGCTATTTTGATGATCCGACAGGCTATTACTTAACCGAAAAAGAGTGGCAGGAAATGCAGGAAAGTCGCTCCCGCGATTTTTCCACCTGCTATTCTTTCGGCAATCCCGGCGCCGCCGCCGTCGGCTACACAGGCGAACGCGAACCGCGTTTTTTCAGTCAAGCCGTTGTGGAACCAGGCCTTGACACTGCGGTGGCTTTGCCTAAACAGCACCCCCCTGCTGACTTTCCTCATAAGCCTACGCTATCTGTACGCGTAGCCGACCGCGCCGCTGCGGCAGAGGCCCTAAAAAGCGGTGCCAATACCTTGTACGTAGGTGGCGAAAGCTTCCTGCCTCACCGTCCTTGGACGAAAGAAGACTTGAAAAGCCTATCCCAAGAAGCGCATGCCGCGAAAGCCAAGGTAGTCGTTGCAGCCCCCCGTATTACCTTGGAGCGCGAATGCAGTGAATGGTCTCATTTATTCAAACAGGCCGCTGAGTTGGGCCTTGACGGCCTGATGGTCAGCAGCATCGGCATGCTTCGTTTGGCAAACGAGCACGCCTCCTTGCCAATATATGGCGATCTTTCTTTGAATCTGTTTAACGGCGTTACCGCCAAATGGCTGCAGGATAATAGCCTAAAGCAAGGAACTATTTCAGCGGAAGCCACGTGTGAACAGATCTGGGATCTTTGCCAACACACTCCCTTACCACTGGAAATGATCGTCCATGGGCCTTTAGAAGCGATGGTCATGGACCACCATTTGCCGGAAGCCATTCTTGGCCTGGAAAAAGCTGACGCTGACCGCGCCTACGGACTATTGGACACAGCCGGGCAGATTCATCCTATTGCCATTGATCAGTATGAGCGCAATCATGTTTTATTCGCTAAAGATCTTTGCCTGCTCTCCTTCCTGCCTGCTCTGACCTCCGTCGGCAGCTATCGTATTGAAGGCCAGCATTACACTCCGGCTTTGGTTGGACAAATCACTAAAGCGTACCGCAAAGAACTCGACGAACTAGCCGCTAAAAAAGACGCTTACGCCTTCTCAGCTGACGGCTTAACTACGCTGAGCGAAGCCAGCCCTCGTCCCTTGGGCGTCGGCGCTTTCCGTTACCGTATTTCCCGGTAACGTTAGAAAAACGAACAAGAGTAAAGGGAGTAATCGGAGGGCACGAATGAGGACTACGAAAGATATATAATAAGTGATTACTTCCCTTGCCAACCAAAAAGCCGGCCTGCAAAAAGGCCGACTACCTTATATAACTGCAAACGTTGTTTCTTGAAAAAGGAAGGAGTTGGTCTTATGAGTCAGTTCATCGGTCCAGAGGAAATTCTTCGCAAAAAGAAAGAATATATGATTCCTTGTGTCTACCATTTTTTCCAGGAACCCATGCAGCTGGTACGCGGCAGCATGCAGCATCTTTACGACCAAAACGGCAAAGAATATTTGGATTGTTTTGCCGGAGTTTCTGTCGTAAATTGCGGCCACTGCAATCCGGAAATCACCAAAGAAATCTGCAAACAGGTTGAAACGCTCCAGCATACCTGCACCATCTATCTCACCGAACCTATTGTCAATTTGGCGGAATCCTTAGCACAAGTAACACCCGGAGAATTGCAAAAAACATTTTTTTGTTCCTCCGGTACGGAAGCCAATGAAGGGGCCGCTCTGTTGGCAACCTTACATACAAACCGCCATGAATTCATCGCGTTGCGACAAGGCCTGCATGGCCGCACGAAGCTGACTATGAGTCTCACAGGCATCGGCATGTGGCGCACCGACCCCTCTCCTGTGGGCGGCATTCATTTTGCGCCTAACGCCTATTGTTACCGCTGTCCTTTAGGCAAGCGCCATCCGGAATGCAATCTGGCCTGCGCCGACGAGATAGAAAATGTCATCAAGTTTTCCACTTCCGGACAAGTCGCAGCCTTCTTCGCCGAACCCATCCAAGGCAACGGCGGCATCATCACGCCCCCTGCTGGATATTTCCAGCGCGTTAAGGAAATCCTGAACCATTACGGCATTCTCCTTGTCATGGATGAAGTGCAGACCGGTTTTGGCCGTACCGGCAAATGGTTTGCCTGCGAACACTACGGCATTAAACCGGATATTATGACCATGGCGAAGGCACTGGGCAACGGCACTCCTGTGGGAGCCTTCACCGCTACCGCCGCTGTTGCTGATAGTTACACCCGCCCCGGCGCCTCCACGCTAGGCGGCAATCCGGTGACCGCTACCGCCTCTTTGGCCACTTTGCGTTACCTCAAGGAACACAATCTTCCTGAGCGCGCCGCCAAACTTGGAGCTTACCTAAAAAAAGGACTACAGGAGCTGCAGCAGCGCCATCCCGCTATCGGCGATGTACGCGGCCTGGGCTTGATGCTGGGCGCAGAAATCGTCTTGCCTGACGGCTCTCCTGCCAGCGACTGGGTAGATGCTATTTTAGAAGACCTCAAAAACAAAGGCTTCTTGATTGGCAAAAATGGCCCGGGCCGGAATGTACTGGCGTTCCAGCCTCCTCTGGTCATCGAAGAAAGCGACCTCACCCGACTCCTTGACGCCCTGGACGACTCGCTTACAAAGATCTGCCGCTAAGATCTTTATGACATGAACAAAAGCCTTCTTGGACATGCGCAATACCGTGTCCAAGAAGGCTTTTGTTGTTTTCATTCCTGTTCCTGGGTCTTCGTAACACCCTCAAAATTCTCCTCGCCATTTGCTTTCTCTGTTTCTCCGTGTTCCGCGCTCCCAGCAGGTTTTAGGCTACAGACAGCGAATTACTGCAACAAGAACTGACTACAAAGGAGGTCTCCTGATGAAACAAGCCTGCTTTGCTTTTTTTCTACTTGCCTGTCTGAGCGCGTTTCCCGTAACAAAAGCCGACGCTTTCTTTCAAGTCGTTCCTCAAGCTTTCGCCGAAACTCCCAAAGGCAGTGCCTTCATCCCTCAGCTGCAGCGAACCCAGCGGCCTAAGCTGGAATTCCAAATCAACCAATTGCTGCTGCTGGAAGTGCAAAAAGACTGGGAAGAATATCAATTGGAAATCCACCGCATGACCGCCGACGGCCAGCTTCCTTTGGAATACAACCAACGCAACCATTTTTTCTCGGAATACTATGTAGCCTATAATGGCGCCGATTTACTTAGCCTTACCCAAAAAAGCTACGCAATTTTTGACGTTTCTCCTGACCTGGTTAAATTTCATACTATGACCTTGCGCTATCAAAACGGACAGGTTTTAGAATTAAAGGATTTATTTATTCCCCAAGCCGCCTATCGTGACCGTCTCGAACAATGGATTCGGGATGACATTAACCGCCGCAGCGGCTCACACTGGGACTTCCGGGGAATAACCAATCAAAAGTCTTTCTACTTGACCCCTGAAGGGCTTGTGCTTTACTACGAACCTTGTGAAATCAGTCCTGCCAGCGATGGCATCCTGCGTTTTGTCGTCCCCTTCGACGCCCTCAAGGACATCTTGGTTCCCGAACTGGCCTTGGACAATTAAAAAAAGGAAACCGCTGCCACACAGCGGTTTCCTTTTTTTAAATCTCTTCCCAGCCAAGAACTTCCGTAATCCCTAGTCCAGAGGCCTCTGAGAACAGAATTTGATTGCCAGCGTAGGAGACACCGCCCACTACCGGCTCTTCCGCCAGCAGCACCGCCGCATCCAAATCAGCACGGGTAATATTCTTTTTCGCGGCAGCCAAGCTGGCAGCAGCAGTAATGCCTACATTGCTTTCCAGCATGCAGCTCATCATGCACTCTACGCCCATGGTTTCAGCCAAATTAAGAATTTTTACGGCATTATAAATGCCGCCGGCTTTCATCAGCTTAATGCTGATCAGATCGCAAGCCCGCATAGACAACAGCTGAAATACCTCAACCGGGCCAAAAGCCGCTTCGTCCGCCATAATGTTCGTTTCTACATTTTCAGTAACATATTTAAGCCCCGCAAAGTCATGTGCCGCCACTGGCTGCTCAACAAGCTCAATATCCACCCCCTTATCCTCAAAGCAGCGAATGGTCCGCACCGCCTCTTTGGCTTTCCAACCTTGGTTTGCATCTAAGCGCAGACGAATATCGCTCCCCACAGCTTGACGAATGGCTTGGACCCGCTTCAAATCCAGCACCGCATCAGTACCCACCTTGATTTTCAGTTCCCGATATCCTGCGGCAACGGCAGCCAGAGAGTCTTCCACCATCTCTTCTGGTGCATTAACGCTGATTGTCAGATCCGTCTGCAGGCTTTGACGATAGCCACCCAGAAAGCGATGCAGCGGCATACCATAGCGTTTGCAAAACAAATCATGCACAGCGATGTCCATAGCGGCTTTCGCCGAGTAGTTATGATACAGCGCCCCTTGAATGGTCGTCATAATTCCTTCAAGATTTTCTACATCCATACCTATCAGTTTAGGAGCCAATATTTCCTGGATAGCCGCTGTAACCGACTGTTGACCGTCACCGGTGATTACCAAGGTCGGCGGCGCGTTACCAAAGCCAATCTCGCCAGTGTCCGCAATAACCTGCACGATAATATCCTCGGCAAAAAAAACTTCTCGCAAAGCAGTTTTAAAGGGTTTCTTTAAAGGAATATGCACTTTCCCCAAGCGAATCTGTTGAATTTTCAATTTTATATCCTCCTTAAAAAGCCGGCAAGTACTCGTCAAAAGAGAACTTGCCGGCTTTTTTTCAATCCCGCTCTACTTCATAACCCCGGGCGGTTAAATCTTCCAAAATACTTTGGCAGTGCGCTTCATCTCTAGTTTCCAGGCTGATTTCCACAACCGCCTGTCCTAACGGCAGACATCGCTCAGCGCGATCATGAAATACCTGCATGACATTGCCGTGCAGCTGCGCAATGCGATCCAGCAAACGACTCAGCTCGCCTGGTCGATCAGCAATGCGAGTCAGAATTTTCACCCTGCGTCCCGACTTAACGAGACCATGCTCAATAATCTGAGAAATAAAGTTTACATCAATATTGCCGCCCGAAAGAACAGCAGCAACTTTGCCTTTGCAGGACAGCTTCTGAAACAACAGCGCGGCTAACGAAGTGGCCCCAGCGCCTTCCACCATCAACTTGGAGCGCTCCAGCAACAGTAAAATTGTTTCCGCTATCTCTTCGTCTTCTACAATAACCACATCGTCTACATACTTTTGAACAATTTCATAGGTTAAATCGCCTGGCTGCTTCACTGCAATACCGTCAGCAATAGTTACAGCACAATCGGTAGTCTGATAGCAGCCGGCCCTTTTCGACAAATGCATAGCCGGCGCACCTGCAGCCTGAACGCCATACACTTTAACATGAGGCGCCACCTGCTTCACGGCCAGGGCGATGCCAGAAATAAGCCCGCCACCGCCCACAGGCACCACAATAGCCTCCAAGTCCTGCAAATCCTCCAGAATTTCCAGACCGATCGTGCCCTGCCCAGCCATCACGCAAGGATCATTGAACGCATGCACAAAGACCAGCCCGCGCTCTCGCTGCAGGCGGCAAGCATGCTCATAGGATTCGTCATAGGTTGCTCCAGCCAACACGACTTCCGCGCCATAGCCTTTAGTCGCTACCACTTTTGCCAATGGTGCATGCTCCGGCATGACGATTACCGATGGAATGCCAGCCTGGGCCGCCGCATAGGCCACCCCCTGCGCATGATTGCCGGCGGAAGCCGCAATCACGCCGCAAGCGCGTTCCTCTGGCGTGAGCGTTTGAATTTTATTATAAGCACCGCGAATTTTAAAAGAGCCCGTTTTCTGGAGGTTTTCCAGTTTCAAATACGTTTCACAGCCTGTAATGGAACTGAAAGTATGGCTATGGTCCAGCAACGTCCGGTGAATGACGCCTTTAAGGCGTCTAGCAGCCGTATAAACTTCAGGCAGCGTCAACACCGCTTTTCTTTCTTCAAGACTTCCGCTCATGGCTTCACAAGAGCAATCGCTTCAATTTCCACCAGCACATCTTTCGGAAGCCGCGCTATTTCCACGCAGGAACGGGCTGGAGCTTCGCTGGCAAACACTTTAGCATACTCTTCATTAAAGGCTTGAAAATCCTGAAGGTCCTTTAAAAATACGGTCGTCTTAACAACCGCTTGCACTGTAGTTCCCGCTTCCGCTAAAACAGCCTGTATATTCTTCAAAACTTGGCGGGCCTGAGTGCGCACATCGGTTCCCGCCACTTCGCCTGTTGCCGGATCCACCGGAATCTGTCCAGACAAAAACAGCCACTCTCCGGCGCGAATTGCCTGAGAATAGGGTCCAATCGCCGCTGGCGCTTGTGAGGTAAATACAACTTGTTTCATAAGAAAACCGCCTTTCATGCACTATTTTAAATTAGAAAGGAAACGAACACAGAGTAGCTGAGTCACAGAGGGTACTCAGAGGATTACGACTGCGGTGACAGAGTAAAAAAACCTCCCCTATTGGGGAGGTTTCGTACCCGTTTTTTAAGCGTGTTTGCCATAAGCAGGAACGGAATATCCGCCAAAAAGCTGCTTTTCAATCTCTACTTGCTGCGGTGCATAAATGATGAGGCGCTCTTCTACCATAAGAGAGCCTGCCTCGCACACAGCGCAGACACCTTCCAGAAAATCAGCCATAGAACGTTGTTCCTCAGCCGTTAAGCATGAAAAATTAACAATTAATCCTTTACCCTGCAACAAGAGATCTGCATAGGAGCAGACATTTTCGTAGGCCCGCGGGACTACGACGGTGATGGAAAACTCCTCCCCCCGTCTGGCAGCGCCTTCATGCACGGTCAGTTGAGGCGGATTTTTGCTTTGCCGCACAGGTGCTGCAGCAATTTCCTCCTCTTCCTCCAAAGGCATTAGAAAATTGGTCAGCTTTTCCATTAAGCTTGCCGCCATGGGGCATTCCTCCTTTTGCAGATACTGTCACTTCTTTATGCTAATTCGAGCCAAATTACGCAATTCCTGCAGGCGTCAGAAAATTTTTATCCTTTTTTCGACCGCGCCCGCGCCGAGCGATCCAAGATAGATTTACGCAAACGAATGCTTTTAGGCGTAACCTCTACTAACTCGTCCTCGTTAATATACTCCAGCGCCTGCTCCAGACTGTGAATGCGGGGCGAAGTCAGACGAATGGCTTCATCCGCCGAGCTGGAACGCATATTGGTTACATGTTTTTTCTTGCAGGGATTCACATCCATATCCTGCTCCCGAGCATTTTCACCGACAATCTGGCCTGTATAGACTTCTTGTCCAGGAACAATGAACATAACGCCACGATCCTGCACGCTATAGATACCATAGCCAGTAGTTTCGCCAGGCTCGAACGCTACCAGAGCGCCGCGCGAACGGCCCTGGATATCTCCTTTGTAAGGGGCATAGCCATGGAATACATGGTTCATGATGCCGTTGCCCTTCGTGCTTGTCAGCAGTTCATTACGAAAGCCAATCAAGCCGCGAGCGGGAATAACAAATTCCATTCGCAGATAACCGGAAATCTCTCCCATATTGATGAGCTCGGCTTTACGAGTTCCCAGCTTTTCCATAACCGCACCCATAAAGTCCTGCGGTACATCTACTGTTAAAAGCTCCATCGGCTCGCAACGCTGTCCCTGGATAGTCTTATAAATAACTTCCGGCTTGCCTACGTGAAACTCAAACCCTTCCCGACGCATAGTCTCAATGAGAATAGACAAATGCAATTCACCGCGTCCCGATACCTTGAAGCTGTCTGCACTGTCAGTCTCATCTACGCGTAAGCTGACGTTGGTCTCCACTTCCCGGAAAAGACGGTCACGCAAATGGCGCGACGTGACAAAATCGCCTTCGCGCCCGGCAAAAGGACTGGTATTGACGCTGAAGAGCATAGAAAGAGTAGGCTCGTCAATAGCAATAGTCGGCAATGCTTCCGGATTTTCCGTATCAGCAATGGTATCGCCAATATTGACGTCATCCAAACCAGTAACGGCAATAATATCGCCCATGGCCGCTTCTTCCACTTCCCGGCGTTTTAGACCTTCATAACCATATAAGCGGCCAATGCGCCCTTTGCGCTGGTTTTCGCCATCCAATACCGTCACGTTCTGGCCGTTCTTGATACGTCCGCGCACAACGCGCCCGATCGCAATACGTCCTACATATTCATCATAATCCAGAGTCGTTACCATAACCTGCAGCGGACCGTCAATCTCGCCCTTAGGGGCCGGAATATTTTCAATAAGCAGCTTGAACAGTGGTTCCAGATTAGAACTCTCGTCGGCCATGTTCAGTTTGGCAATGCCATCCCGAGCCGTAGCGTAGACAACCGGAAAATCAAGTTGATCATCGTCGGCGTCCAGTTCCATGAACAATTCCAGAACTTCATCTTCTACGTCATCAACACGCTGGTCAGGGCGGTCAATTTTGTTAATGACCACAATGGGCTTCAGCTTCTGTTCCAGAGCCTTGCGCAAAACGTATTTTGTCTGCGGCATAGGGCCTTCAAAGGCGTCTACTAAGAGCAACACGCCGTCCACCATATTCAGTACGCGTTCTACTTCGCCGCCGAAATC
Source organism: uncultured Anaeromusa sp. (assembly GCF_963676855.1). NCBI lineage: Bacteria > Bacillati > Bacillota > Negativicutes > Selenomonadales > Sporomusaceae > Anaeromusa > uncultured Anaeromusa sp. The sequence goes on from NZ_OY781460.1 coordinate 2,657,709, forward strand.
GGCATGGCCAGGAGTATCAACAATGTTGATTTTAACACCGCTGTGCAATACCGCTGTGTTTTTAGACAAAATGGTAATGCCGCGCTCCCGCTCCAAATCATTGGAGTCCATGACCCGCTCCGCTACCTGCTCGTTAGTGCGAAAAACACCACTTTGCCGCAGCATAGCATCCACCAATGTAGTTTTACCGTGGTCAACGTGAGCAATAATAGCCACGTTGCGAATATCTGTTCTTTCCATAGTTCCTCCTCGTAGGACGTTCTCAGACGTCATTAAACATTTTTTTGAAGTAAGCAGAAATTTTGCTAAGCCGCCGCAGCATTTCGTTGGCTTTGCTTGGTTGGGTCGCCACCACATTGGCAATACGTCGACGCATCGCCCGATAGTCCCCTTCCATTTGATCCAAATACTCGTCCAGTTGGCGCATGGCCGGATCCAGCACCACCACGTCGGACTCGACGATCTCCCATTCGCGTCCCTTTAAAAGAGCCGCATCGGCAAAACGGGGAATATATACAGGCCACCCCAACTGAGACTGAATCCGCTCGCTGAAGGGCTCGGACATTTCAATTTCTCCGTGGACCAGGAAAATACAGGCAGGCTTCTCTTTAAAAGCGCTCAACCAAGTCATCATCTGTTCTTGGTCCGCATGGGCTGAAAAGCCTTCCAAATTATGAATCTGCGCCTTGACGGTAATTTCCTCGCCCATCATGCGCACCCGTTTAGCGCCGTCCACCAAACGACGCCCCACACTGCCCTGCGCCTGATAGCCCACAAAAAGCACGCTGGATTCCGGCCGCCACAAATTATGCTTGAGATGGTGCAAAATGCGTCCAGCGTCAGCCATACCGCTGGCGGAAATAATAATCTTCGGTTGCAGGTCTTCGTTTAAAGCCTTGGACTCGTCCGCAGTATGCACAAAGCGCAGCTGTGGCAGTTCCAGCAGCTTGTCGGCTCCACGCATAAGAGATTTTGTCTCTTCATCAAAGTCTTGAATATTATTGAAGAAAATATTCGTTGCTGAAATGGCCAGTGGACTATCAATAACCACCGGAATTTCCGGAATGCGGCCTGCTTTCCAGAGCTTATAGAAATGATACAGCAATGTCTGTGTGCGCCCAACGGCAAAAGCGGGAATGATCACATTACCGCCGCGCTCTACCGTTTCATTGACAATCTCCGCCAAACGACTTTCCTTATCGTAATGTTCGTGGTTGCGGTTGCCGTAAGTAGACTCGCTGATAATGTAATCCGCCGTCTCAATAATCGCCGGATCGCGAATAATGGGCTGCTCCGGCTGCCCCAAATCGCCGGTAAACAGAAGTTTTTCCGTTTTTCCGTTCTCTTCGCCCCAAATCTCCAACACCGACGAGCCCAAAATGTGTCCGGCTTCTTGAAAACGAACCCGCAAACCAGGCACTGGATGCAAATCCTCTTCGTAAGGCACAGAGCGAAATTGCTGCAGACACTGGAATGCATCGTCCACTGTGTATAGCGGCTGAATTTCCGCCATACCTGAACGCTTTCCTTTTCTCGTCGTCAGTTCTGCATCAGATTCCTGAATATGGGCGCTGTCAGGAAGCATAATACGGCATAGCTCATTTGTCACTTTCGTGCTGTAAATTGGACCTTTAAAGCCTTCTTTGCACAACTTTGGCAGCAAACCGCTGTGATCAATGTGTGCATGAGTCAGTAGCACGCAATCAATACTGCCTGGTTCTACGGCAAAAGGCCTGCGGTTCAACGCCGCAATCGCCTTGCCCCCCTGGAACATGCCGCAATCCACCAAAACACGGCTATTTCCAATTTCCAAAAGATAGCTGGAGCCGGTTACCATTCTGGCGGCTCCCAGAAACGTCAAACGCATATAAGCACGTCTCCTCTCGACCTGAGTTTCATTCTCCCAGTACTAAAACGTCGAACACAGAGCCACGTAGGTTTCGAAAAACCGGCAGTTTTTTCGCCGGTCTCGTCCGTCCCCGCCTGCTCTGTGTCATGCTTTATTCCCTGCCGTTTTCAAGCTTCGCCAAGGATGCGCACTTCCGGCTGCAACGATACGCCAAACTGCTGTTGCACCTGACGCTGCACCTCAGAAATCAACGCCAATACATCCTGTGCCGTAGCGCCGCCGGCATTAACAATAAATCCGGCATGCTTTTGCGACACTTCAGCTCCACCAACACGGAGTCCCTTCAAACCGCTTTGCTCAATCAAAGTACCGGCAAAATGGCCCGGCGGACGCTTGAACGTACTGCCAGCGCTCGGCAGCTCCAGCGGTTGCTTACTCTCGCGCCGTTGGGTCAAATCCTGCATGCGAGCTTCAATCGCACTGCTCTCATCTATTTCCAGCAGCATTTCCACTTCACATACGATATGGCCATTGTCTTGAAAAATGCTGTGCCGATACGAAAAAGCCAATTCGTCATGAGAAAAGCGACGCACGATTCCTGCAGGAGAAACGGCGGTAACTGCGTCAACCACACCGCTCATCTCGCCTTGGTACGCTCCGGCATTCATAAATACGGCACCGCCAATGCTGCCAGGAATACCTACAGCAAATTCCATGCCCCCCAAACCCTGAGCGGCCGCAAATTCCGACACTTCACTCAAAAGCGAACCTGCCCCGGCAAAAATGCGATTGCCTTCCCGGCGCAAGGAGCTTAAAAAATCACCTAATTTAACCACCGCGCCGCGTATGCCCCGGTCCAACACCAGCACATTAGAGCCGTTGCCCAAAATGGTAACAGGCACGTCTGGATGCCCATGTAGCACCTGCATCGCCGCCGCCAGTTCTCCCATGCTGCCAGGCTGTATGAAAATATCAGCCGGGCCTCCGATGGCAAAAGTCGTATGCTGCGACAACGGTTCTTCCGCCAATAAACGCCCTACATGTATCACACGTTGCAGTTCTTGAAATACGCTTTGCATCTGCTCTATCATAAACCTTTTAGCCTACTCCCTTCAAAATTCTCCCTTATTATATCACGGCTGGGTATTTTTCGGAAAGCATCAGGCTAGGATCGCAGAGGACCACCTTCTGCATCCACTAAAAGCAGCTTACTAAACGCCGATATTCGTCTCGCATCTGCGATACATCCAGTGCCTGCGTACCAGCGGATTCACAAATAATACGGGGCGTATAGCCCCCTCGCACACAGCATTCCAAGAGCGGTTCGTGGGGCGGTCCAAAGGAATCTGCAAACGTCCAATGCCTTTTTTCTCCGGCTCCGGTAAACTCAATCTTGCTGAAATGAATATGCAGCTGCTTAGCCGCTTCTACTCCCAAAACATTCTCCACAGCCGCAAAAACTGCTTCATATTCCTGTCTGGTATAGAAAGCGCCTCCCGCCACCGCATGCAAATGACCAAAGTCGACAGCTGGCCGCAGCCACTGCGGCGCTAAAAGGCAAAAATCAAGAACTTCCGCCATCGTACCCAATTGATTTTTCTTACCCATTGTTTCCGGGCAGAGCCAAACACCCTCTAGCAGTCCGTCTTCGCCGCATTGTTCCAGCACGCGCAAAAAAGCCTTTTGCGCTCTCTCCAACGCGACAGCGCGCTCTTTCTTGCCAGCGCCGCCAATATGAAAGACCACCCGGTCCGCTCCCAACCAATGAGCTACGCGCAAAGACTTGCGAAAATGCTCCCGTGTATTTTGTACCACCGTCTCATCTTCTGCCGCCAGACTAATATAGTAGGGTGCATGAACACTCAGCGCCACCTGATGTTCTTTAGCGGCTTCACCGATTTTTCGCGCTGTTTCTTCTTTGACCGAAGCCCCCCGGCTGCACTGATACTCATAGGCGTCAAGACCTTGCGCCGCCAGCCAGGCGGGCATGGCCGCGCTTGCCTTGCCGCCTGCTTCATAAAAAGCATCTGGATTTCCGGCTGAACCAAACCAAGGCTGTCTTCTTGCCGTCATGCAGCACCTCATTTTTCTTCTTGCAAATTCACTTCATCTCCGGGTAGCCTATTTGGCGCAACGCCTCATACACGACCACCGCCACTGCATTGGACAGATTCAAGGAGCGAGCATCAGGAATCATAGGAATGCGTAAGCACTGCTCTTCCTTGCCTGCCACCACTTCCGTCGGCAAACCTGCAGTTTCCCTGCCGAATACCAACACATCCTCCGCCTCATATTGAATTGAGCTGTGCGCCTTATGCGCCTTGGTCGTATTAAAGAAGAATCGCCTCGGCTGCAGCATCCGCTCTACCGATGAAAAGTCCTCATGGTGATGAATGGAAAGCAAGTGCCAGTAGTCCAGGCCGGCCCGTTTTAAATGACGATCATCCACGGAAAAGCCGAGAGGATGCACCAAATGGAGCGTACAGCCCGTAGCTGCGCACAGGCGTGCTATATTCCCCGTATTACCAGGGATTTCCGGTTGATACAAAACAATATGCACGGAAAAGACTCCTCTCCTTCAACAAACTGCCAAATATTTTTTTACACCGACAGCCAGTCTCAGTCCATAACTTATATATTATAGCACAAGACGAACCGCTGAGGACGTTCTTTACGAATTCAATCTATTCGGTGTATAATAAGAAAAAAGTAATTCTGAGACAGAATGTTTAATTTTTTTTAAGCAAGCTGCCAAGGAACATACATTTCGGTCCTGCTGTGAACGCAAGGGTATTTTACCTGCGTGGTCGGAGAGGCTTTTTTGTTTTTCTGCACCTCTCTCAGCTTACGTCTGTAGGGAGGCTTTTGTATTTTTCAGCCAGGACCGCTAAGGAGGGTTTATGTGGAAAAACGTATTGGCGTCGTCGGCATTGTCGTAGAATCTCCCGAAACCATCGCCGGCAAAGTCAACCAGTTAATCGGCCAATACCGTCATCTCATTGTTGGCCGCATGGGCATTCCTCATCACGGCACTGATTCAGGCGTCATCGCCTTGATTGTGGAAGGCTCTACCGACGACGTGGGCGCCTTCACTGGTCGTCTGGGAAATCTGCCCGGCGTAATTGTCAAATCAGCACTTACAGCAAAAAAGGAGGCTCCTTCTCATGATTAGCAATGTAGAACGTACCAGCGACGCCTTTATCGATCAGGCCCGTATAGAAGAGCTGCTGGCTGCAGGAAAAAAAGCAGCCCAAGATACCGCACAAGTCCGCGCGATCATCACAAAAGCCGCCAGTCACCAAGGATTGACTGCAGCAGAAGTGGCAGTCTTACTCCAGGTTGAAGACTCAAACCTACAAGAAGAGCTGTTCCAAACAGCAGAGCAAATAAAAAAAGACATTTACGGCAAGCGCATCGTCATTTTTGCACCGCTGTACCTGTCCAGCCACTGCGTCAACAACTGTACCTACTGCGGCTACCGCTGCAGCAATGAAAAGCAATTGCGCCGCCGCCTCACCGCCGCAGAAGTACGCCGCGAAGCGGAAATTCTCGAAGACATGGGCCATAAACGTCTGGCCGTCGAGGCTGGCGAAGATCCGGTCAACTGTCCTATCAGCTATGTTACCGACATGCTCAAGGAAATTTACGCTAGCAAAAGCGGCAACGGCAGCATACGCCGTGCCAATGTCAACATTGCCGCTACTACCATTGACGAATACCGTCAATTGAAGGAGGCCGGCATTGGAACTTACATTCTTTTTCAAGAAACCTATCACAGACCTACTTATGCGTCCCTACATCCAGGCGGACCGAAGCAAGACTACAACTGGCACACCACCGCCATGGACCGCGCTATGAAGGGCGGTATCGACGACGTAGGGTTAGGCGTACTCTACGGCCTCTACGACTATAAATATGAAACAGTGGCTATCTTCCTGCATGCCGAACATTTGGAGCGCACTTTCGGCGTCGGTCCTCATACTATTTCCGTACCGCGCATGCGTCCAGCCAGCGGCATCAATCTGGAAACGTTCCCGTATCTGGTCGATGATGAAGCGTTCGCTAAAATCATCGCCATTATCCGCCTAGCAGTTCCTTACACAGGTATGATTCTGTCAACCCGTGAAGAACCAGGTACAAGAGACCGACTTATCCGCTATGGTATCTCTCAAATCAGCGCCGGGTCCTGTACCGGTGTCGGCGGTTACGCACAACTGCAGGCTCACCCCGGCGAGCACCTAGATCCTGAAAGCAGCGGTATGCAATTCGAGCCTAGCGATGGCCGCTCGCCCAACGAAATCATCCGCATGCTCTGCTCCCAAGGTTATGTACCTTCGTATTGCACCGCTTGTTATCGTCAAGGCCGCACTGGCGACCGCTTCATGGCGCTGGCTAAAACCGGCGAAATTCAAAACGTATGTCTCCCTAACGCTCTTTTGACGCTCCAAGAATATCTTCTTGATTATGCGGACGAAGAAACTCGCAGTGTTGGAGAAAAAGTAATCGCCGAACAACTAGCCTCGATTCCCCAGAACGATGTGCGGGACGCAACCCGCCGCGAACTGGCAAAAATACAAAGTGGCACGCGCGATTTGTATTTCTAACATATAATTTTTTCAAAAGCAAGCAAGCTCCTACAATGGAGTTTGCCTGCTTTTTTTCTTTGCCCTATTCATTAGGTGTACCCTAACTACTCCGATTGCTCTTGTTCATTGTGAATCTCATTTACTGCACTGCTGTCAGCCCCAGCAGTTGGTCCACTGTCAACTCTCGGCTGTCTATCTTCACCGTCACCTGTCCTTTGTTCGCATCAATGCCATACGCAAGCGCTCCAGTCTGCTCATTCGTATAAGCCGTCCCGCCCACGCGAATTTTCGTCGCCTGCATCTTCTGTAGCGAAAGCACCGGGTCCGGCGTCAGCCGCTCCTGAATCAAAGCCATAGTCGGCGCAGCTGTCCCTTCCGCTTTAACCATCACCAACGCTGTATCCATATTTCGCATATCAGCCACCAATTTGGCACCGCGCGCCATGGCTTGCGAATCTTCATACTTTAAAAGCCCAATCCCCGCTAAGGTCACGATAATGGCAATAACCACCATCAATTCAATTAACGTGAAACCACCTTCGTGACGCCAGCATTTTCCCCATTGGCAGTACCGTCTCATCAGTACATCACTCCTTCTGTCATACATCGTATTATCTGAAGGACCCAATAGCTCCGACGGATTCAAAAACAGGCAGCATAACCGCCAAAACTAACGCTCCGACCAACAGTCCCAGAAAAACAATTACGATGGGTTCCAGCAATACGCCTAACCTCCCTGCCGCTTCCTCTACATCAGCCTCATAAAACTCGGCAACCTTAGCCAGCATCTCCTCCAGCTTTCCCGTTTCCTCAGCTACAGCTACTAGCTGTACTACAAGAGGCGGAAATAAATCGCTGGCGCCAAAAGAGGCCGTCAACGTTTCTCCTTCGCTCATGCGACATCGCACCACCCGCAGACATTCTAAAAACCACCGATTGTTTGTTGTCCGTTGCGCCAAATCCAACGCCGGCAGCAAAGAAAGGCCACTGCCTAACAGCGTCCCTAAGGTACGGCAATAGCGAGCAATCACGGCCTTACGCCAAAGCGCGCCAAAAACGGGAAGCACTAATACTATTCTATCTCGCCAATACAGCCAAGCGACCTTACCTTGCCAAAAGCGGAAACCGATCACCCCTGCCGCAGCCAATCCTGCCAGCTTGCCCCCTTCCTGCCGCAACCAAGAGCTTCCTTGCAGCAACCATCGCGTCAACCAAGGAAGTTCCAGATTCATCTGCGCGAATAGATCCGCAAAAACCGGCAATACATACAAAAGCATGTAAAAAACCAAGGCCAACGCCATCACCAATACCAAGGCGGGATATAGCAGCGACGAGAGCATTTTTTGCTTCAAAGAATGCTCTTTTTCGAAATATATAGCCAAACGACCCAAAATCGCCTCCATGGCACCGGAAGCTTCCGCCGCCTCCAACATACCTAAAAGCAAAGGCGGAAAAAAAGCAGGATGCTTGCTTAACGCTCCTGCCAAAGAATTTCCTGCCTGAATTTGCCGCTCTACTTCCTCCAAAACTGTTTTCCAGCGCCGGCTTCCAGCCTGACGGCGCAACACCTGCAAGGAAGACGCAAAGGACACCCCCGCTTCTATTAGCAAAGAAAACTGACGGCAGAAAACAGCCAGTTCCTTGGCTGCTGGATGTCGTTCCCATTGTTTCTCTTTTCGCGGCACACATTGAACCACCGATGTCACATAACACTGGTGTGCCCTAATATAGGCGGCTACCTCTGTTTCGCTAGCCGCCTGTAAAACTCCGCGTCGTTCCCGCCCATCGCGTCCGCGTGCGCGATACGCGTATTCGCTCATTTTCCGCATCGTTTTCGCCTACTTTCACCTTAAAGCATCCGTATCCTTTACTCCAGAGCAGGCTATCTCGCGCGAAATCAAGCGCTTCCGCCACAAAGTCGTTACCGCCATATCCATGGTCTGCATGCCCATTTTTCCGTTTGTCTGCATGACCGAAAGTAATTGATGCGTCTTGCCCTCGCGAATTAAGCTGCGCACCGCCGGTGTGGCCAACAAAATTTCCAAGGCAGCTACCCGCCCATGCCCGTCAAGCAGAGGAAGCAGTTGTTGCGCCACCACCGCTTCCAGCACCATAGACAACTGTTGCCGCACCTGCTGTTGTTGATGAGGCGGAAATCCATCAATAATCCGATCCAAGGCCTGAGCCGCTTCATTGGTGTGGAGTGTTGCCAACACCAAATGGCCTGTTTCTGCCGCGGTCAAAACCGTTTGCATCGTTTCAGCATCCCTCATCTCCCCTACCAAAATTACATCCGGGTCTTCGCGTAAAGCAGCACGCAGTCCCTGGGAAAAAGACGGCGTATCTTGAGTAATCTCTCTTTGATTGACGATGCTGCGACGATGCGTATGCAAGTACTCAATCGGCTCTTCCAAGGTAATTACATGACAGCATCGCTCGCAGTTGATTTGATTCACCATGGCCGCTAGCGTGGTCGATTTGCCGCATCCCGTGGGACCGCAGATGATAACCAGCCCGTGGCGCTTGCAGGCCAATTGACGCAGCACCTCCGGGTGTCCTAGTTGCGCCAGCGTCGGCAAGATATCTGGTATCAGCCGCACCGCTAACGCCGTCCCCTCATGCTGTTGGAACGCGTGAATCCGATAGCGGTTCTTCTCCTTTGCATAGATTAAGTCCAGCTCTCTGAGCTGACAAAACTGTTGCCATTGCTCTTCAGTAATAAATGATCGCAACAAGCTTGCCGTCATGTCCGCCGTCAAAACAGCTTCTTCTGCCAAGGGACTTAGACAGCCCTGCAAACGCACAAGGGGAGGCGCACCGGTTGTAAGATGCAAGTCAGAAGCTTGCATAGCCCGTGCTTCCTGCAACAATCGGTTCCAAAACTCACCCATGCCTTTTCACCGCCTTCACGCCATACCAGCGGCTACCCGCACCACTTCTGACAAGGAAGTCAGTCCGGCTGCGGCTTTGGCAACACCATCTTCACTCATGGTATACATGCCTTCTTCCCGAGCCGCCGCGGCGATTTCGTAGGCAGCTGCTCTTTCTTGAATCAGTTGACGCAGTCGTGAAGTCACTGGCATAACTTCGTAAATCGCCTGCCGCCCCCGATAGCCCGTTTGGCCGCAGGCGTCGCAGCCGCAACCTTTCACAAAAAAGCCGTTGTTGTCAGGCACGTCTTTAAGCAGTATTTCTTCTGCCGTATGTTCCGCCGGCCGATAAGGCTGCCGGCACTCCTGGCAAACCAGGCGAACTAAACGTTGCGCCACTACACCCAAAAGCGAAGTGGCCACCAGAAACGGAGGAACGCCCAAATCTAAAAGCCGTGCAATCGCCCCGGCCGCATCATTCGTATGGAGCGTACTGAAGACCAAATGACCTGTCATGGCAGCCCGCACCGCCGCATCCGCCGTCTCGGCGTCACGAATTTCCCCTACCATAATAATATTGGGATCTTGCCGCAAAATCGCGCGCAAAGCGGTAGCAAAAGTAAGTCCTGCTTTCGTGTTGACCTGCACCTGATTCATGCCCTCTAGCTGCAACTCTACCGGGTCCTCAATGCTCACTAAATTGCTCTCTGGTCGATTCAATTCTGCCAATGTCGCATATAAAGTGGTTGTCTTGCCGCTCCCGGTCGGTCCGCAAACGAGCAGTATGCCTTGCGGTTTTTTATATAGCAGTTGGTAACGTCGCAAAGCCTCTTTGCTGAAACCCAAAGTTTCTATATTCCGTTGCATGCCCCGAAAGGGCAAAATACGCAGCACCGCCTTTTCCCCGCCCTGTACAGGCAAGGTAGATACACGCACGTCAACATCCCGCGTCTCAGCCTGCACCCGCCAGCGTCCGTCTTGGGGCAAGCGCTTTTCGGCAATATCGAGCGCGCTCAACAACTTGATGCGCGACAAAACCGCAGCCTGCAGTTCCGACGGTAACAGCTCCTTTTCGCGGAGCATGCCATCGATTCGAAATCGTACCCGCAGGCCCTGCGCCGCAGGTTCAATATGAAGATCACTGGCCCGTTCCTGCAAAGCCTGCTGTAATAATGCATCTACCAACTGGGGCACCGGCAGCATTGCCAGCGCTTTCGGTTTTTCAGCGCGAAACTGCATTGATGCCAACGCTCCTTCTCGCACTGCCACCGCCTCCTTTATCTAGAAATTCGCAAACATAGAAAAACGGCGCTTTACAGCGCCGTTAGCGAATCGTTCTCTACAATAGCGGTTCTCTAATTTAAAAGCGCTTTAAAAAGCGGTCTCGTCCTAACCCGGTCCGGACTCCTGCAAGAAATCATGCAGCTTGGCGTAAAACACCTCACGCGGCGCCGCTTGGCCTGTCCACAGCTCAAAGGCCAGAGCTCCCTGCTCAGCGAGCATACCCTCGCCAGCCACGGTCTGATGTCCACGTCTGGCCGCCTCCTGCAAGAAAGCCGTTTGCAAAGGCCGATAGACAATATCACAACAAACAGCGTCGTTCTTCAGGCGCTCCCAGGGAATATCGGGGCACTGTCCCAACGACTTACCCGCCATGCCTAGAGAAGTGCATTGTACAAGCAAATCACATTGCGCTAACAAATCTCCTACTTCATCTGTTGCACCAAGAGCGACTGCGCACCCGTGCATACCGGTTGCCACTTCCAACCAGTCCGCCTGTTCCGGCCGCCGGGCCGCCACAGTTATACTTGCTGCGCCAGCCTCCGCCAGCCCCGCCGCAACCGCCCGCGCCGCGCCGCCCGCGCCAAGAAGTACAACACACCGTCCTTGCACTTCTACTTGCCGTCTAACCAAGGATGCCGCAAAACCAGGTGCATCGGTATTGAACCCTTTAGCACGTCCTTCTTGAAACACAAGTGTATTCACCGCGCCAATGCGCCGGGCCATTTCATCTAGTTCATCCACAAAGGACATGATCTCCACCTTGTGTGGCACCGTAACATTAGCCCCGGCAAAGCCCAAGGTAATTAAGGAGTTTATAGCGTCGGCAATCTTAGACGGCTCCACAGCCAAAGGCACATAGGCGGCATCAATTTGCAATGCTGCAAAAGCAGCATTTTGCATAGTCGGGGAAGCCGTATGGCCCACCGGCCAGCCAAGAAGACCGTACAATTTCGTATGCCCGGTTATTGTTGTCATGCTATGATTCAGCCCTTTCTATGTCTTTTTATGTTTTCTTCTGCAATGCTTTCGCATTTCCTGCCCCCGCCAGTAAAAGAAGGGACTCTTTTCATCTTGAGATATTTTTACAAATGTGGTACTCTCAGGCCGTACCTATCAAGTCAAGCGAAAGGAGCCAGTCATGCAAGCTATCGTTAATAGCCGCCTGGTCACTGTCGATTCCATATTATCCCAATGGGCTTTGGTATTTCAGAATTCTCGCATTGTAGCACTCACGCCACAGCAGAACCTCCCCTCTGATATGCCTTGCATTGATGCAGCCGGGCTTTATGTTTCCTCAGGCTGGATTGACGCTCACACTCATGGCTGCGGCGGCTGTGACGTTATGGATGCCTTACCAGCGTCTTTAGATACAATCAGCCTGCTTCTAGCTTCTCAGGGAGTTACTTCTTTCTTGCCAACGACCATGACTATGGACTGGCTGCGAATTGAAGCCGCCCTGCAATGTCTCAACCAAGCATCCTGGCCAGGCGCTCATTCATTGGGCTGCCATCTAGAAGGACCCTTTCTCAGCGCGGTGCGGCAAGGCGCACAAGCGCCGCAGCACCTGCGCCCCTTCGATTTTTCCCTTCTTGCTCCATATCTAACACAGTTGCGTCTAATTACGATAGCTCCAGAAGAAACCGGCGGCCTGGAATTCATTTCTCGTTGCTGCGACGCCGGTCTTACCGTCTCCATTGGCCATAGCAACGCAACCTACGAAGAAGCCTGTCAAGCTTTTGCCGCTGGCGCTTCTCATCTCACCCATACCTTTAACGCCTTGTCGCCGTTGCACCACCGTCAGCCTGGCGCCATAGGAGCTGCATTAGATCTTGAACATGTATTTTGCGAAGTCATCGCTGATAATCTTCATGTTCACCCCGCCATGCAACGCCTTCTCTTGCGCCAAAAAGGCGTGGATCGCCTGCTGCTTGTAAGCGACTCTATGAGGGCCGCCCTACTTGGAGAAGGTCACTATGATTTAGGAGGACAAGCGGTTACCGTAAGCGACGGCGCCGCACGTTTAGAAAACGGAGCCCTTGCCGGCAGTATTACTTCTTTGCCGCAAGAACTGCAAAAGTTTCAAGCGACAACTTCGCTTTCCCTTCCGGCTTTACTGCGCACCATAACCAGCACTGCCGCCCAAAGCGTCGGCGTATTCGCAAGCAAGGGCAGTTTAACACCTGGCAAGGATGCCGATTTTGTTCTCTTCCATGATGATTTTACGGTTGAAGCAACCTATGTAGCCGGCCGCAGCGTATTCCAGCGAACCCCGGTTGCTGCACACCGCAGCCTCAAAAAACTATGAATAACTAAAGGAGTTGTCTGCATGTTTTCTTTCTTGCAACGCAATGCCAAATCGTTTCAACTGCATGCCCCGGCTCCCGGCAACGTGCTTCCCTTAGCTAATGTTCCTGACGCCGCCTTTGCCGGAAAGCTTCTGGGTGAAGGCTTCGCCGTTGAGCCAGAAGGACATCAAATTTTCTCCCCTTGCGACGGTATTATTTCACTGATCGCACCGACCAAGCACGCTATCGCACTCACAACGGAAAATGGCCTGGAAATTCTTGTACATGTCGGCTTAGATACAGTGGAACTTAACGGCGAAGGCTTTGAAATCCATGTGCAAGTCGATCAAAAAGTAGCAACGGGAGACTTGTTGCTCTCCTTCGATCCTCACCTTCTGACAGCACACAACAAATCCTTGATTACACCGGTTGTAGTTACCAACAGCGCCAGCAAAGTACAAAAAGCTGTTTTTTCCGCCAGCCCCGACGCTAAAGCCCCTTGTTGCCTGACATTAAAATAAACCAATAGTCACAATCCTAATCGAGTTAACTCTGGAGATGTAAGCAGTCCTCAAAACTTCGACTTTTTACTTCTCCAGAGTTTTTTATTTTTCCCCGTTACTTTTTCAGCTTAAGAACGTTTATATAAACAAAGGAGCTGATATACATGTCAAAAGTAATCAAAACATTTTGTTCCCTCGCTTTGTTTGTCGCTTTACTTGCACCTACTGCATTAGCTGCAGAAGTCGTTTCCACGACGACAGAAGTTCAGGTAAGCGGCAGCTACCAGGAGGAAATCGCACCGGATGTCGTCTACATTAACTTGGGTACACTGACGGAAGCCGACACCGTAAGTGCAGCTCAGAGCAAAAATGCGGAAATATCCTCCAATGTCCAACAGCAGTTAGAACGTATCGGCATCAAACCAGAGCACATAAAGACCGCTCACTACACAGTAACCCCGCTCTACAAAAATGATGACAGTCGCCGCAACTATGTAATTAAAGGATACCAGGCCACGAACAGCATCACCATAACCACCACACCGGACAAAGCGGGCGAAGTGATCGACACAGCCCTTAATGCCGGCTGCAACCAGGTGAATCAGCTGCAATTTGGCAAAAAAGATGATGACGCTGTTAAAAACGCCGCTCTGGCGCAGGCCGTACGGAATGGTCTTAGCAAGGCCAACGCCATTGCCTCCACCTTGAACAAGCGCGTTGTCCGAGTTAAAACTGTCACAGAAAGCGGCATTAACGTTCAAAGCCCAGAAACAGCCAACCGGATGTACAGCATGAAAGCCTTGGGCGAAGCAGCGCCGTCTACGCCGATCTCCGCCGGCTTGCTAAAACTGAATGCCACCGTACATCTTGTGGTCGAATTGGACTAAAATTTAAAACTCATAGTAAAAGCAAGAGGACTGTGGAATTTTTCCACAGTCCTCTTGCTTTTCCAGCCAAAATATACATTTAAGAAAGTACGGTTGAAAGGCGAAACAACGAAGGTTCAATTGTTTTTTGGCAAGTTACCGCATCTTTTAGCGATACGGAACAGATCGTTCCCGTACGATAGCCAAACATAATATTAGACAGTCCCTGCAAAAGAGCCAACACAGCCTTTTCAGCCAAGGCGCTCGCCAACAGTCGATCCATGGCCGTAGGCGATCCGCCGCGCTGAATATGTCCCAAAATGGATACCCTTGTCTCAAAATTTGTCTGCTCGGCAATGACCTTGGCAATTTCCATAGCGCTCCCAGCGCCTTCTGCAACAACGATAATGCTATATTTTTTACCGCTATCCCGAGAGGCGATGAGTTGCTTGCATATGTCCTGGAGATCGTATTCCATTTCTGGAATTAAGATATGTTCTGCACCACCGGCCAAACCGGTGGTCATCGCAATCCAACCAGATTTGCGCCCCATTACCTCCACAACAATGACGCGACGATGTGCTGAAGCCGTATCTCGCAGTTTGTTAATCGCATCCACAACCGTATTAATAGCGGTATCAAAGCCTATAGAATAATCGGTACCCCAAATATCGTTATCAATACTTCCTGGAAGGCCAACTACAGGCAGTCCCATTTCCGCCAACTTCATCGCGCCAGTTAAAGAGCCGTTGCCGCCGATAACCACCAAGCCTTCAATCCCTTTTTGCCGTACATTTTCTATCGCTTTCCGCTGTCCTGCTTCGGTATGAAACTCCTCGCAGCGAGCCGTCCCCAAAAAAGTGCCTCCGCGCTGAATAATATCCCCTACGGAACGAGATGTCAGCAGTTCCATTTCGCCCGCCAGCATCCCGGCATAGCCATTATAAATGCCCCAGACTTCCGCTCCTTCATGAAGTGCTACACGCACGACGGAACGAATGGCTGCGTTCATTCCCGGAGAATCGCCACCACTGGTCATCACTGCAATCTTTTTGAGCATATTCTTGCCCCCTCTTGTCATTTTAAATCAATTTGATTTTATTATAACGTTTCTCAAGAACTGTGTCACACTATTTTCATATTTCTCCTACCCGTATATAAGTGTCCATAAAAAAAGAGCTAGCTTTCGCTAACTCTTTTCCCTATTATAATAAATACTTATTTGCTATATCCTTGCACATAATCTGCGCCAAGAACTTCATATTTTTGCAAATGCAAAAGCAATTGTTCATTCGAGCCGTTGCTTTCTTCCATGATTCTTTGAATCTGAAAACGACGATATCCCAAAAACGCTAACTTTTGTTGCATTTGTTGAATGCGATGATCCATTCTCTCTCCTCCTTTATGCGTGCTTGTGGTAACATGGTCGGGCTAAACCATTCTTTTACCGAGACCATCTCACATTGCTACCAGTCACGACGAGAAGAGTTCCAGCATCTGCTTCGCGTTTTTTTGGGAATTCCTGTTAATGATCTTGTTAAGAATATCATAGAACATAAGAAATTGCAAGAAAATAATTATCCATTTAGTATGAGAAGTTGTGCGTATGCACAACATTTCTTTTTTCTTCTTTTTTATTTCGTTTTGTTCAATATTGTTCTTTCCGGATTGACTTTTGTCTTTTTAAATGTTATTCTCTAACTAAGAAGAGGACCGTTTGGTTCCTGAAACTGGAATGGAAGATCAAACCGTCCACTTCCAGCACTCCCCTCCGGCAGCTCTGCATCCTGAGCGGCAGGTAAGGCCGTCATACCAGCAGAGAAGGCGAGTCATAAATGGTATGAGCCGTTGCAAGTAGTACTCTTGCAGGGAAAAGATCCAACAAGCAAATGCTTGCGGTGCTTCCCGAACGGCTGTAATCAGGATAAGAAAAGTAAGCCGGCAGTATGTTCACTGCCGGCTTACTTTTTATTTTGCGTTTTCTTTTTTATCTTCTTTTTTATTCTTTTTTCCGTTCATTTGATTTTGCAGCATCTCGGCAGCAGTCAATACCGCCTTCTTGGTCCTACCGCCAATAATAACATGGTACTGGGGCTTCCACCAAGAACCTCCAATCCTGCCAAAAAGAATATTGGCTTTGGGGTTCGCCGCGGCTACCGTTTTTATGGATTTAGACAGATGAAATTTGAGAAAGAAATAGATGGGCAACGAAAATTCGGTCCGAAACGGATTTTGCACCCGATAGATTCGGTTGTCCCCCTTAACTAATGTTTTAGCAGTAAGCTGCATTTGTCTTTCTTGTTGCCTTGGAAACTGCATATTGACTCTCCTTTTTAAAAATCTTTCATTTTCCCATTGTTTACAATTACACAATTTCGACCGTTTTTCTTTCCTCTATACAACGCAATATCCGCGTAATTCATGACCGCATCAATCGTTTCTCCTTTCTGCATTGCTGCAATCCCTAACGTCACTGTAACCTGTATATTGCGCTCTTCATCCCACAATCCAGTTTGAGCGATTTGTTCACGTACACCCTCTATCAGCTGCTGCGCCTGTTCGCTAGTAGTTTCAGGCAGCAATACCAAGAATTTTTCCCCGCCCCATCTAGCAACAACATCCTGTTTTCTAAGAGAGCTTTTTAACATACCGGCAACCATTAAAAGAACCTTATCTCCTACCTCATGACCATATTCGTCGTTGACTTTTTTAAAGAAGTCAACATCTGCAAGGGCTAAGGAAAAAACGCAGGCTTCTTTCGAAAATCGCACCAATTCTTCTTCGATCCTTCTTAGGATATAGCGACGATTATAAATTCCGGTGAGTTGGTCCGTCTTAGCGGCAAAATCCAATTCATGAGTAACTTGAGCAGCATTTTCGCCGGTTTCTTCCTGCAGCATTTTAAGCTGTGCCAACTGCGCCGCCGTCGCTTGCAGCGCAGCTGAGCTCTCAGCAACTTGCTGCTCTAATTTTAAATTTATCTCTTTAAGTTTTCCTACAACTATCCTGCGGCGCGAATGCTTAAGCACCAAAAGAACAATAAGCAAGAATTCAAGAAAAATTGCGCCGCCGCCAATAAGCTGCCAAGCATACCTCTCCCAGAGCGAATACTCTTTATATTGTACCACACTATCTACCGGTAAATGTACTTCATTGATATGCCATTTTTTCAGCGCCCGCCAATCAAAGGCGTAGGTATTCAACAACGGTTCTTCTCCCAGATACTCTTCGCCTTGTAAAACAGCCCTTGCCACTCTAGCTGTTGCTTCGCCTGCGGCGCTCCAGTCCCGCTGATAGCCGCCTATGACTCCTTCGCCAAGAAGCGAGGCATCAGCTGTATAGATCGGTCCTTTAGCCACCTGACCCAGTTTCTTTAAAACTTGAGACGATACAAAGCGTTCCCCTGCCGCATCTACCGACCAGCTAAAAAAGAAAACGGCTGTATCTTCCCCGTCTTCCGCAACTTCATTCAGCAGGGCCTCATAAGACAACTTGTCCGTAAACACCAGTTCCACCCGCTCTTCATACTGGCTAGCAATAGACAAAAAATTTTCAACAGTCTCACGTTCCAAAGAGGAAGCCCCAGCAACAATTATAATTCTTTTTACAGCAGGCCTTGTTTGCAAAATAAGCTCGATATTTTTCCCCAAATCATCTTGAAAGGCAACTCCCCCGTTTATTGGGGGTAGCAACTCCTTGTTTCCTCCCCGTTGCAGCGCAACAATCGGTACATCAGGGAATACTTGCTGTGCGTAGTCCTTCAAGAATGGTGTTACCGCATCTTCCGTAACAATAAGATCCAGCCTTTGATTAGCATATTTTACAGAAAAATGCCTGGCGCATTCTTCAAGATAACCTTCTTGATTAAAGCGCCCTAGGTCAAGATATTCATACGAATAAAAAGCAGTATACTCTTCATGCCGCTGGAACTCTCTTTGTAAACCTTTGTTAAAATCCTCTAGCGCTGCAAATTCAGGAGAAAGTCCATGCAAAATCAGAATGTGCTTTTCTACAGGATTCGCAGAAACCTGACTCCCAAAGAGCAAACTAAACCAAACTGCCACTACCAAAATTCTCTTGCACAATGTGCCTACCCCACATCTCATAATAACCTCTTTGTATGCAACTATATTCCTAAGATATCGAAGACTTTTTTCACAATCCAGACAGTGGATATTATACCATTTTATAGTTGCCAAAGGGATAACCTATTTTCATTTTACTTATAAATAAATTATCTTTCACCCACTTCTTACATTTTTCCAAGTCTTTGCCGCTGCTCAATTGCAACGCTTCAGCTATATGCTGCATCTCAATGCCCTCACTGGAGTCTAAATCTGCAATCGTTCTTGCCACCTTCAACAGGCGATCATGTGACCTGGCGCTCATGCCTAATTTTTGAAAAGCTTGGGCTAATAGCAGCTCCGCTTCTTGACTCAAACGACAGTGCTGTAAAATTTGACTGTGCGTCATCGCCGCATTCACCAACGTCCCACCAGCTCCAAAACGTTCTTTTTGAAGCGCTCTGGCCCGTTCCACTCGCTGGAGTATGCATGCCGAGCTTTCCGTTTTCACAATGCTCTTCATCTCGCCATAAGAAAGCGGCGCCACCTCTACGCGCAAATCAATGCGATCCAGCAATGGGCCTGAAAGACGTTTTTGATAGTGCCGGATTTCCCCGTCGCTGCACTTGCAGATATGCGGCCCTTGCGAACCGAACCAACCGCACAGGCAAACGTGCAGTCATCAACCTCGACAAATTCCCCACCACTACGCACGCCCACAAACCCCTTGATATCACTGACTCCTTGAGCGCTGGCAAACGCATTACCAAGTTGCGTGATTTCCGTGGATGGTCTAAGGCAACGCTTTCCGCCAGGGCCAACCGTCTATCCCCATCATCCAGGCTTGCGAGGTCGGCAAATTCGCCTCTACCGTATCAACAGCTAAGAAGCTAGCCGACGCTCTTCGGGCGCCTATCTGGTATGTCGGCGGTTATGACCATCTACCGCAGAAAACATTAGCCGAGAAAATAGAAAAGGCCCGCAAATATCGCGGGCAAACAAAGGAAGAAATGGCTGCAAAATTAGGCGTAAGTCAGAAGATCATCTACAACCGGGCGGCGAAATTTCCAAATTTAATATACGCTTTAATACGTTGCCGCAAAGTTGCTCTCTGATTTAGTCCACCTGCTTTGCCGATGTAAATAATTTGAGACAAGTCAGTTGAATCAAACCACTTGTCTTTCAATACGGCTACATCGACTCTAGGATCCTTTCCCTTAAAAGGAATTGCACTACTCTCGGCAGAAAATCGAGGTTCAAACCCAATATCACTAACAACCTTGTATATACCTTGAGCAGCAGGAATGACATTCCAGTCTTGGAGCTTTCGTAATTCTGAAATTTCCATTTTTCCGCAATTTGAGAAAAACACTACTATCACCCCTCGAGACAATAATAGCAGGGCATTTGTCCGTTGTGAAGTATGTAAAAAGGCAGCCTCTAAGCCGTAGCTCCAAAGGCTGCACAATAACAATTCCATTTATTCTATCCAATTACTTCCCTACTACAAAACCCAACACAGCTTAGCCGTTTTCCGTTCAAAATATCACTTTTTATACTTTATATCTATCTTCATAATATGATTCAAAAACCAATTATTTAGATAGGTAAGCATCTCAACAGACGTATTGAGTTTTCCGACATCTACGCTTGCCTTGAATTCCCCAATCTTGTTGAGAAATTGAATATGCTGCTCTTTTTGCAATGAAATTTCCGGATGATTATTCATCGCCAACATTTTTTCTTCATTTTCAAAATGAGTAGATGCATAACTATTTAGTTCTGTTACTAATTGAGAAACAACTTGCTTGCTCTCTCCTTTCTTCATCGAATCATACAGTGAAGAAATCATGGAAACCAGTTTCTGATGGTCTGCATCCATCGCAGGAACATTAAGAGCAAACCTACTTTCCCATCCTTGCAAAGCCATTTTCATTCCTCCTTAAAAAAAGTTTTCCATTAACAGAATCTTTTATGATGTTTTGATGTGTATTTACCAAATTCCTTTCATATTTGAAAATAATTTTGAATACATCTAGTTGCTTTCCCCTTTATGCCCACCAACATACCCCGCCCGTTCTAGATACGTCCCGCCAACAATGGACCCCGCATAAAAGATCACTTTCTTGCCGAACCTGTCCCTCAATCGATCCACCGCTGCATCTATCTCATGCTTACGCTCATCCCCATCGAAAAACAGTTCTAACTGCTCGTGCGCCGCCGGTGAAATCTTCCCCGCCGTCACATTAACCGAACGCACTGGCCCACCATGCCAACGCTTGCAGAACTCTTGCCTCGCCAGGTCGCTGAGTAGATCCGTCGAATGCTCTGGCCGGACCAACTTAATACGAGCGGTAAAACCAGGCTGCAGCTCACGGTCAGAGTCATGACCGCCCGTTAAACGGGCGGCATGCACCAGCCCTATAAGGGCTGATTACTAGCGGCACCTAAAAGTGCTGCTTTTCACTTCGTTCAAGCCATCTTTGCACTTGGTACTAGTTACCCCTGAAGGGGTCCTCCAACTCTTTCACACTAATTTTATCCATCATTTGATCTACTTTCTCTTGTTCTCTTATATACTTTTTTATTGTGGCTTCATTAAGGCCAACTGTACTCACATAATATCCAATTGACCAGAAATGTCGATTCCCAAATTTGTATTTCAGATTCGCATGTTGATCGAATATCATTAATGCACTCTTTCCTTTTAGATAACCCATTATATACGACACACTATACTTTGGTGGTATTGATAGCAGAAGATGGATATGGTCGGGCATCATGTGCCCCTCCAAGATTTCTACACCCTTATATTTGCACAACGCCTTTAAGTTATCTCTGATATCTACTTTTAGTTGGTTATAGATGATTTTTCTCCTATACTTGGGCGTAAATACTACGTGATACTTGCACATCCATTTTGTGTGTGCTAAGCTTTTGTCCATAGAAATTCACCTGCTTTCTTCTTTCTGATGGCTTGAACACTCATCAGTATAGCAGCTGGTGAATTTCTTTTTGTTTAACTTTTTATCTCCACCCGTTTAACGGGTGGTTTTTTGTTCCCGACGTTCCGTCGTCAACACGCTCAAGCGCATAATAAGAGAAGCCCTTGGATTTAAGGGCTTCTCTCAAACTCGCTATAACATAACGATTATCATCATTTTTCAAACATGTCAGATACATCTAATTTTATAGTCCTCGAAAGTGCAGCTTCTTTGAAAATTCCTTCTATCAGTTCAACATCGGCTGGATGAGATTTTTCATACTCTATTTTTTTACTTCTATTTAATCTTAATGCATTATCGATGTTCGCATTTGATAAATCAATACCAAAATCATCCGGAATTGAATTTTCATTTCTATTATGAATCTTATTCAAAATATATTCTCCCACACATTCATCAAAATGAGATGAATCCCAATAATACTTCATTGGCGTTTGAACTTTCTCCGTTGTAATTGAATTATATCCAGAAAAGTCCCACACCTCAAATCCATACATATTAGAAATAAAGGTCACTCTTTTCTTTAAGCTTTCTAAGTCCCCCCACAATCCAGCCACACTTACCCCTTCTCCATCTAAGTTTGCATGTGCAGGAGAAAAATATAATACACACTTAATGTTATTTTCTTTACATATTTGTAAAAACTCTTCAAAGTCTTCAAAACACTCTTCACCCATTTTGAAATCAGCATAATAAGGAGTATCTTTGGGATTGGGAGCTAAAAAAGTCCAGTTTGTGTAGTAATGTAACTTCTCATAATTCCTTAGTTTATAAAACACATTTTTAGCTGGACGATACCCATTTCCATAAAATTCTTTTCTCTCTGGTTGACTATAACTAATCTTTATTGTTCTAATCGAGTCAGCTGTTGCATCAAATGAAAAAAGCGCTGGTATGTAGTCGAATCTGTCTATTTTCTTTCCTACTAGTTTATCATCAAAACTCGGATTGGTTTTTTCCAATTCATTGAACATAAATAAATCCAATCCAAATACAACTTCTTTTATGTCAGAGTTATTGATAGCATGTTTTAAATAAAACAGTGCCTCTTTCATCCTCAGCATGTTAATTCCCAAATTATATGCAGGAGTATCTTGTAAAGCTAGACTCTCCGGATTAATTCCGTCATGAACACGAGAAGATCCAATTATAATAGTCTTTGGTTTTCGAAGTGGCAGTTCCAATGCTTTAACAAATCTTATTTTATTCCGAACGCCTTCCTTTTGTTGGTTAAATCCGTTAATTTCAACATTTCTAAAAAAGCCATATGGATCGACCAGGAAATTGAAGCCGCCAATAAACGACAGTAAAATTAACACCATCGCTAACAGACGTTTGAGGTATTTTTTGTATATCTCATGCGTTACTTCTTCCAAAATTATATCCTCCAATACAGAAAGTACACTTACATGACGTTTATATATTTACTAAAACTGAAAATACAAAAACTCCGAGGCTTTACTTAATGAGATAAAGCTCATCACAAAGATAACAGATGTAATAAGCGCCCACTTCAAGTTCGGTTTAAAATCATTTGCTAAGTCAGGTTCCTTAAAGCATATAGTTAAAATAAAAATTGCCAAAATAGTTCCTATTTGAAAGAATCCATCTGGAATATAGTATAATTTTTCAAAACCAACGCCAAATTGCTCTAAAAATGCTACTTTGCTATGTAATGAAGTAGGTAATACAACACCTTTCATTCCACTCATAGCAAAAATCATTTGAAACGCATCGCCTACTGAGTTTGCGCGAAAAAATGTCCATGCAAAAACCACACTTAAAAAGGTTATCCCCCATGAGATAACTGGGTAGATAGCAAGATTAGTTTTTCTCCAAAGATGGTTGATTGTAAGATATATACCATGTAAACCACCCCATATAACAAACGTCCATCCCGCACCATGCCAAAGTCCACCTAATAACATCGTGATCAATAAATTTATTATTCTTCTGCTTTCTCCTTTTCTATTACCACCAAGTGAAATATATAAATAGTTTTTCAGGAATTCTGATAAAGTAATATGCCATCTGCGCCAAAAGTCAACAATTGAAGTCGCCTTATATGGTGATCTAAAATTAATAGGAAGTGAGAAATTCAACATCCATCCTAACCCAACTGCCATTTCCGAATAACCAGAGAAATCAAAATATAATTGTAGCGTATACCCTAGTGCCCCCATCCAAGCTTCTATAAACGTTACTTTGTCGGCATTATCAAATATAACTTTTACCCATGGAGCTAAAGTATCTGCAATAATTACCTTTTTAAATAAACCAATACTAAAAATAGAAACCCCCAATGCAAAGTTTTTGCTAGAAAATAAATATTTACTAACATCACTAAATTGAGGCAGCATTTTTTTATGATATAAAATAGGACCTGCAATAAGATGTGGAAAAATAGTAACAAACAGACTATATTTCATCAAACTATAATGGGTAGTTTCCCTACGATAGACATCAATTAAATACGCCGTCTGCGTAAAAGTATAAAAAGATATTCCCAAAGGTAGCGTTATCTCAGGCACAGGTAATGTCGTTCCAGCAAAAGCATTAACTGTATTGGCGATAAATGCTAGATATTTAAACAATATCAACAACAATAAGTTCACTGAAATACCAATAACAAGATATTTTTTGCATGCTTTCTTTTCAATAACTCTCCCCATGGAGTAATTAAAGATAATCGAACTCAACAAAAGAGGAAGCATTTTTATGTCCCAATAAGAATAAAAAGCCAATGAAGAAACTACTAAAAACCCTACTGCACTCTTTGCGGCTTTAAATTCATGCAGAAAAAAATATCCCAATAATGTTATAGGTAAAAATATGAGAATGAATTCATATGAATTAAACAGCACAAAGAATACCTCCAAAATTAATATATATTAAGCATTTTACCATAATAATGTTTATAATAAAAACTAGCCCGCTTAACGGTATTGTTAAACGGGCTAGTTTTAACTTAAAAACCTACTTCTACCCCTCCGGCGGTCCGATCACCTTGCCTCTGCAACCACAGCCCCGTATTTCCATTTAGATGGTATGTCACGCCGCCAGCGTTGATATTCCCACCTCCGCTCGTCCCGATCCTAGCGGACCACTTCGGCACCTTCGCCTCCGGAAGATCCACTCTAAACGAAATGTCCGATGTCTGAGTCATCAGCACCTTACCATTTTCAAATTTCTGCGTCTCTCCTTGGATCAACTCAAACTTGTAGTCCTTGCCATTGACCTTGACGCCGACCTTTGGTTGCGCGACATCGGCCTGAACGTCAATAAATGATTACGCCGCCGAAGCGAGCGTGGCAAGGGATTTCAAACTCAAGCCCTTTTGTCTGAGGCGGAAACTGCTCAAACATCTGAGGAATTTCCAGAGTCTGACAGAAAGGGACGTCAGACTGTGCGAAAATAGTCATGTGCGCAAGTGGGTACTGGTCTAAATAGCCGAATATGAATAAAAACGGCAACAATCTTGGAAGTAAACGGTGAAAATTTGAGGATTGCTGCCATTAATTTATCCGTTCCTAAAATTTTCAGCACGCGTTTTAGGTTATACATTAAACAATGCATAACCGCTTCTCCACGCACCTTTTCTAATCCCCTTAGCAGGAAGTGTGTATATCCCAATGTTCGCTTGATGGTTCCAAACGGGTGTTCCACGATCATCTGTCGCTGTTTATAAAGCGTCATATTGCTTGCTAATCGCTCATCGGCTCGTTCCATGATGTCGTGATATTCACCTCGTATAATTTGCCGACCTCGTTTATTTTTTGTGCAGTCATTCTTTTGTGAGCAATTTTTGCAGGCCTTGCTCCGATACATCTTTTCTTTTGCCTCTGTCTTGCTTGCGTTAGAAAGAATTTCCCCTTGCGGACAAATATAGCAATCACTGTCTTGATCATATTTGAATTTATCTAAGGTATAGGCTGGGTTTCCTGTGGTTGATGGAGGCGCTTGCTTGGATACGATGGTCGTAATCTGGTCTTGTTCGCATTTTCTGAGGCATTCTCCCGTATAATAACCTTTATCTGCAAGTACAATAATTGAATCTACGTCTAGTTTCTGTTTTGCTTGCATAGCCATCGGATGAAGCTGTCCTTGATCGGCTGGATTGTTCGTTACATCAACCGCAACAATGAGATGGTTCTTTGCATCTACTGCTGCTTGCATATTGTAGGCTACTTCAAACCCCATATTGTTGACGCCCATAAGACGGGATTCCTGATCCGTCAAAGAAACCTCGCCTGTTTTATCGACTTGTTCCTTAAGCTCAGTGAGCTCTTGAATACGTTGATTTACTTTGGCCATCTTCTGCTTTAAATCATCTTGGCTATATGAGACATTAGGAGCACCGCCGAGGCCATCGCTCTGTTCGAGTAATTCCAGATACCGTGCGGCAGATTTTTCAAAGTGGGCTAACATCTTGGCTATCTTTCCTTTGGTAATATTCTTCTTGCGGGCATTGTTGGCTCGAAATTTGCTGCCATCTATTGCTACAATTTCTCTGCCAAACAGGCCAAGTTCATTGCAGAATACGGAAAAGTGCGTAAAGATATTCTTTAGAACTGAGATGTTGTCTTTGCGAAAATCGGCAATAGTACGATAATCCGGTTTTAATTCTTTAAGCAGCCACATTAATTCGATATTTCTTTTGCATTCATTTTCAAGTTTTCTTGATGTCCGGATACCGTTAAAATAGCCATAGATATACAATTTGAGTAAGTCGGCTGGATTGTATGGTTTACGTCCGACTGCTTTTGGTGTAGCGTACCTAAACCCCATTTGATTTAAGTCTAGGCTATCGGCAAAGAGGTCAATTACACGGACCGGGTTATCTTGGTTTATCATTTCTTCAAGTGAAGACGGGATCAAACTGATTTGGTTTCTATCCGTGTTATTACGGGGGTGCGGACGATATCTTGGACACCCTAAGCAACCAATCCAAGACTTCGTCGGTACTCCAATGGACTTCTATTTCCCAGTGATGTTTTAATCCTTGTTTCATTGTACCAGATTAAGTAGTTGTTAAGGGCTTCGATAAACTGATGAATGCTTACACCGGACCAGTTACGATTATAGAACATTTCATTTTTCAAACGTCCGAACAGACCTTCACAAGCAGAGTTGTCTGGAGAGCACCCCTTCTTTGACATGGAGCGTTGAAGACCAGCATTTTTCATTCTAGAAATCCAACCTGGCCAACGATAATGACATCCACGGTCAGTATGCACTAATGGTTGTTCGTTCTTACATAAAATGCTGACGGCATCGTCCAGCATGCCGTTGACGAGATTGGCGTCCGGCACTGTGCTAATCTTCCATGCAGCAAGCATCCCATCAAAGCAATCTACAATAGGTGAAAGATATACTTTTCCGGAGGGGATCGCGAATTCTGTTATATCAGTCAGCCATTTTTCATTAGGTGCATCAGCATGAAAATTGCGTTTGATTACATTGGGAACGGCAGGGCTGATTTCACCTTTATAGGAGTTGTATTTTTTAGTCTTTCTTTTGCTTTCGACAATAAGTCCACACTCGGACATGATTCTGCGAACGATTTTTTCAGAAATATGGATACCTTCTCTTGCCAGCCACCCATGAATACGGCGATAACCATATCGCCGAGAGTTCTCCGCAAACAATGCTTTGATATGGAGTCGTAATACTTCATACTTATCTGGGGCAGATGCCTGTTTATGTTGATAGTAATAACTGCTTTTGGATAAATTTAGTTTTCGCAGTAGAAGAGGCAGTGAATATTTATCTCTCAAGGCATCGACAATCACTGCCTTTTCCAGGTTTCTGAGTGTTGTCATATCGATGCCGGGGTCTTTTTTTAGTACTTCTAAAGTTTCCTTAAGAATATCTATTTCCATTTGCATGTCCTGCATCTGGGCTTTTAGCTGCTCAACTTCCTTGGATGAAGTGGGTTTACCCTCAGACAATTTACCGCGTGGATCATCACCGCTATTCATGAGTGCCGCAGCCCCCTTCAGAATATACGCCTTTCGCCAATTGTAGATACTTGCTCTGCTGTAACCGATCTCTTCTGAAACCCATTGTACGTTTTCGCCAAGTTCGAAGCAACGATGAATTGTTGCCAACTTAAGCTCCACTGGTGGATGCCTAGGGTGATCTGGTTTGTTATTCCATTGCCTCCTTGAAGCCTTTGTTCTAGATGGCAAATCTCTTTCTGTTATCCAGTTATATAATGCCTGCCTTGTTGGATACCCCAAGCGTTGGATAACTTTAGTCACGGATTTGCATTGGTCATACAGTGCTATCGCTCGTTTTTTCTGGCCTTCTGAATACATTTTTCTTGCCCCTTTCAGAATGCCACCCGAGTCCAACTTTTTGTCCGCACCCCCCAATCATGAATACTCGTAAGACACTAAGCAGTTCCCTGATTCATCAGCTAGGTGGATTTACAAAAGCACGATTCTCCTCCACCATTATTTTTACTGTTCCACCGCCTCGCAGCCTACATAAGCCCCCCTCTTGCGCGGGCTCAGAGGAGAATGAAACATAGAAAAGCCAGAGAATACGGATTAAACAAAAATTAAAAGAGAACCGGATGGCTCGACTGGTATGGCAAAAGAATAAAGCGAGGGCTCATTAGAAGTCTGCGATGGCGTCAACCATTGTATTTGAGACATTTATTGGAGCAAGACGGTCCGCAGGACGAAAAAGATGGCCAAGGCGGATTACAGTTTCGCCTGTTTGAGCAAAGCGAGTTAAGGAACTGCCGACTTAGCTAGCTTTTTCGAGGCGCGCGCAAATCTTGTCTCAAATACAAGGTGCCGCCCATTTCATATTTATAATTGCCCCTTTCACCTTTTCTTACAACCCTTCCAGCTCTTCCCTGCCGCGCAGCTGCACCGCTTCGGCGATATGCTGCACTTCAATGTTCTCGCTAGCGTCCATATCCGCTATGGTCCTGGCCACCTTCAGCAGGCGGTCATGGGATCGCGCGCTCATGCCCAATTTTTGAAAAACCTGGGCTAATAGGCGCTCTGCTTCTGTACTCAATCGACAGTGCTGTAAAATTTGACTGTGCGTCATCGCCGCATTCACCAACGTCTCTCCAGCTCCAAAACGTTCTTTTTGAAGCGCTCTGGCCCGTTCCACTCGCTGGCGTATGCATGCCGAGCTTTCCGTTTTCACACTGCTCTTCATCTCTCCATAAGAAAGAGGCGCCACCTCTACGCGCAGATCAATACGATCCAGTAAGGGACCCGAAAGCCGTTTTTGATACCGCCGGATTTCCCCGTCGCTGCACTTGCAGATATGCGGCCCTTGCGAACCGAACCAACCGCACGGACAAACGTGCAGTCAGCAACCTCGACAGATTCCCCTGTCCTTTTCACCACCACGCACGCCCACAAACCCCTTGATATAACTGACTCCTTGAGCGCTGGCGAACGCATCACCAAAT
The DNA here is from genome assembly GCF_963676855.1 of uncultured Anaeromusa sp. NCBI lineage: Bacteria > Bacillati > Bacillota > Negativicutes > Selenomonadales > Sporomusaceae > Anaeromusa > uncultured Anaeromusa sp. Next base: position 2,686,462 of record NZ_OY781460.1, read on the forward strand.
TACGTGATTTTCGAGGTTGGTCCAAGGCCACGCTTTCCGCCAGGGCTGGCCTGTCTATCCCCATTATCAAGGATTGCGAATGTGGAAGAATATTGCCGACTGTAGCCACGGCGAAGAAACTGGCTGACGCTCTCCGGGCGCCGATCTGGTACGTCGGCGGCTATGACCATCTGCCGCAAAAAACTTTGGCCGAGAAAATAGAAAAGGCCCGCAGATATCGCGGGCATACTAAAGAAGAAATGGCTGCGGAATTGGGCGTGAATCAGAAGAGTATCTACAACTGGGCGGCGAAAGGAATCCACCCGCTGCCGGAGACTGAAAAAAAGCTTTCATTATATATAGCAGTTTTGAGGAGACAAAATCAACCCCAGGAAATATAACTCCTGGGGTTGATTTTGTATTATTTTGTAACCCATCCGGAAATTTTGTAGCTCAAGCATCCACACACAACGCCTATCGTCATAGTCCACACAGAATTAACATCCATTTTCAAAAACGTCTCCACGATGTTTCGGGAACCAAAACTCGCAAAATGGAATTCACACCAGAGGAAAAAGATAGGCAATACAAAAACCAACGCTCCTAAAATTCTATTTTCCATGCAAATCACCTCCTCCCTAGTATCTATCGCATCACGGAAAAGTTCATTTTTTAGCTCATTTTTGCTAAAAATGCAAGGACAAAAGCCCTCATCTGCCAGGACTAGTTCTTTCCCTTGCCATCCTCCTCGCGGCTGCCGCTGCCCTTAGTCTTGCTCCTCCCCCTCTTCTTTCGCGATTTAACTTTTGCTCAGCAACCTCTTTACACAACTCTTCAAATTTACATCTAGTGTTATTATGATATTTTTGGCCCTTGTATTTAAGCCAATAAGAATACGGTTGGTATTCGATAACTCCTTCAACTATAATCATTCTTGCTCCTCTGTTTTGGTATTTTCTCCTCCATAGAAACTTTAACCCTAATTCATTTGGAATTTTTTCGATTTGCTCATAATCAAACATGAATAATCACTCTCCGTTTATATTTATTTTTACTACATCTATATTTTACATTACATTTAAATTCCTGTCATAATATGTAAACACAATGAAAATAAAAAAAGCCATCCCAGGTCACTGACCCAGGATGGCTTTTTGTGCGGTTGCATATTTTACTATAAATCTGCAAGATGGTTAACACCGCAAAGCGCAACTATCTTGCGGTGTTAGCTTTGCTTTGTCAACCAGTTTAAAATCCTACCTCTACCCCGCCGGCTGTCCGGCCCCCTTGGCGCTGTAACCACACCCCCGTATTTTTATTGGGATGGTATGTCACGCCACCAGCATTGATATTTCCACCGCCGCTGGTGCCAATCCTAGCAGACCACTTTGGCACCTTCGCCTCCGGCAGATCCACTTTGAAACTAATATCGGAGGTCTGAGCCATAAGCACCTTGCCGTCCTGGAATTTCTGCGACTCGCCCTGCAGCAAGTCAAACTTATAGTCTTTGCCGTTGACTTTGACGCCTACTTTAGGCTGCGCAATATCCGCCTGTACGTCCGTGGCTTCCTTCGCCGTGACCGCATTGCCGTTTACGTCTTTATAGACGATGGTTTCCTTCGGAACGTACGCCACCTGCGTCTGCGTAACAACCTTTTCCTGTGTCGTGATGACCGGCTTTTCCACCGTCGCCGTATGCGTCACTTCCCGCGGAAAAATATCGCGGCCGACGAAGATACCGGCCACAAATACTACTGCCAGAATAATGCCTGCCGCAATCGGCAGCAGTTTTGCTTTTTGCTCCTCTGTCATACTATTACCTCCAATTCATCCCGGCAGCACGGCACCGTAACCGTGCCACCTAAATACACGCACCAAACTGGCTCCTTTACCTGCGGGAATACGATGGAATCCAATACCTGCCCAACCTTACCGCAATGCTCGCCGCGGGTAATCATGACCGTCTTGCCAATCACACTGCCACCCCCAAGTGTTCAGCGTACTCTAGCGCAATTTGTCTAGCCTGTTCCGGGGTAATCGTCGACGCATCGGCGCCGGAAGCGAAATCAGGAAAAGCCGCCCTGGCGATCTCCACCTGCGTTGCGCTGCAGTCTAGCGTATTACTGTTATCTAGCAGCCGATCGGCGAGACCGGCTGCAGTATCTCCGAGTAAGTCATGGACACCGCCGATGATGCAGTCATCTACACCATAAGGTTTGCCAACCAGTTCCAGGGCCTTCGCCACTACCGCTTGCCGCTGGTCCTCGGTGATGGGAAGACTAATCACCTGTAGCGCCGGTGCTCCATCAAACTCTCCCGCCGGTGCAAAACGGATTGCCGGACGCACGGCTTCGACGATGACCTGCCGCCCGTCCAGTTCAAAGCCAACTGCGGCATGGGAAAACGCGCTGTTGGTGGTCTTGCAAATCAGGGTCTCAAGCTCCGGGTGTCGGCCCGTTGTAACATAGATAAGGTCAAGCGTGCTCATGCTGATACCCCCAGTGCCGCTACATAGTCGTAAGTGGTATTGGCGCGGTTGGCGTAGCCCTCCATATAATCCGCACAGTCTGCAGCAATGGCGTACTCATCGCGGAACATATCGCGCATGGTTTCCAGGCTGTTGATGTCATAGCCGCGGTCCCGCCGCCGCTGCAGGAACTTTTGCACCACATAATGGCTAGTCGGGCACCAAATCCCCGCGTAAATGATGCAAGCCGGATTTGTCAGCCCGTCTACTTCGGCAAGCGCTGGGAGGTACTTGTCCCGGCAGTCATCCGCGAGAATCATGTTTTGAGCGGCTTGACCTTGCTCCGATTCAAGAAGCGCCGAAAGCGCGTCCAGCTCGCCTGCGGCCTCGATATCGGAGTAAACGCGTCCAGCAAAGTGAGCGCCGCCGTCAATGTAACTGAGCAGCAAATCACCGCGGCCTCCGATCCCCTCCCACTGTGAGCAGCCCATCGAAGGGTAATCTCCTGCAGTGCTGCAGGTAACGCAGCCGTATGGGCCCTCTACACCTGTCTCTACAAGGCCCTTTGCAATCTCCAACGCCAACTGTTGCTCATCCATTTTACGTTCCTCCTAATAACTTGATTTTTTCTCAAAAAAGAGAGATTTACTTGACCAAAAAAATCAAGCAAATCTCTCTTTCCTTTTTAAAAGTAAAGTCACTCTTCTTTTTTGTTTTGACTCTGAATCGTCACCGAAAAATTGCCGCCGGTCACCTTATTCGTTACCGTCACTAAAAACTGCCGGAGCTGCGCCATTTTCTGATTTCCCATTTCCTCAAGATTTTCAGTAATAGAAAACAGCTCCGTCAGTAAGATGCAGCTATAGATGCCGCCAGCAATGCTCTTGTTGACAGGCAGCCCAAACAGTACAATCTCCGTCATCTTTGTCACGGCCCCGGCCGCAATGATAAGTACCGCATAAGTAAACAATTTCTCGCCCCAGTGCCGCCGTAGCTCACTCGAAGACAAGTAGCCTGGCGCCCATGCATGGAAAAATCCACAAACCATATCACCGAACCGCAGCGCGTCATCCACATGTCCGTGGTCCAGCAGCCAGCGCTTTGTGATTGCCGCCCACTTGGTTAGAGTGTCCAGGGCTACAAAAATAATAGCGGCCGCGATAATTTCCTCGCTGCCGCCGAACAGATACACCCACGCTGCCGATACTCCCGACAGCGCCACCTTGATTGGCCAAAACTCTAAGATACTTTCACCGCCGCTTCGCAGCATTCGCCATGCTCGCTCAAACATTTCCAAAATTGCACCTCCACCAATAAATTAGGCCCTGGCACATGCCAAAGCCTTTTTCTTTATTCCGGCCACACCACCGCTTTTTCGGCTGCCTCCAACTCTGCCGCATCCGTCACGGCGAGAATCTTCTCGTGCACGGCCCTTGCGGCTAGGTGCAGCCCATTACTATGCGTCGCCAGCGCCACGCTCATACCGACTACCTCTGCGGCAGTCATGGTCACTACGCTATTATCTTGCATCGTCCAGTCCAAACTAAACGCCGTCCCTGCGCTGATCGCTGCCTGCGCCGCTTGCACGGCGATGGAGATGCGAGTAACGGACTTTTCGTCGCTATCGATGATTTTCCCCAAATATGGAGCACCGGCCTGCTCGCGTCGGTCTCGCTCGGCTTTGATGCGAGACCAGGCGGCGTCTTGTAATTCCGCGAGAGTCGGCCCCGGCGGCGTATACTCCACTATTTTCAACGTTTTCTGATCAACGCGACGCAAACCTTGATTGTTGATGCAATCTTGATGTGTGGTTTCGTCGATCTCAATATACGGCTCTGGAATAGTCGCATAGTCGATAAAATCAGGAAAAAAACCTTTAATTTCACCGTTTATTGAATCGTAATGTACTTTGATCATTTAAATTCCTCCTCAATATCCAATGGCGATCCAATACTTACTCGTGGTATAAACTGTTTTGAAGTTAGATGAAGTAATGGCCGAAACAGTTTCGTAACCTGTATCAGTAACTCCCGTTGCTCCTTTCCTATTGCAGTTTACAGATAGGCAAGAATTGGGGAAAGTAAAGTTGAAAGGAATGGTCTGCTCAACGTTAATGTTTCCCTCATTTATCACCGTTCCCCATTGAATAATTAGTCCTCCGGGGAATTTTTGATATCCATTAGTAATTAATGATTTCTCATGGTCAGCATTGTAGTCTGCTGACTTGAGATATGGAGACAGGTCAGGCGTTGGTAGATCCGTTAACAAACTACCGTTAACTGCCGGTAGTCCGGCAATCCCTCCCCCGACATCAACAAGTGCCGGTATTTTACCGATGCTTGTTCCTTGCCGCAAATCTTTCACGACCCATGTCACGCCACCGTCTGTCACCGTAGCACCTACTGCGCCCCAGGTAGGCTCCGCAGTACCACTCTGGCCGCCTATGGTGCATTCGGCAAACCGGTAGTCTCCGATTACAGATGAAAAGCAAATTTCACCTGTAGCATAAACATGGTCCGCTTGCCAACGCCCAAACCCGGCGTTTTGATTGAGCCATTGCATTTTTAAGCAAAGTTGCTGAAAAAGCCAGTTAAACTCTTCCTTTGTAGGCGGATTCTCGCCTAGATATGCAAACCCTTGCAAAAACTGGCTGTCTGTCAACGGCAACGTAGTTCCACCGCTGGCAAAGATCTTCTCAAAATCAGGCTTAGTCAAGCCGCACCCCTCCTCTTAAAAACTTTCGGCAAACCTGCCGACGCCAAACCCCTGCAATCCCTGACCGAGGAAGCCAAATGTGCTACTGCTATCAAAATGCGTTCGCAAATCCACTCCCACACCACCAGGACACACAAATAAATCAAGAGCTTGCGCAAAAATCCGTTCTCCTTCCGTCAACTCGCGTGCTATCCCCACTCGCATCTTTGCATTGCCCATTTCCGTTATTACGACCTTAGGTGCATCAAAAATATGCTGGTATGATGCAATGGTTTCCTCCGTAGTGCCCCAGCTAATATTCTTGGCGACTTTTGCCTTAATCATCTTACGGTACTCCGGATCCGCCAGAGTAGCTGTCGAAAGATGCGATTCCAATCGTTTGCGAAAACGAGCTTTCCCAAAACCTCGCGCAGCCGGTTGATCAATAAACCCGAAGAACGGCAGCGCAATCGCCTTTGAAACTAATCGAGACTGGGCAACAATAGCTCCGCAGCCATCAAGCTGCACCTCTTCCGCCGTCTCGATCCAGCGCTTTTCTTGCAGTGCTTCAATGGTTTCCTCTAAAACATTTAGCCGTCCGCCAAGCACCAGGACCAGCGCCTCCAAATTTGGACTACTACCAAACTGTGCTAGTAATTTATCTACCATCACCTGCGCGTGGTCGGTCATACCACCATCACCTCAATCCTGTCGGCGCTGAACGTTGCCAACTCCCGAGCGCCAATTACAATATTGGCCGCCGAGTACGCCTCTGCCGCCGGCGCCGTATCGGATACCGCCGCCGTAATGGTAACCAAACCAATACCGATAGTATTTCCGTAAATATTGCCAAGGAATTTTTGCAAAATCACGTCTTGGCCAACCGCATGCGCATTGCCAACGCTCAAAATTTGGTTCTGCACAATAGACGGCGTGTCCCCGGCAAAACTTTCGTCTGGATTCTTTGTCAGCACCGCTTTAATCCAGACTTTCTTGATCGCAGGCCGGTTAAAACTCATGGTATGACTTACGCCCTGGCTGTCTTTTGTTGCAACCGCTGTGCTGCCATAGGTATCAATTCCTGGAGGCTTCGTCTGCCAAAGCATTGCAGCAATATCTGCATCGTCTCCGCCTTGCACTACAGCCTCAATGCTGTGCGGCGGGCGCCCGTCGGCATCCGTACTATCCGATTTATTTTCAAAAACAATCGCCGCAGTAACCCCGGATACATCCTCATAAAGACGCGCCTGGATTGCTTCAACCAGCGCCTGTCCTTTGCGGTAAACGCTTCGCCCATACCGCTGTCGCAGGGTAATGTCGGTTTCTGCATTGCGCCCCACCGTAGCTGCAGCTTTGTTTGCCACCTCCGTCCAGCCAGCCACTTGCGTTACAATCTGATTGACGTCGCCGATTGTCGGCGTTAGAGCACCGTAGTTGTCGCAGGCAAAAGGCACTGGGCTTCCGACCTTTGCAATTGCCAAATTAGTAGACGCGCTCAAAGAAAATCCTGTTCTCTGGTCAGTTTTCTCAAGAGTCATCACGCCGTTAGCCACGCTTACTGTAGCTTCTAATCCTGTCATGAGCGCCGCCAGTGCCACTAAAATACTTGTTGCAGTATCAGTTGGCCCAGCAATATAGGAGTAGGTTGTGCCGTCGACGGTAATTGTGTATGTCGCGCTGCTTGCAACAGCTCCCACTCCAACCTCGGCGTACGATGCAGCGCTGGCGCTGATATAGCCAACAGCAGTCGAGGAAAATGCCAGGTCGCTATCCGAACCGGATTTTATTCGCACCCCGAAAGGCAGAGTTGTATTGTTGGCGCCGTAGCAGGTAGCAATCAGCGCCGTCTTTTCTGACGCAATCCGCTGCACGCCGGTAAAGGCCACTGAATTATCAAGACTTGTCCCATCTGCCGTGTGCGGGTACATCGCATAATAGGCAGCCTCTAAGGCTTCCCAAATATCTGCCTCCCTGTCCGACCAAACGCCAATCAGCTGGCCCAACACACTGTCGGCTCGGGTGTTAATCGGCACGCCAAAAGCGGTCGCTAAAGATGATTCCAACTCCGCTTTAATCTCTGGCAGCCGTGGTCGCACAAAGCCGGTCGACGTCACACCGTAGTTAGTTGCCATATCCAAGCACCTCCCTTCCTTTTACTAGACCGTAGGCCGTGCTGGCCTCATAACTCACGGTAAGCGTGCGCGTTTTTACGTTTAGCTGCGTGCTTAGCGAGTCAACACTTTTCACGTCCGGCACATCCAGGATTTTCCCGCGCAGGATGCCGCGAATGAAGGCCATGTTCGGATTTTTAATCATGACGCTTTCCAGGTACGGCACGCCGAAACGCTGATCCAAGAACCATTCGCCCAAGAAAGCCAGGAGCGTTATTTTTATCTGTTGAGCAACCCGCTCGGCATTGTTTATAAGCACCAAGTCTTTGTCGACGATAATCAGATCATGGGTCGCTGCCGACAGCGCCAAATCATGTCCTGCCATACTCAACCTCCCGCCGGCGCGCCAGTATTACCACCGCCAGGCGTAACGCCGCCGTGAACGTGGGTTTTAAAGGAAATGCCATCCACTTCCAAATCCCCACCGGCAATGCTGATTTTTCCAGCCGCCACTGTCATTTTTGTACTTCCGGTAAATAAAGTCAGGTCGTTAGAAGAATTAGCCGGTACGCCGCCGGAATAGCATCCGGGAATGGCAATGGCATCGGTCAGGTCATGCCGCCGCGGATCGGCGCTTTCTCCGCCCTTGGACCAATCGTCTAAACTGCGCTCGGAGAACACGAGCAGCACTCCGTCTCCTGGCTGAATAGGCAGTGATACTCCAATGGTCCCGCCGGAGCAGGTTGGCATCACCACCGGCACGCCAACAATCGGCGGCATGGCAACGCTTCGTCCGTCTGGTGCATTAAATGGCAGCGACGGTTGCACGGTAGCAATACCGCCACTATAGGAAAGAACGGTTCCAGGCATGGCCGTATGGACGTTGGAAATTCCCTGCTTAATCGCTTTTTTCATCGTATTTACAAACTCATTCATCGTCTTCGGCCTCCTCGTTGGCCTTTTCATCCGGAGTGCCATCATCATCTAAAAATACTGCAATCAACTCCATCTTGGTCTTCCAATCGTCCCCATGGGTATCACCTTCATGCCGCATGCTTTCTACCCGGAACCAACCTTTAACCGTGATACTTTCAAGCCGCACCGCATCCCCAGGGTTCACCGTCGGCGCCAAAAGCGTTTCGATCTTCCACCCGGCCTGCTTGCTCGGTTTTTCTTTCTTCTTTTTCTTCCGGCGCTTGCCCGTAGTGCAGTGCGCTTTTTTAGGAGATTTTACGATGCGCTCCGGGCTGCCTATCAGGCCACTGTCCGCCGAAAAAACAAGGGCGCGAACACCCGTGGTGCTGCCCCCCATAATTACCTGCAAGTCATTGTTTTGTATGCTCCACTCTGCTCCGGCTGCAGCGCAAATAATATTTAACGCGTCCCGAGCATAACCGGCAAAAGAATATCCATTTGAGTAGTCCGGGAAGGAAACGTCCGGCCCTATTTTTAGCGTAAGCCCCATCTGTCCAACAATGTCCGAAACAATCTGCTGACCGTTTGTGCCGGCAGCATAGCCCACCGATACCACGCTATCTCTGACAGCAATCTGCCCATCTGCCAAATTAAGCTCTGTAACCTGATCGGCTCCTTCGTTTCGAGTCGTGGCGTGCAAGATAGCGCCTACGAAAATGCGTTTTAAACCGGCATCCTCTTTATAGCCGGCTTCCAAAATACAGATACTGTCTGCTCGCTCAATCGTCCGCCGCGTTTTCGGCGCCAGGTTGTAGATGGTGACTTTGCATTTATTGGTGGTGTCCGTCGGGTCCTTTTCAATGTCGAAGGTCATACGCAGGTTTTCGATCACTACGCCGTCACCGCCAGGCTGCCCTACTGTAAGCCGTATGACACGGTCAAATTGCGGCATTAAATTCCACCTCCGTCACGTAGGTCAGTGTCGCCTTGCCGTTAACAAAATCGTCCCTGCCTATGCTGGTATAAGAATCATCCAGTACTGTGCAGATAAATTCCCCTGGCGGCAAAGTCGGTCGCCGATATTGATTGATAAGAGGATAGTTCGGCACGCAGCGGATGCCGCTAATCAGCGTAACGTCGCTACTATTGCGGATCTCCATACTCCATAGCGCCGCTCGATCGTTCCATGAAAAATGAAGACGCCAGACTTTTCCGTCCAGCGTCACACTTAAAACAAAATCATTAGCATCGTACATAGGAATTTTCAACATCAGTGAAACACCCCCGCAAGGATGGATTGATTTTTAGAAGCAGGATCGCTGCCGCTAGAGTCTCCTGTAGAAGATTCATCAGCTGCAGAGTTAGCTGAGGCTGAACCGCTTCCGCTGCCAATATCATCAGTCGCCGCAGCGCCAACGTCTTCTTCAGTACTACCAACCTTCCCAGATGTTAGAGCATCCACGTATTCTTCCGGGATATCGGCAGTTTTGACCTCAACCTTACGGATCTGCTTAAATTCCAAAGGAATGCGAAGGATTTTACCATCTTCCTTGGCCTTGTTGATCTTGCACTCTGTCATCACCATATCTTCATAGGTTTTCTCATTGGTGATGATGGTAATGGGCTGCCTGTCTTTATATATTTGTTCTAATTTGGCAATAGCATCGTCCATGCGCCCTGTGTCAACGCCGAACTTTTCATACCAAGTCACCGGCAATGGGGATACTACTACCACCATCGACAGTTGCAATGGCTTGCAAATCACATGGTCGTGCACTGGAAAACCATCTTCTACAGGGTTTTCTGTGACCTCGGAAGCGTAGGTAAGCTCCGAACTAACCAAGACGTCAACTTCGAGCTGACCGATCTTCGTCGGGTCTGTCGGCGCTGGAAAAAGAAGCGCCACCTTGCTGCTTTCTTCGTCGGCCACGTCAATCACCCCCTACGAAATCATAGTCTGTAGCAAGAGGACCGCCGCCGTAAGAGGCGTCTGTTTCTGTTGATACGCTAGCATTGGGTACGCCAGCTACGCTAACATTGTTTTCGACAGTCACTTGCGGCGCTCCGCCACCTCCGGCAGCCAAGCTTTGAGCACTAACACCACCTCGGGCGCTAAGGTTAATCGTGGCTCCGGCAAATGATGACAGCGTGCTAATTACGTTTTTAGCAATATCCCATACATCACCTAAAACTTTCATTACTCCATTACCCCAAATATCAATTGCATTTCCGAGAGAATTTATGGCTCCCTGAAAGTCTCCGGCCAACAGCTGCACTATCATCATTATTAAATTGCAGATAATGCCAAGCGCTCCCACTGCTACATCTTTTATGAGCGTAAACGCAGAACTGCCAAGTTCCTGTAGGTCGGGAAAGACCGCCTGCCCCAGTTCATATAGTGCTTGAAAGCTGTCCATGAGCATCGCGAAAGTCTCGCTTCCCTGGAAGTCTTCAAGTGAACCAAGGAAGTCACCGATAATGGAATCGCCGCCTTGAATCCAAGTGTACAAATCATCCAATAGGAGGATAATTCCTAATAGCACCCACGTCCAGGGATTCAGTAGGGCCGTTTTGAAGAAATTGAGTACAGCCAGCGTCGCGAACTGAATTCCTCGAACCAGTGGCCCCGCAAAAATAGCCGCAACACCAAGGCCGGCAATTTTCAGCAAGTTCCCCCAACCTCCGGCAGATTTAGCCATACTATCAAGTTTTTTCTCAACCATATCAGCACCGTTAAAAATAGCGGCCGCGGCAGTCTTGAAAATGCCTGTTTCCTTGTTGATTTTCTGCAAGAAACGACCAAACCGGTTGCCGACTGTCGTAATCGCCTGCCCGATTGTGACCGGCATCTTTTCAAATTGTCTTTCTATGGCGCTCCTGCCCTGCAAAATGGCTTTGAAAACCTCTTGGCTGGTAAGCTTGCCGTCGGCGCCCATTTGCTTCAGTTCGCCTTTTGTGACATTGAAATACTTTGCAATTTCGATCATCAATGTATCAGCATTTTCGCCTAAAGACCGTAATTCGTCCCCTTGCAGCCTCCCAGAGCCTAACGCCTGGCCCAACTGCAGAATTGTAGATTTCGCTTCTGCTGTACTGGCGCCTCCAACCACAAGCGCCTGATTTACAGTTTCGGTTACACTCAACAGATCGTCTTTAGTGGCCCCAAGGTCTCCGGCGTTTCTGGCTAGTTTGGCGTACAAGTCACCCGTCGCCGTAGTCTCTTGTCTGGTTCGATTCGAGATTTCATAGACCTGATCCATGACCGCAGCTTGCTCTTCGGCGCTCTTTGTCGTGTTCCCAATACGAGCTTCCATGTTGGACCACTCGTCGGAAATCTTGGCAATCTGCCCGACGCCAACAGCAGCCATACCGGCGACCACAGCACCAAATACCCCGGACATCGCGGAAAAGGATTCGGTCGCCCTCTGCGCCCGGGCTTCATAATTTTTCAGCTTGGCATCATCAATGGAAAAGCCAAGCCTGGTAATCAGTTCCCGTACAATCAACAGCTTTTTCCTCCTTTTCCTGCGTTTTCAACCTGCGCATTTTGCGTATCTATTTCCATGTCAATAAGAGCATTTATTTTCAACAAATCAACTAACGTCCAGTAGCCAGAGTCGAGCTCCTGCTTGGTGACCTTTCCCGCCAGGATTGGCCGCCAATACAGGAGCTCTTCTTCTAAGTCCGGCCGGAGCGTTCCCGGCAACTCTACTTCTGACCGCCTGCGCCGAGCCTTCCAGTAAGGCTGGTCAGTTTCCCGAAAAAATCTCCATACGTTGCCTCCAATACAGCGGCCACCACCGTAAACATATCACCGGGGCATCCCAGAAAGACCTCGTTTGCCTTGGCCTCCGTCAAGCGTGCCGGAGCATCATCCTGTGGCGTCTGCACGGAAACAAATTGTTGGTCTAAAATACGGCGGACCATGTTTTCCAACTTGGCGCCGTCCACATGCTCAGCCAACGCCTCAAAGGCCTCCGCCAACATGGAGCCATCTACTTTTCTGTCTAGCAGGCTTTTAGCGTCCCCTCCGCCGTTTGTAAAAGAAGCCAGCCCTTTTCCAAGAGCTGGCCCAATCAGCTTTTGAATATCTCCTAAAAGACCAATGGCCTTAAAAGGAGAAATGGGGCGAATGTAAAAAATATTTTCGCCAACCTGTTTTGCCTTTGCATCTCCTATCATCCGAAGATACCTCCTAACAGACTACCAATGCCGCTTGTTTCGTTGCCGCCGACAGTAAAGTCAGCTGGTCCGGTCTCAAGCTCCCACTCGATAGTGCCAACTTCCTTTCCCTTCGTGGTTTTGGGCAACTTGGTCACCCAAGCCTGCGCCGCCGAAAGCAGCGTAGTGCCGGAAAGGTCCTTGATAAGCAACGGAGCAATGCCGCTGCCCGTGGATTGGTCCAGCTTATACTGCGCTGTCAGCGTGTCGTTTCCGGCACTGGCAGACGTCAACTTGATCGTTACTTTCACACGGGAATCTGGATCCAGCGCCCGAGCTACTTCACCATCGGGTCCAGATACAGACTTGATGCCTTCGCCCAACGGCTCTACTTCAATAAAATCATCTTCGGCAAAACCAGTCAGTTCCGTGCCGGCAAAGATGACGTTTACTTTGGCCGGACTATACGTTCTTACAGACATTTATGAGCCCCCTTTCTTAAATGTTGTCATAGGTCAATGTGCCTCTGATTTCTACCAGATGGATTGCCCCGGACGGACGCGCTTTGAAAGTCACGTCTTGCAGTAAGCGGTTCGCCTTGTCGTTAGCGCTGATAGTAGCGGACAAAGGCACGCTGACAGTAAAGCCAGGAATCGCAGTGCCGTCTTCGTCATACTCAGTCGGCGCCAGGCCTCCGCGACGCTGCGCCAAAAGGAGAGCCCCACGAATCTCGTTTTCGATAATCGCGATACCGCCATCCGTATACGGGACTTTGTTGTCCAGCAGCCGCCGGAACACACGAACCTTGATTTCTTCTTCCAACCAATCGCGGAACCGAATAATGTCGATCCACTCACCGCCAGCCACTTTACCGCCCTGGGTAATGACCACGTTGCGGAAAGGTTCAAAGGTGTTGCCGTTTTTCTTTAGCGCCGCTTGGGCCTGTGTTTCATTCAGTTTATCCGTAGTCACACCGGAAAGCCGCTGATTTGCCCAGGTTTCCTGCCCTGGCTCTAGCGCAAAGCTCTTCGCCATAATCGCCAGTTCCAGAAAGTCTGTCGCCGCATCGGCGTGATAGAAGCAATACGTGCGGAAATAGTTGCCGTCTTTGAGCTTGGTCATGGTGTCGGTCGTAACCGCCGCATCAATGGCCCCAGGCTCAGCAACGCAGCAACCAAAAATCTTCTTCCGCGCCTCCGCCCAATCGGCAGCCGCCAAGATATCCGCCTGCACCCGGGAGGTAATGGCAAAGCCGTACCAATCCGAATCCTCATTGTTAACGGCGGTCAGGTCATCGCCAAGAGCAGCCACCGGATCCGCCTGAGTAATGATCAGATACGCCGACAATTCTACCGCAAAGGCAGTACCGGACGTCTTATTGGTCAACGTCAGCACCCCAGCATCCGCCGTAGCCGTAACCGGCTGCGTGCTATCGGCAGCAATAAGCGTCTGCAGGCCTGCAGCAATCGTCGTGGCTGTCGCGCCGGTACTGCTGTTGTAGGTGAATTTGGTCTTGCTCACGGTTCCATCCGTGGCCTTTTTCGACAGCGTCACGCTGTATTCAGCGTTATCTGCCACCGTTGCAGGCGTCAGCTTCACCACATCCACCTGCCGCCGTCCTACCTTTACGGTTTTCGGAGCCGGAGTCTGCGAAAAGGCATCAGCCACGGCCTTATATAAAAGGTCCGTCGACTTAAAACCTGCAGTCAAAACGCCGTCGGCGCTGCTGAAAATATCAACGCGATTTAGGCTCAAGGCGTGCGGCCCTGCGACTAAAATCGTGGAAAATCCCTCTTGGGTAATGCCTGCAGTCTGCAGGCTAATCGTCACGTTGACAATACGGTCAATATTGGCCAAGAGTTATCCCTCCTCATACAAATTTACTATTTACTTTTACCTGCTCGATGGTCGAAGGAATCTCAACCGGAGCAGGAGTCGCTGGCGGCAAGTATTCCGCCGCAATCGTTACATCATGGATATAACCAGGCGTGTCAGTTGTGCTGAGCATGATCCGCACATATAGGTCCAGCGCCGCCCGCTCTTCCCATGTGGTCCCGCTTAGCGCTCCTAGTTCCTGTACGGCGTCCACGTCGAAAACGGCAAAACCTGCAGCCATGCACTTGTCAGCAATGGTCGGCTTTTGCAAGGCTTGCCCAAGGTCCGTCAACCCGCCCATAGAATTCTCGCCAAGCCACTGCAGCGACAAGGTAACTTCCCTTGGGCCAACTACCTCCACCTCGCCCGCCGTAGCCGTGCGGCGCTGTTCGTCTAGTCCCACTCTGCGCAAAGAAGAAAGCCGCATCGTTAGATACGGCTTTTTCGGCTTGGGTCCATTCTGTTTTTCCCAGATTGCAACTTTTCCTGTCAGCGCCACTACCATAGCATGCAAGGTATTTTCAAAATCAGTCCATATCATGGCCTCACCTCCACGGCGAGGCTCTTATAGTGCGGCAGTATCCCCGACTGATGCGGCATGCACAGCACTACTTCATAGGTCCGGCCCTGCCATGCTATCAGGTCCGCGTTTTGGATTGGTTCGGTTCCGTCTTCTGCCCGTTGTAGCGGCTCCGCGGAGTAGATTTTTACCACACCGCCAGATTTCCGCCCTTCCGGAAGTTCCTTCATCATTGAGGACACATCTTCTACCTTTGCCGGCTGCACACTAGCCAAAATGGTCAGTTGGGCCGTTGTCCCTTCCTGCCAGCGGCCATTGGCATCATATGCGCCTGGTGTCCTTCTAGTGACGGTCACTGGCCGCCGCAGGCCGCTCATCTGTGCCTCACAATATGCCGGATGGATTGGCGCAGGCGCCCAGTATCAATTAGAGGACGATCGGAACCTTTTTGCGCAACGGTCGACGGGGCATTGGGCGTCCATGGCCCTTCTACAATCTTTTTCTGTATGATCCCAGTGGTTTTATGTCCTATCAGGTGCATGGATTGCACAAAATTAAGCCTTCCAATGATAGCCCGTTTCAATACTTCCTGTGAAAAGGCATCAATCCGGCCAAGGTTTTCGTCGAAGCTGTCCCTCATGAATGGACGGGAAGGGATTTTCTCCGTCCCGAATTCATTGTAGGCAGCAATTGACGCCATGTCCTGGCCATCTTCTGCCGCTTCTCCGGCCTGTACTCCTACATCCACCACGACATTGTCGATGTTCTTTAGACCGCGCTTGAGCTGGTTCCATCCGCGGTCAATTACTTTTACATTCGCCATGGTTCCTCACTCCCCCATGCGGTTCATGGCCGTCACTATGCACCGCTTGGCAAGCGACGCAAGCTCTCGTCCGTAAAAGGTACGGGCTAACGTATCATCGGACGTTGCCGAGTTAGCCGACTGCGCATACGTGACTTGCAAGTCTCCTTCTTTTTCCGACAGAATCTGCCCGCCGGTTACCGCCGCCGACGTGGATCCGCACGCTGCCACCATTGCTTGCATCGCAAACATGTGACCAGCACGCAACGCCACCGCCTGCCCATAAAAAACGCCAAACCGCAACGCCGAAACGTGCGGTCTGGCTAGTTCCATCATGGCAAGGACTTCCTCGTCAGTTTTTGCGGAAAACTCAGGGCAAAGCAGCCGGAAAACCTGCAGCTCACTCATGGCCCTTGATAGCGGCCAAGATGTCTGCTTTTAAGGTAGCGCCGCCAAGGTCAATGCCCTTTTCGGCAGCGTAGGCCTTGAGCTTATCGACGGTCATGCCGTCAATGTCGATAGTTTCATCTGTAGCCGCCGGCGCTTCTTCGGTCGGCTCCTCCACTAAGGTCAAATGGCCTTTTTCAAGACCGTCTTTCACGTCCGGATGCGTCAAATATTCTTTCGCAACCCGGCGCTTTTGTCCAGGAATGAGGTCGGTATCGCCCAAGCACCATACGCGGGGCTGATTGTTTACCAGAGTTACACGCAAAATTTCCACGAGAAGTCCTCCTTTTTTTAGCAGCCGCTGGCTTTGATAAGACTCAGCGGATAATAGATAATGACGCCGCCGAAGCGAGCGTGGCAAGGGATTTCAAACTCAAGCCCCTTGGTCTGAGGCGGAAATTGCTCAAACATCTGGGGAATTTCCAGGGTCAGCTTGTCCGGATCGCGGCGGAGCATCATGCACAAGTCAGCTCCTGCCGTGCCGGCTCCCTTGCACTCAGGAATCGGCATAACATTCTTGACGTAGGGGCTGTTCTTGATGAAAAACTCCAAGATGGTCGTGTCGGAAGTCGCCGACCGCGCCCGAGTAGCCAAATCACCATAGACCGCCTGCGGCAGCAATAGAGTGTCCGGCGTTTCCACGCCTGCGGTCAGGTCAATAATTTTATTGACCATGCCATTCAGGTCGCGAAGGACTTGGTCCGGTGTTTTGCTGGCAAAAGTCGTCGCAGATCCGGTACCATCCGCCGGCAGGGTGTACACGGTGACGTTGGGATGGTTAAACAAGCCAACCAGTCCATGCGCCGTATCGCCGAAGTAAGCCAGCTTGTTGATCTTCTGGTCCACTGCCGCGCGGGCCGCATTAGCCTTGCGCTGCTCCAAAGGTTTGCCTGCCATGCGAGCAGCACGAACGTCCTGCACCGAATAGCCGTAGGCAGCGCCAAGGCCCTTCACTACGGAAGTAAACGGCTTTCCTTTAGCGTCAGCCCGCGGCAAATCATTGGCGTAGTTGCTGATGATGTCCGCCATGCCGGTTTCTTCGTACTGGTAGTAAGTGATGCTTTCCGCACCAGGGTTCACATCACTCGATACAGGAATAACTCGCGTCGCAGTCAGCTCCGCAAACTTTTTGTCGTAGGTTTTGGCCTTGACCTGCTCCAGCTCACGAGCAAAAAACATGCTTTCATTAGCATCGAAATGCTGGCTCGCTTGGATCACCGCAAGGTCTCTTTCATCGTACCTTTGTTCGTTTTTCATGTGCTAAATTCCTCCTCTTAGTTCAATTCCACAACAGCCAGTCCCGCTGCCGTGGTGGATGTAACGAATTTGGCTCCGGTAATCGCCGAAGCAATCGGACCAGCGCCAGCGGCTGCCGCCCATTTGCCTTTATCAGCGCCGCTGAATACCAAATAGGCTTGAGCGCCGGCAGTAACGGCTTCAATGACTGGAACCCACACGCGGCCTTTGTTCAAGACCGGCACCGTGTCTTTGTCTGCATAAACCACCGTTCCATCTGCGGCCTGCTCTTTAGCTTGCAAGAGAGCGACGCCAGCAACAACGGCAGTCGTAGCCGCCGCCAGTTTCACTTGCTTTTCCGGGTCTGTCCCGAGAATCACGCCCATGCCAGGCGCTACGCTGCCGCCCTCGCAAGCAAAGCTGTCAACTCGACTGTAAGAGCAGTCGTATTTATTTCCGGCAATCCCGGGAGTCATGTACTGGGTGTAAGACGTTTGCATTATTCTTTACCTCCTTCGTATGCGCTTTTCTGCGCTTCAATCATGCGCTGCCGAGCCTCGGCTGCGCTGGTAACACCATCTTTGCGCTGCTGTTCGGTCTGCTTGTCATTGACCGTCTTACGCTGCTGGCTCATAGCATCCATGCGCTTAGCGCCGTCTTCCATCGCCAAATCAAAAGCCGCTTCGATGTAGGCGTCCGACTTCTGGCTTAAATCCAGTGCGGAATCCCCTCGAGCGGCTTTGATAACAGCTTCTTTGATTTGGCGGTCGTTCATTTCGTCAGCTTTGTCGACATGGTAGTCGGCAGCGGTTTGCAAGATGGCTACGCGGGCTTTAACCGCTTCGCTCAGTTCGTCAGCAGCATCCTTGCGGGCTTTTTCTAGTTCCGCCGCATGTCCATCTGCTTTAGCCTGCAGCGCATCCTTCGCCGCTTCCGTAGTATCTAATCGGGTTTGTAAATCTTTTTGCGCTGTCGTTGCAGCGGCATGGTCCGTGCGTAGCTTTTCAAAAGCCACGATAACTTCTGGGGCTGCTTCATACTCAAGCCCACTGTCCAATCTGATTTTAGGCATTTTCTTTGGTTCCTCCTCAAATTCATATTCTTGGCTACCGTCCATATTGAGCCTAGCCACAGGACCGGCTCGCCCCTGAGGTACGACTGCCAGGTGGTTGTAACGGATATTCCGCTGGATTGCTTGATATGGCTGACCGTTCCACTCGCCAGGCGTCTCTTCGGTATCCAGCGAGTAACCGCAGGACAACTCCCGCCCGTTGGTGTCTAGGTTGTAAATAACCACATCGGCGCGAATAAATTCGCCGTCCTGGCGCCCTTCTGTCAGTACCGTGCCAATCGGCTGCACCGCTTTAACGTTATCTGCCCGGACAAGCCCCGGATGCCCAACGGTTACCGGCTTTCCTTTCAGCGTCGCCAGGCTGTCAGCATGAAAGGCTTCTTCCGGCGGCCGCAGTTCTTTACGAATACTGCCGTCCGGCTGCCGGTACTCTAAGATACCGACCCGCCCGATAACCGGCGAGTCTTGGATAAATCCCTCTGGTGTTTTGGTTGCCTGAATTTCAAACCGATCAAATCTTTGTACCAAATGTTCTCACCTCCTTCCCGGCATCGGCATGCCCACGTATTGAATGCGGTCCAAATCAATTACAGGAAGAGCCACGCACCGGCACAGGCGCGGTTTGCCTGGATGGCCGTCAAATGGCGGCTCGCTCCACTTGTACCGTTTTCCGTTTCGCGGAATATGAGCGGGGCGCACGCGGGAATCTTGAGACGTGCTCCATACATACGACTCAATCCCTACTTGTTCTTGCCGGTACCGCGTTAGGTCGCCGTTTAGGCTTCCGACTTGGTCCCTGGCAATCAGCTTGGCCCTGCGCTCGCCAATATCGACACGTTCTAAAATATCGTCAGCAAGGTCCGCCGCAGACGCTCCCTCCATGACGCCGCGTGCTGCAATGCCCTCGATTTCTCCAAAAATCTTCTCCGGCACATCCTCAGATAGTCTTGCATTTTCAGCGGCCCAGACATTAAGCATGTCGGCCAACCACGGCTCATACACAAAGATATCTACTTTGACCGCCGACCGCAGCACTGATCGAAACTGGCTTAAATTAAAATCGCTCGCCAATTTAGCAATACGCCGCAACTCAGCATCGATGCGAAGCTGCTCCACTTTGGACTTAAACCGGCTCCGAATCGACTGCATCATCATGTAAATGTCTTCGCGGGCACCGTCCTGCTTTATTTTTTGGATGTCCCGCAACCTCGGCAATTCTTCTTTAACTGACTCCCGTATGGCCGCCGCAAGCCGCTTAGTAAAACGAACATACTCACGCTCCACGCCCATCGGGAACAGCCAGCGCCGCCGCGGCACAATCTCACGCTGTCGTTGGCGGCTCATCGGTCATCTCCTCCTCGGTCGGTTCAATCGGAACTAAAGAAGCGTCAATGTCGTACTCACCATCATCGGCCAGTTTCTTGCGCAACTCCGCCGGATCCAAAGCGCTGGCACCCACATACACGCTGGCGGCATCCGCCCGGGCTTTGGCTGCATCGGCTTGCAGTTTTTCTGTCTCGGCGCGTTCTTTTTCGCTGGGCAGCCATAAAGGCTGAAACTCAATGCACCAGGCTTCCGGCTGGCGGCTATGGAACGGACCGTCCTTAGACAGCATAATCAGTCGCACCAATTTATCCAGGTTCGGCTTGATTTGCCGTTTCTGCAGTTGCCGTACTGAGTTATAAAAATTCTCAAGGTCGCTTTGTCCAGTCGCGTTCATCCCTGCCGGAGAGCGCCCAAATAGAAGCGTAAAAGGAATATTGGCAGCAGCAGCCAGCGTTTGGCCAAACCGGTCAAGAAGCTCCGGGATTTGTGTTAGGCTCATGTTCTTGATGTCGAAATCGTCTTTTCCATCTATAGCGATGGTGTTGAGAATGCTGCGGCCCATGTCAATCATTTGCAGCCGCTTTTGCACCTCGGCGTCCCCGCCCTCTTGCATCAGCACGCCCAGCATGCCATCCAACCTCAGTATGCCCTGACTCATGCGCTCCATGACTTTGATGGCAAGGCTTTGCGAGTGGCCGTTGTGAAAAAGTTCGTCCCACATTCCCTGCAATACCGGCAGCCCCCAGTTTTGATACTGTAGCCGGTAAAAGTCTGGCAGCGGATCTCCCACAAACCGCAACAGGCGGCTCTCATGGACCAGATACGGGATACCACCTATAGGGTTCACCTGGTAGTACTGCGGCTGGCCGTATTGCTTGTTGGTCGGGTCCTCGTAAAGCACCGCCTCATTCCAAGTAACCTGTGTCCGGTCATATACCCGCAGGCTTTCCACTCGCCTGATGCGGTTTTCGTCGAGCGGATCTTCCAGCGTGCCACCGTCATTTGCTAAAAGCAAAACCACGGAGCCTCCGTATAACCGCGCCCAGCTTACCGCATTAGCGAAATGCTCCTCGGCTCCCAAGTCATCCAGTGACTGCAGCGCAAGCTCTTCTTCGTCACCTTCAACCTCAATCCAATTCTTCACGGCTTCTTCCGCCGGCAGCCGGATAATTTTCCGAATAAGGGCGCTGCCCAAATACATCTGCCCCAAAAGATGGTCCGTTAAAATTGGCCGATTCTCAAAAGAGAAATGCGCGGCCGGGTCTTTATTCCGCATGCCGTGACCGAGCACGGCGTTTTGAAATCCATCTAACCTCAAATTCAACTTGATGCCCCCTTCCAAGAGCGCGATGCTCTCATATCGTCTTCCATGCCGTAGCGGCAGGAATCTATGCTGTGATTGTCCTTATCTTCCAGGCGGCTTCGGATGTTGCCGTCCTTATCCGTCTGGTAGTCGATTGCCTCAAACTCCCGGGCCGTATTCGGGCAGCGAATTGGGTCAATTATGATTTCTTCCAAGTCATCCAGCCACTTTTCGCCGTACTCTACGCTGCCAGGACCCTTTTCGGCTCCTTTTATGCGGATGCCATGGCCTTTCAGTTCGTCTACCGACTTAGGCTCAGCAGAATCGGCAATAATCATGGCAGTATGCCAGCCGTTTTTCTTGATTTGCTCGGCCACATGTCGGTTGCTTAGCTTCACGCCGTAAATCTCGCCGAATATATACAGCCGGCGGCGCGTCTTGTCGTAGTGCATCCTGACAAAAGAAAAAGCATCCGCCGCATATCCCCAGTCAATTCCCTGGCGGATATTGTCGAAATGCTTTATTTCTGCATCTGTAATTTTTCGGAACGTAAGATTGGTAAACGGCACCACGCCGCTGCCGATCGGCTCGCCACCGTACTCCCAGTCATGTTTGGATTTGTTCTTCCGCTTGACCTCTTCGGCCTCGGCGATAAACTCTTTCGATACATACGGGTTGTCCTTGTAGGTACTGTGATGCACCCAGACGTTGGCCGGAAGAAACTGCGTATTGAATTTTTTGTTTACCCAAGATTGCTTTCGCTTCGGCGGATTGTATGAATAATAAATATCGTAGTGCAGCCCATCTGGCAGGTCCGCACGCACAACCGAGTTAACGATGGTGGAAACCTCATCCTCCACCTTGAACTCAGCCAGCTCCTCAATCCATAGAATGGCTATCGGGTGCTTGCTGGTCTTGATGGACTTGATCTTCTCCGGCTTATCGGCACCCCGAAAATAGATGCTGTTTCCGGTTGGCTTGTACGTCAACTTTAGCGGGCTTTTCTTGGGCGTCCAATACTCACCGACGCCCAAATACTCAATGGCCCACTGTAACTGCTCATAGACCGATGTTTCCAGCGTACTGGCTACCTTACGGACCACCAACGCGTTGACCGGCTTGCGCATCATATCCCAGATAATCCGGATAGCGATGTGCGTAGACTTGGAACTATTACGCCCGCCCTTTAAAACCTTATAGAGCCGCCTGCGCTTTTTTCGGTTGCAACATTTCCAAAACGCCTGAAACGCAGGGAGCACTTTCTCTGACGCTTTAATCTTCGCCATCGTCATCGCTCCCTAAATCATCGACAAAGGTCGGCGCTTCTGCTGGGCCGCCAGAGTCACCAGCATTTTTCTCAGCAAGATCGACCTTTCGGCGCTCAAGTTCCAGTTTTTCCGCTTCAACTTTGCGGCGCCACTTATCCGGTAACCAATCGAAGTACTTGATAACCTGCTCCCACGCCCACTTCTTGTCGGCAAGCTTTATGCTGATGCCGTCTTTCCCCTGCTTCACTTCGGTAATGACCGAAGTGTCTAACTGCTCGCTTTCTCCCAGCATTACCATGCTAACGGGTTCTTTCAGATATTCTCCGGTATCCTCGTCTTTCACAGGGCCTTTGTCATCATATACAAGACGTTCGATAGCGCCGAACTTAAGATAGTCGCCCATGTCAGCGCCGATAATTTTCATGCAGAACGTCAAAAAGTCCTGAATGTCGACGTGGATTGCTTGGCGGAATAGCAATTTCAATCGGTCTACCTCGGCCTTGATCCGCTCTCGCTGCATCAATCGACAGCCAAGCACTGCAGCAGATGCTTTATTCCCGTTCCCATACCCAGCCAGCAGCGCTGCCTGGGTCGCATTCCACGTCCGGACGTAGTGATAACAAAAGAGCTGTTCCTGTTCGGACAGCTCTTTCTCATGCTCTGGTTCGCCCCTGCTTTTAGGGGTGCACCCTTTTTTCTTTTTTAGGGGTGCAAAGGGTGCACCCCTTTTCTGTTCTTTTTTGGCAACTTTATCGCGGCTCCAATTGTGTCGCTTCCGCCATGACTTGACGGTATTTTCCGAGACGCCGTACTTGGATGCTATGTCCTTGTACGCCATCCCTAGCAGATAATCATTCAGCGCCAGCTCGTGCTTCTCAGCCACATCACCACCTCAGTTCGATTGGGGTTTTGCTTGGTCACTTTAAGAGAGTGCCTTTCTTCTGCGTCATAGCCCCATGCCGACGCTCGATGTTCACGGGCAAGTCTTTTTTCATGCCCTCCTTGCTGCCGAAACTACCAGAGCATTTTCCGTGGCGGATCTCAATTTGGTTGGCCTGGCAGACGCCGTTGGAGCGCCGGTCCAGGCAGTTAGTGTTAAAGCAGATAACTGTGGGCATGAAAAAGACCTCCTTTCGGGTATAGAAAAAGGCGCCCCGTTTCCGGAACGCCTATGTAGCACTATACCAATTTTAGCATGTCAACCCCCTCAAAAAGTCTCATGTTTGTCTCACCTTTTTTTCACGACGTATTTGAACCTTCCTTCGTCTATCATCCCGAGTCGTTCTGCTATCGCCATAAGGATTTCATCAAGCCAACGGAACATCGTGGCCCTTGAAATACAAAGCTCTATTGCTATGCCATCATCCGTAAGCGTCCGCGGGCGCTCCCAGTATCGCATCTTGATAAGCCGGAA
Source organism: uncultured Anaeromusa sp. (assembly GCF_963676855.1). Classification (NCBI taxonomy): domain Bacteria; kingdom Bacillati; phylum Bacillota; class Negativicutes; order Selenomonadales; family Sporomusaceae; genus Anaeromusa; species uncultured Anaeromusa sp. The sequence continues at coordinate 2,710,052 of NZ_OY781460.1, forward strand.
TCTGTCATCGTCAAGATTGTTCATTACGCCATCTATAGCGCTAACCACCCGCTCAAGCTGGGAAACTCTCGGCGTGCTGACAATAAGCCTAACTACTTGTTCTTCCGTTGGTGCCCCTGGAAGATTAGACCGACCATAACATTCGTCTTTCTTCCCGGTACCGCACATTTCTTCTTTGAGCAGGTAGTAGTCCCGTTTTGTATCTTGAAAAATGGTCAATTCTTTTTCGATGAACCTTCTAACATCTTGTCGCATAGTATGCACCTCCACTCAAATCAAAAAGCCATTAGGGCGGTCGCAATGCCGCCCTTTTTGTGTATCAATTTTCGTTTATTTTTCTAAAAGCATTTTGTACGGTTTGAAGAGCAGCCTCTAGCGCATCAATGTAACTCCTTCCCGCTCGCGCCATCATCATCACAGCTGGCCGAAAAAGTTCCCTTAACGTCGCCGGTTTCGTCAAACAAGCCGCCTTAATCCTCGTGCGCCTGCGATTATTCATGTTTCCTCCACGCGGCAAGGGCCCGCTGCGCAATAACATTGCCGTCGCTGTTGCCGTAGCCACCGCCCGGACCACCAAGACGAGCTAGCTTTTCCAACGCCCTCACCAGCGCATTAACGCGCTCGGCGGCTTCGGATGGTGTAGCAGATAGAGCCTCCTTCGCCGACTCAAGCAACCACGCTAAGTTTGCCTGCGAACCATAGTTATTAATTTCATCACGCACACGATACAAACACCCACTCAACACTGCCACTTGACCTCTTGCATCTGCTAGTTTCTGCTCGATGGCCTTCGCCCTCTCGGCGGCGTCGGACGGCGTAGCGGCAAGGGCATTCAGGCACATGGCCGTGGTACTGGGGTACTTTTTGTGATTTACAAGCGGGTTTATGTGCTTGTCCTTTATCATCTCAATGCACTCTCGCAGCAAAACCACCTGCGCTTGCAGTTCGTCGCGCTCCTTTTCCAAATCGCTAACATCCAGATTCCATGCATCAACAATGCTAAGCCCACAGATTTTACAATACTTGCCATAGCTTAAGTTAAAACTATGCTTACACTCGCTCATTTGCTCGCCTCCTGCCGCCAGTATTCGATCCAGCAACCAACTTTCTTCTCGCAAATTTTTCCGCAATTAGGACACTCATCTTTTCGGAATCCGTCTCGCTTCCAGAACGGACAACCTTCTGATGTTTCAGCCGCCGCCTGTAACTGCCGCTTTAGGCTTTCACTCTCAACCCTCCTACTCCACCGCCTAACCGCCTCGTGCCGATCCGCGTAAGCTCTGGTCCCGTTGCCGCAGGTAAAGCACGAGGCGCGGTGGTATCCTTCGTGCACCGTCAGCCGTGCCTCTCCGCCGCAGAATGGGCAGGGAAGAAGTTCGATCACGTCCGTCCCTCCCAATTCCAAAGCCCCTGCTGCCCTCTCGCCGGTACCGGCGTTATTGGACGCACGTTTTCGAGGAGCCAGGCGTAGCGGCCGGTGGCAAAGTGTCCAAAAACTAATTCATCCCCGCCAATATCCTTAAACTCCTCTTCTTCGTTTTGGCATAACCACGTTTCCTTAAATTCTCCACCAGCAGGACGTGTAAACCTTTGAGCAGGAACATGAAAAATTTCTTTCCTGACAGGCAATGTTTTTTCTTCGTCTGCGTAAACCATTGCCTCATACGAAATTTCCGGTTGATCGTAAAATTCCATTGGGTGACGCAATGGAATATGTTTGTAAAGCATTTCGTAAACGTCCACCAGATCCGCAATGGCAATCACAGATCCAAGCGGCAATAATCTCCATTCGAGATTATTCTTATTTAGTACGCTATCTACCGCGTTTTCAAATTCTCCCATTCCCTCCCAAGGTTTTTTACAAGGGTCTTTTTTCCCCGCATGAATCGCAATCGGGCCACGGTACTTTGTCGCCCATCCCCTTGTTTCAATCTTCTTGGCTCCGCAGGCGATTAGCGAGGCCCACGGCTGCAGGATTGTAATGGCTTTCATGATTTCGCCTCCTTTTCCATTAGTTCAAGCCGCTCATGAAGCATCCAAGATACATCCTGCATTTCATCTACCGTTAATTCTTTTTCTTCAAGAGATTCTAAGATTTCATCAACGATGCTTGCTAAATCTACCTCTGCTTTTCTCACGTCATAGCCTCCTTTGCATTGGGGAAACCGTGATTCGCCCATTCGAGGAATTTATCCATATAAGGCAGGAGCTTCAAGTAATCCGCTACAGGCTCTAGGTCTTTCATCACAGCCTCTCGGAACAAGAAAACCTGTTGTACTGTGCGCAGCGTGTAAAAGTCCGTAACTTGGTGCATCATCCGCAGATCAGTACACAGCTGCAGAAAGCCTAGATCGCGCAGCTTGTTCGAAAACTTGAAAACGTCTTTTTTTGTATAGCGCCATTCCCAAACCGGAAAAACATATTGCGCAGGAGCTTCGCAAAAATCTCCGTTCCAACTTCCTGCCACTCTGATTTCTCCGTATGGATAAATAAAATCGACAGTTCCAAAAACAATACCGCCGCCAGTTATAACCCCAACTTTCTTCCCAATCTCAAGCCTCACTACCTCCGCCCCCTCCGGCTACGCCGCTTACGCAGCAGCCTTTCTATGCCGTCCTTGTCCTGAGTATCGAAGCGCCGCTTCCCTAGGCTTTCTGCAATTTGCCCATATACATTTCCTACTGCGCCAAGAGCGGCAGCCAACGCCCCAGAATGATACAACCTGTTTTCTTCTCCCATGGTTTACCTCCCACGCCTCCGGCTACGCATGTAAGCCATGTAGTCTCGGCATACGTATATTTCTTTCGGATTGCTGTAGTATTTTCGGTTCGCGCGTTCCAGCCCCCTCAATCTCGGCAATAGCCGCAAAGATTGGATAGATTTGCTGCGGCACTACGGCGTTGCCCAAGCATTTCAGACGCTTTGCTCTATTCTTTTGCCCTTGAATTACTCGCGGCGGTTCGTAACTATACTGCTGAGATATTCCGGCTACTTGATTATCAAGGTGAAATTGAACTTTCTTTCCGTCTTTACGATAAATCGTATTACCTCTTTTTATCGCATCATCTGGAATGTTTTTTCCACCAGATGGTGTAGTTGGAGTCATCCATGCATCACCATTTCCTAACGGCGCAGGCCAACCAGGCCATTCTTGTTCAGTTTTTTCAATATCTGTCCATTTTATGGGGAAACCCATAAGACATTCCACCCAATCGGCATTAAGTTGGCCTTTGTTGTTTGGTTCCATGACTTGACCTTTTAGGTTCATTCTTGAAGCTTCTTCACCTTGCCGCTCCGTACCATATTGACAGCTTCCTTTATAATCAGAAGCTCGTGGGGTTCCCCACTTTTTCCCCACGACTTGCGCCAACGTAACCGAATGCATCGATCCGTGTTTTTGTTGCCCACTTTTTAAACTTGCAGTAAAAATATCAGCAGTTGTCGGAGTTGGCCATGAGAAACACCCTGTCTCTTTGGTGCGGCGCCCCGATATCGCCATCTCCATAGCACGACCATCCGACACGATACCCAAGCGCGGCCAAGTCGCAGAGAATGGTTCCAAAAGTTCCCCCCCCGTCTCCCGGAAACATCAGTAATTGACAAGAGTCCTGCAACATTTTCGCCCAATACCCACCGCGGTTTGAGTTCTCCCACAATGCGAAGCATCTCAGGCCATAAGTAGCGGTCATCTTCTTGCCCTTTTCTGCTACCGGCGACGCTAAACGGTTGACAAGGAAATCCACCGCAGACAATATCGACTTTTGATATGCCATCTTCTTCGAGCGTTTCTTTACTAATCTTTCTGACATCGCCATAAACCGGCACCCCCGGAAATCTCTTTTTCAGTACGCTAACCGCATAAGGCTCTATCTCGCAAAAAGCCACCGTCTCAATTCCAGCCCACTGAGCAGCAATGTCAATGCCGCCAATACCGGAGAAGAGGGATAACATTTTAAGTGCCACCTTACGCCCTCCTACTCTGCAAACAGCCGCGTTGCATACATCGACGCTTTGCGGTTGAGCCAAAGACTTTCTTCCGCTGCCAACCCTTTTTCCGTTCTAGCAGGCATGGTCATTCTTTCCCATCCAACAAGGTAATCTGAGTACAATTCGCTGTTATATCCAGACAGAAGTACCGGTCCAGAATGACTTATCAGCGCTTTCAATAGCCGCTCATGCTCTTCTTGCCCCCCCATTTCGCAAGCATACAAAGCGCTGTTTCTCCGCGTGCTCGCCATGTATGGAGGGTCGGCATAAATTAACGTGTTTTCGCGGTTATGGGCTTCGATTAGCTTAACCGCTTCCATGTTTTCTATTTGCGCACTTTTTAACCTATCGGCAACATCTAAAATTCTTTTGGGTAATTTGCGCCACAAATTAGGCTTATAAACAGTTCCGCTCCTATCAAACGCCCAACCAGTTTTGCAACAGGTCTTAGCTCCAAATGCTTGCCAGCAACGTACTAAAAATAACCTAGCCTTTTCCACGTCATCGGATCCTGCCTGTTCGTAAGACTTCACATACTCTTCTCTTGCCCACGGAGTCATTTCAATTTTTTCGGCCAGATCAAGGGGATTGTCTCTGATCGCCTTGAATAGATTGACCACATTCCCATCAATATCGTTTATAGTTTCCGTCTCACTTTCCGGCTTGTTAAAAAACACGGCCCCGGATCCAAAGAACGGCTCTAAGTAAATTTTATGTGGCGGCATATGAGATACTATCCACTCAGCCAGCCTCCACTTGCTACCCGGCCACCGCAGCACTGTCGCAACCTCACTCATGCCCTCACCCCTTCCGCGCATAAGCGCCTAAACTTAACTTGCGTTAACGCGCTTGGTTCAATTTCCATATTTTTACTTTTATTGCAAAAACTCAACATCCTCAACGCTCCTAGCCACCACATACAGCCCACCATGAGCCTCGATATCCGCTTGAAAGTCTAGCTGCCATTCCGACTGCGTACCCTTGGGCCGCTTGACCTCAATGTACACGGTTTTCCCGCCTTTAATGGCCGTCAAATCGCTGAGCCCCTTGTGACACCCAAGCCCCTGCTGATGCCGGATCACGAACCAGCCACGCCAACGCAAGAACTCCCGGATCGCGTTTTGGATATCCGTTTCTGTTGGCCCCTTGGGCTTGCCCTTCTTGTCTTTGGTAAGCCTGGCGAAGTCCGCATCACTCATCCGCATACTGATTCTCCTTGGAATCCGTGATTTGCCCAGTCAAGGAATTTGTCAATCCGTTCAACAGCGTGAGCGTCTGCTACATCATGAGAAAGTTCCTTTCGCAAACGGTTCAACTCGCGCAAAACGCCTTGATAATACCACAAATTCAATTTATGCAAGTTCATTATGTCTCTTTCCAATACACAGTTGCCTAATGATTTTGCAAGTTTGGAAAGCCGCATAGCGTCTTCTTGTGTATAGCTCCCCCTCCAAACTGGAAAAATAAACTTCCCCCTAGCCTCAACTATAAAATTATCGTCTCCCCTCACTGCAAACCAATCGCCTGTAAAGACTTCTTCCACATTGCCAATAACAACCCCGAAGGAAGTGAACGCTCCTACTTTTTGCCCAATTACAAAGTTCATCTCGCCGCCTCCCTGCAACTAAAACAATGGGACCGATCCGCCTCCGGCACGTTGATCGCGCAGCCATCGCAAGGATTCCGCTTAGCAGCCACGCACAGTGCTGCAACGATCACGCCGATGCAGGCCCCGATAAGTACACCGATAAAGACTCCTGCTTCAAAGCTCATGTGGCATAGCCCCCATCCTGCTTTTCTTTCAACCGGCAAGTCAGGCAAAGCTCTTGGCCTTTGTACTTGCTCTCAAAGATATCCGCCTGCACCCGAAATTCTTTCCCGCACTTCTTGCAAACAAACGCCACTTTCATCTCACACCTCCGCTCCCTCGTGCTGATACTGCTCCGGCACACCCCATGTTTTCTGCTTCCTGCATTCACACGGGACCACACTGTCCTTTAGGCTCAGCCCGTTGTTGAACGGCACCTTAACAACCACGTATCCCTTCCCCCCGCATTTTTCACAAAGGGACTTATCCACAGGCTGACTATTAGGCACGTCTTCTTTTCTTTTTTCTTTTTCGTCTACGTATAGTTTTGTATAAGAATGGCCTACTACTGTGCCTACACCTGTGCCTATTAGTGTGCCTCCTGGTGTGCCTACATCTATGCCTACTACTGTGCCTAGTGCTGTGCCTAAATTCTTGCACTCAGAAAAGTTATCCACAGGCTCACCAGGGTCACTCGGAAATAAAAGCGATATCATTCGGTAGCTTCCAGCTTGATTAGACCGTCCTTTTTTATACTCGATTAAGCCGAACTGAATTAGCGAATTCCTTGTGGATTCGATCCCTTGTCGGGACAATCCGGTAAGTAGTTGAAGCGTTTGATTCGGCACAGTAAACCATTCTTTCCACCCGGTCATGTTGTTTACGTTCATAAGCATGTTCCATAAAGCAACTCCCCCGGTAGATGGTCGGTTTATCATCGCCCAATTCCTAAACGCGTTCAACTCTCGCATGTAGTTCATATGACACCGCCTGCTATAAGTACTGAGGCGGCCATCACACCGCCTCTAATCTTTTCATTTCACATCTCGAGCACTCACTGGCCCAAGGGCTGCCGCTGGCATGATGGCACCGCTCGCAAATCGCAGATAGCGTTCTCCATTCAGTACCGCATCCAGGGCATCGCATCTTGACCATGGGCCACGAATACCCGACTTTCTCTCCTTCGGTATTGCACTTTAGGCAATAGGTCCGAGTGGTTACGCCGGGCTTGCATTTCATAACAGCCTCACTTTCCGGCTACCATAACGACTCTGCCGGTTAGCTCCTGAATCTCACGCTTAAACCTTGCTTCGTCGCTGTTGCCGTCCGAAAGGTGTAATAGATGGATTTCTTCAACCTTGCTTAAATCGTTCGCCCTGAGGAATTCTTTGACGTTAGCCAAGCTAAAATGCGACTGAAGTAATCGCTGCTTTAATGCCGCAGGGATCCTCTCGGACTCCACATTTTCTTGCAAAATGTCAGCTGCATAATTGCACTCGACCATGATGTGGGTAAGTTCGTTGAATTTGTACCGGATATAATACGTGTCGGTTGCAAAGAGCAGTTTTTCTTTGCCGCTTGCCAGTAGATAGCCTAGCGGCTCCGCGGCATCGTGCTGCGTCTCAAATGGGAGTACCGTCCATGTCCCGATCTGCGTTTGCACCCTGGGCCACAGCTCATGTATTCTGTGACCTGAAAGGCCAAGTGCCTCTTTTGTCCCAGCGCTCATATAGCAATCAATTCCTGCCTTGGCAAGATCGGCAACGGCCCTAGAATGGTCTTTATGCTCGTGCGTAACAAGCACTGCAGTTAGTTCGGTGGTTTTAAATCCAAGGGCTCGCTGCAACTCTTTGTAAGATAGCCCCGCATCCAGCAGCAAGGCCGTTTTCCCATCGCTTATACGGTAGGCATTGGCGCGGCTGCTGGATGCTAGGACCTTAATGTCCATTTCCTAAAACCCCGGATCGAAAAGCTTTTCCGGTTCTTTGTTGGCAGGAGGATCTTCTTGCTTCACCGGCGCCGGTTCCGGCGGCGCTTCATTTACCTCGACATCGATTGGCTCCGTATTAGCTTTATCCTTGATTTCTGCCGCCACACGCGCTTCATATTTGCCTTCGCCAACCTCTTCCATGTCCACAATTTCTTCTTGCGTGTGAATCCCCATAGCCAACTCAGGAGCGTAGGTGCGGATGAAAAAGCCGGCTGCGCGGTACATGAGCATTTGTTGGGGCATCGTCTGCCACTTACTGCCGTTCTTTCCGTACCAGCCTTCCTTTTTCGCCATAAGAATATCGACCACAGAGCCTTCCAGTCGCTCTCCTGTAGATTTTTCTATGGCCCATGCTTTGCAGCCCCAATTATCTTTATCTTTTTCCCCGCTCCACTCGTACCGCAGCGCCGAGAATCGACCGCAAGCGTTGAAGGTGGAAATTAGAAACTGAGAAGACCACCCTGGGCGACCGTGAACTATATACAGATTTTGCATAACCATTAGCGGATCGGCGTTCATGCGAGCCGCCATATTTAAGGCAATCACGCAGTTAGGAAGTCCGTCCATCCCTTGGTATTCCTTAGGCACCAAGGTCGATTTACTAAGAAGATTCGCCGTCCGCAAGGACAATTCAAAGCTTTGTAAGTTGCCAAATCCAGGCATGGTATTAGGTGCCATATCCATCTTTTTCTCTACGGTAATAACGCCAGTTTCCTTTTGATCTGCCATATCAGATAGCCTCCTTCAGTTCTTTTGCCGGAGATTCCGCTCGCAACGCCTTGTCTTCGGCGCTCACTATTAGGCTAATAACCTGGGCGCTGGTTTCAATCAACTGCGTCACCGCCTCGGCATTATCCACGAAAATCGGCGCCTGGAATCCAAAATGCTCGCTCAGTGTGTTGATGATATCCAGACCCACATTGATCCTGGCCGCATTGTTTAGGCCGCCGGAGTAAGGAACGCCTTGAAATAGTGTTTCGCAGCATTCGTTGACGCCGCCGTTAATTTGCTGCTCAAACAGCTTGAAGCGCGCCATTTTAAATTTACTGTTAATCCGCTCTTCCAGTAAATTGACTTTCGTTCGAATAAACTCTTCGGTCAAGAACAGCTCGCCTTGCAGCCGCTCATATTCGGTACCAAGTTTTTCTTCCTGCGTGGTAAGTTCCTTGACTCGCCGCCGACCACTTTCGCCCTGGTCCAGTTTTACGAGGTTGCGCTCGCGCGCCAGGACATCCTGCGCGATGACATTTGCCTCAACCTGCAGGTTTTTAATTACGCCCTGCTGCTGAGTTTCTAGGCTTGTAATCTGCTGCGAGATAGCTTCTTTTTCCTGAATCGCTTTTTGGTAATCGGCCCGCGCCGTGATGTCCGGCGTATTGGCTGGGACCATGCCTTCAATGTCAGCTTGCAGGCTTGCAACCTGCTCCGATACTGCTTCTTTTTCAGCAGTCAGTTTTTCAATTTGCTCCTGCAGGTCCTTGATAGTGGATTCAAACTTCTCGTTGGCTTCTTTAAATCCAAGGCCCTCTGCTCGATAATGTTCCAGTGATTCCGACTTACGCCGGTTGAAGTCGGCCTCTGCTTTTTCTGTAGCTTCCGCCACTTTATTCGCCGGAAGTCCTTGACCGCAAGTCGGGCAGTCCGTGGATCCTTTGTACTCAAATTCGGCTTGATGAGCCTCGATCATCCGCTGCCTTAAGAGCTCCATATCCTTCTCATTTTCAGCAATAACATTTTTACTGTGAGCGATTCGGTTTTGGGCGTCCGTCAAACTGTGGTCAAGTGACTGAATTTGGAGCTGCAGTTTTTGCAGCTGGCTTTTCTTTTCAAAGCTCCTGTCCTGAGTTTCGACTTTAAACTGATTCTGAATGTCCAGCAGCCGCGACTCCACTTCTCGAAGAAGCTTCTGCTGCTGGGCAACCTCGCCGCCGTTTTGGATTCGGATGATTTCCTGCTGCTTGGCTTGCTGCTGCTTTTTCAACGAGGCCAGTTCTACTTCCAGGGCTTCACGACTCAAGCCGCTTGTATCGGGCAATCCTCGCTGCACCTCATCGACACGCGCCGGAATTTCTTTTAGTTCCTTGTTGATGGCGGACTGCTTGGATTGAATGATTTTACGATGGTCCTCCAGTGACTTGCCGTTTAAGATCTTGGGCAATGCTTCTAGCTTCTTGTCGGAAGAAATGACCTCGGCATCCCCGATATCGCCGCACACCTCAAGCAGCAGTTTCCGGCGGTCTTGCCAGTGTACTTGCTCATTGAAGAAAGAGGGACTTGTCAGCAATTTAAAGGCATCTTCTTTGGCAATCTCAGCCACCTTAGCATCAAAGTCCTTTTTCTTGACCGGAACGCCGTCCACTGAGTAGTCCGTGGTATGTCCTGAGAAGGTTGCCGTCGCCGATCCGCGCGCCTTGGTCCATTTTTCGGAGTAGGATTTCCCCAGAGAGACGGTTTTATGACCGTCCTGAATGATTGCCTCTACCTCATGATTTAGACCGCTCACGGGCTGCCCTGTGGCATCCAGTGTCTTAATTTGGAAATCCTTGCGGTTGCTCGAATCCTTATCAAACAGCAACCATGTGAAAGCATCGAAGATGGTGGTTTTCCCCGTGGCGTTGTCGCCAAAGACCCGGATGCTTTCGCCGGCGGCATCAAGAGTAAATTCCTTGACGCCTTTGAAGTGGCGTAAAGTCAGTTGAATGAGTTTCATTTTTTATCCTCCCTTTCGGAAACAATCACAATCGTAGCTGGCACCGCTTTCAATGGACATTTTCTTTTAAGCTCCCTTTCAAGCATCTGCGACCGACTATATACCGCAGCGGCATCGCCAACCAAATCCACAATCAAGTTAACCTGCTCCACTTTGCGCGGCGCTACTTGAAGCCCCGGAACACGAACATCGCTAAATAAAAGCTGACCAATTTTATTTGCTACTTCCATAGCCTCTTCAACTTCGCGGCAGGTGAGTGGGATATTATCCATCATTTCCCCACCTTCCCCACGGACATCGTGGTCCAAACTAGCCCGCACTTTGGGCAAACCATCTTCTTCATGCGGCCGCCAAATTCTTCGGTAACAGTTCCCTTTGCCGCGCACTCCGGGCAGTGGGTTACTTCCTTAACGTTACTCATGCAGCCTCGCCTCCCAGCCGCATCTTTTCCCAAATGACTTCCTGCATAGCTCTGGCCCACCCAGCTGCAAACTGATTATGCATACCAAGATGACGCCGTCGGGAATCCTTGAGCGCTTCGATGCTCATTGCAAAAAGCTGACGAATATTGCGCAAGCCAGCTTGATAGCCTTTGCGATATTGCTCAGACTCAAGCATTTTTTCATGAAGCGTATTAAACGCTTTGGCTGTTTTTTCACTCATGTAAATCGCTCCCTTTCCGACGCATACGAAAAGTGGTATACTATCGGTGATATTGTTTTTCTCGTGAAGTCGCTGGCGCTGCAACGCTGGCGACTTTTTCTATTGGCTGTAAGGCCAGTGAAATCAGTGAGCCAACACACATCCACGCTCCTCTTTGAACCTTGCGCCAAATAGGCACCTCGTGAACGTCAATGCGATCATCATAAGCAACTTGGATCATGTCCGGCTCGTGGCTACGAAGAATATTAATACCGGCCTGGTAACAAATGACTGCTCTAGACACTCCACCACGGTCGATCTCTGGCAGCAGCCTGCGCCCAATCGGGCTCAACCTCAGGTGTTCGTATTCCAAATACGGGTCCTGGTACAATTCCGCCATGCTTATGACCGTTTCATCTGTTGGCCTATTGGCCGATTCATAGCTCCAAAGCGTCCTAGTCGATATATGCAAGGCATCTGCCGCTGCTTCCTGGCTCATTCCCGCCCGATCACGGCTCTCACGATAGGGATTACGGAAACTTTCAGTCTGATTCGCGAATCCTTGCTTCATGGTATTCACCTCCCTCCAATGCGATAATGGAATCAAGGGTTTAACTACCTCGCACCTCCACTCACCCGCTTCATGCGGGTTCTTTTTTTAGGCGAATACTAATGCAAAGAAAACGGTGATTCCGAGAAGTGTGGCACCGACAACCGTAGAAATAATGCTCGGCAACTCTCTACGGATTGCTTGCCCAAAGGAAAAGCGGATATTATCTAACTGCATCGTTTTACTCCTCTCTGGGTAAACTTCCGAGAGCAAGATGCATTTTTGCAAGTGTCGACCACCTTATGATTCTCTGCGTCCCACAGCCGGTACCCATGACCAGGCTTGATTTTCGCGCCGCACACAGCGCAGACTTTTTGCTTTGCCACTCTCATGCCCCCTTTGCTTTTTCTGCAGCGGCCTCCGCCGCCATGGCTTCTTCCACCTCAATCCGGGCCTCCGCTTTCATCGCCACCCGCAAGGCCTTGATCTGCTTTTCCTCGTTGGGAGTAAAAGTCTTTACGACCTCACAGACGTTGCGGCCCACATGGTGGATTTCGCGGATTTCCTTGATCTGTCCATCGTCGCCGATGGTCACGGCTTGGACTTCGGGATGTGCTGCCAAAAACTCGAGCTGAGCCTTGGTTGCTTCCAACACTGCCACACTGGCGATTTCAATGTGCTCCCCGGAGCTGGCCGCCAGGTCATGAGCCGTTTTTTCTGCCAGGCAAAGAACATCTTTGGACAGCTCGCCTGGAATGTTGTACTGGGCTATGAGCCCGGCAAGTTCATTTTGTTGCACCTTTTCACCTCCTACGCTGCCGAGTTTGGGGTTGTGTCACCGGACTTTTTGTCCGTTTGTTGGGTAAAAAAATATCTATACAACTCCCGTTCGCTAACCCCGATAAGGTCTCCCCATTTTTTAGCTAACCCGGGCGATGCGGTCCGCCTTCCCTTCTCGACTTTCTCGATCATGGAGTAGCTGATTCCCAGCAGTTTTACAAGGTCTTTGCGCTTAAGCCCAGCTTCTTTTCTCTTTTGCATTAGTAGCATTTTTACACCTCCATTCACCGGACTTATTGTGTCTATCCTTATTTTAATACACATATTGTCCGCAGTCAATATGTTTTTGCACAAAATGTCCGGTTTTTTTATTGGACAAATTGTCCGAAACAAAGCAAAATAAAAAGAGAGGTGATAGTATGGCATCTTTAGCTACAAGGTTGAGAGAACTGCGCACAAAGAAAGACATTGGTCAAAAAGAAGTTGGTGCTTTTCTTGGCGTCAGTGATTCTTCAATCAGAAAATATGAATCAGGCGAGCGCACCCCAGATCCAGACTCGCTCACAAAACTTGCCCAATACTTCGCCGTTACAACAGACTACCTGCTGGGCGTATCCGACGATCCGCGCCCCCACAACCCTTCGACCGGCAAAGAAGCCTCGGCTCGCGAAACACGCCAGCTTGAACAGCTACTCGAAATGGATGGCCTTACTTTCAAAGGCGCCCCACTTTCCGAAGATGACCGAAATAAGATCAAAGCAGCCCTGGAAATTGCTTTCTGGGACGCCAAGGAAAAGAATAAGAAAAAATGACTCTTCTACCCTACTTTTCCTAATCGCACTTTAGACGTAGCAACATACAAAACCAAAAACGCGGCAAGACAGCTTGACCGCGCTTTTTTGCAACTATTTCTCTGAACATACGTTTGCTAATGGGAGGTTCGCGTGAATATTCCTCTTCGTATTAGAAATTTAATTAGGAAACACGATACAAACGATCCATACATAATCGCGAAAGAACTGGGAATTACAGTGCTTGTCTTGGAGCTGCCAGAGCGCACCTACGGCCTGTTTAAGCGCGTGCTGGGAAGAAAGTACGTCCTGGTTAATGATAGCCTCCCGGAAGGCATTCAGCGCTTTATTGTGGCCCATGAGTTGGGACATTACCTCATGCACCCCGGGTACAGTTACTATCGCATGGAACATCGCGGGTATTATGCGTCGACTCGGAAAGAGGAAGAGGCTGATAAGTTTGCTCTGTTGCTGCTTAAAGGGTAATTCACTTTCAATGATAAAAATTTTCATTTTGGAGGTGTTTTATGGAAAATTCATTAGTTATTCGCGACAACATTCTAGACAACATAACGAAACAAATACCATCTGAAATTGTTTCTCTTTTGTGGTTTAAAAACGGCCCCTTGGCAAACCTTATAAACGAGCAGATCGAAGATAGCGCTACTGTTATCAATGGAATTAAAGTTACTTTTCAGTCCCGTGGGCAAGAAGAACCAAGCTTAATTGATTTTTTGCTCCCCGTAACTTCGAGTGAGATCGACAAAGAAGAATCAAACTCACTATCTTATTATCCTTCGTATGCCTCAATGTCTCCCGGTCAAAGGAAGACATATCTGAATTGGCTTTGCAACATAGATAGTCCAATTAACATTAGCTATGTCTTTGTTTTTTATTATGGCTTAGAGAGACACCTCTATTTAGGAGATTATCAAAATGCAATTCGTATTATAACCAGGCTTATAAAGAATCATACTAATAAGTCTTTCTGCGGTTACGCAACAAATGCTCTAATCGGTTCATGTATATTTCGCAAAGATTATCATGCTCTAGATAATATGCTCGAAGACGACCTATTCTATTCACAAATAAACAAGAATTCACCAGCCTTTCTACTGTATAAATATTATAAAAATGACTCTATAACTATTGACGAAGTCATATCTCTGGCTAAATTTGTTGGATTTACAAATACACGATATTTAAAAGATGAATATAATTTGTTTTTCGAGGAACTAGAAAAACAAGTTTGCAAGAAATATCCCGGCAAACTAATTCCAATAAGCGACTTTTCGCTTGCCAATTGCCCTTCTATATCTGTTGCTTTAGCAGCAAATACGTCATTGGAAAAAATTAGATATAGAGAAATACCGGACATCAGGGGAAACACAATGTTTAAATCTCTCTTAAACGCTCTTCTTGCCGAAGCACATGAATCCGTAAAAGCAATAAAAAAACTACAGAGGAAGAAGGGTGTTTAGAGTGAAAAAAACATTTATCCCGCTGCTTGCAATCATTCTTGTTGTAGCCGGATATTTCGGCTATCAACACTACCAGACACAGCAGTACATAGAGAAGGTAATGCCACTTTACCGCTCTATGGAAACTCTCCAAGGAGACCAAGAAAAGGTCTTTAAAGAAGGTGGCGGCAAGCTATATAAAGACCTAATTGCTGAATGTGACCGCGTGAAAACCGCCTCAAAAGATTTAAAGCTACGTGTTGCTGAAGTATCTCCGACGACAGCAAGAGCATCTGAGATCAATGTTGCTATGCTCAACTCTCTGGATAAGCTATCAGAGTATAGCGAAGCATACGGATCCAAACTGCAAGCAGATCTTTCCGTCATAACCGCAAAAAAAGTTCTCGGCATTTGGAGTCAACAAGCAGACCTACCGTTTATCGGAGGCTACATTGCCAGCAACCACAAAAAGGCGTATGAAGAGTACACTGAGGCTCGCTCTAAAGCGACCGAAAAGACAAGCGTTGCGACTACTGCCAGAGCCGTTTACTTGTCAGATGCTAAGTTTAAGGTTGACGAACTTCTTAGCATAAAACATCCAGAGCAAGCGGAAGATAATAAAAAATAGCCTTCTGGCCAAGTTAGGAGATTGAAATGGAAAAGAAATTTTATCAAACTATATGGTTCGCTTGGGTAATGGTGATCTTCTTTTTCCCCGTTGGCTTGTTTTTGCTTTGGAAGTATAAGCATCATTCCACAAAAGTTAGGTTAGTCGTTACTGGGGTTTTTCTCGTTCTCGTTTTATTCAACGGTATCTTTGGAGACAAAAAGAACACTGCTCCTGCCAAGCAACAGCCTGTACAAGCGGCGCAAGTTGCCGACAAAGCCACCCAACAAGCAGACTTTAAGAAATGGAAAGCTTCTATAGACGCCCAGCTAAAAGACGCCGACGCGATATGGGAGAAATGGACAGAAGCTACTGACGATTTTGGCAAAGGGAAAATAAACAAGTTCCAGGCTTACGAACGATTCAAGGCAATAAGCGCAACAATCGACAAACAAGATTCGAAGATTACTAGCACAAAACCACCAGCCACTCTCAGCAAAGAGGACCAGAAAATATTAAACAGCGCCGTGGATAACCTCTCTTCCACTATGTCTTACCGAAAAATGGCTACTGATAGGCTGCTAGACATGATTGATAACGGAGATTACAAGCCTAGCAAGGCTGAGTCTGTAACTCAGACAATTAAAGAAGGAAACGGGTACATGGTAAAAGCTGCTTCTGAAATAGCCGCCGTGCAAGTCGGCCTTGGTATAAACAATAACTAAACTTGGAGATGACCCCCATGGACCAATCCTCAGAAATCACCAAAGAGCTAGTCTTAGCTCTGATCCACGAGAAGGCGCTGCGGCTAGTACCAAGCAACACCTCCCGCCCGGAGGAAATCAACCGCTTCGCATTGGAGCAAGTAAGGGAGGCGTATAAGGAAATCTATGCCACAGTGAAAGAAAACCACTAAAGGAGATGTTTGCAGTGAAGAAAAAGCTTCTACTTCTAATGTCAATCTTTATGCTGGTTGGCATGATGGCCAGCTCCGTAGCTCTTGGGTCCGACTACATAGGCAATAGCAACAGTTATAAGTTCCACTATGCCAGCTGCCGTTGGGTCCAGAAAATGAGCGACAACCACAAGGTTTATTTTGAGAGCCGGGATGAGGCGATCGACGCTGGATATGTGCCGTGCAAGGTTTGTAGGCCGTAGAAAGGAACCATCAATTATAAAGGAGTGATTTTATGTTAGACGTATCTCTGATGACACTCGATAAAATAATTGTCCACGGTGTTCCTAATGCAAGACTAGAGGACGCACCATCTTTTAGTGATGAACCTTTAACCCTTGAACAGAATGCTCTTAATGCATTATCATCAAGAATCGTCGACGTAGTTGGTCAAGGCTCTCATTGCGTTGAAATGCAGCTAACGGACCATACAGAAGCCTCTGTAGCCAAACAAGTGTCTTCTATTATGAATGATTTTCATACAGACAACGATTCTGTTTTAATTCAAAAATCCATGTCAGTGGCGCAGAAGCTTTATACTACACAATCTAATCCAAACATCCCCTCTGGTTTACTATTATGCTTAACGGGAAGGGCTGGAGCAACGCAAGAAAAGTTTGTTGCACTAATTAAAGCAGAAAAGCAGAGCGGTTTTCAAGTTTCATCATTAAATAACGTACGCTTTATATCTGATCTTTTTCTTACTGAAGCTCAACGGCTTTATAAAATTGGTTTTTTTGTCAGCCACGCAACCTCAGAATTAACAACAACAGCAGATCTACAAGTTCATGTTTTTGATAAAAACGCTACAAGTACGGGAACTATAGGTCTAGCTGCTTATTTTTCTTGCCAGTTTCTTGGATGTGCTCCACTTGAAAATTCGGCGCGACAAACGGAAAAATTTTATTTGTCCACAAAAGACTTTATCACACAAAACAATTCTTTAGTCGATGAGGAAAAATTTGATCTAATTAATGCCCTGCACGTTTACTTAAAGAATGATCAATCAACGATAATTAACACTCAATCTTTCGCTACAAGTTATTTCCAAAATCCCGAAATACGCCAACAATATATTTCTAGACTTGCCTCTGAAGACTTTCCATCGACAGCAATAACGAAAGATACGTCAAAAATTAGTAGAAAGTTAAATATAAGAAAAATGCGTTTCAACAGTGGGGTGAAAATTACTTTTCCTTCTGATTCCCCTCAATCGAATAATGACTTGCTTCGCATAGAAGGCTATAATAAAGACACTGACTACACCACTGCTTGCATTAAAGGGCGAATTGAAAGCCAATAAGCTTTAGATTGGGGGCTTCTTTATGAACGAAAGCGAAATTAGAGAGCGATACGAAAAAGAAAAACCCATCTATTTAGCTTGGGGGCGTTTTGTACAAGACTATATTATGCAAAAATTGCATAATGAAAACCTTGGCGAAATATTAAAAATTCCTCCATTAAAGCCTCGAATAAAAGACACGGACTCTTTAATCACCAAGACATTGTATAGAAAAAAATATGACAATCCGTATGATGATGTAACTGATAAAGTTGGAATTCGCTTTGTTGTCTTGCTTGTAGAAGACATTGAGCATATTACAAAAATAATCGACTCTGCTCCTAGTGAACTTTGGAAGTCGTCAAAGGATAAAGACTTTGAAATTGAATGGCAAGAACACCCTGAACTCTTCACGTATGAGTCGGTTCATTATGTTGTATATAATTCACAAGAACGGACATGCAATGATACATCGCTTGTCATTCCCGCAAACATACCTTGCGAGATTCAAATTCGAACCTTGCTTCAACACGCTTATGCAGAAATGTCTCATGACAATATATATAAACCGACAGTTGAAGCAAAGCCAGAAGTAAAAAGAATAATGGCTCGTAGCATGGCTTTGATTGAATCAGCAGATCACTTTTTTAGCCAAGCAATCTCAGAACTTAATGAACAAAGCAAGCAACATATAAGCTGGCTTTCAGTTTGCGAAAAGTATTATAAATTACCGATAAAAAATCCAGACGCCAGCATGTATCTGTTAGATCAAATCATTCCTCTACTCGGACAAGACACACCTGAAGCCGTATCAGAATACTTATCAAAAAACTCCGCCTTAGTTGAACTCGTAGTGAAGCAAAAATACAACTCTTCATGGCTCTATCAACAACCCGCTCTCGTATTAATAATATATCTTGCAAAAAACAGAAGCCATCTCTTGCAATCAAGCTGGCCTTTCACTGAAGATCTGCTTTCGCCCTTACTGACGCTACTTGGCATATCAAAGCTCTATTCATCATAAATACAATATCGCGGCCTTCACTGGCCGCCTCTCTTTTACTCATTTTTATCGAACATACGTTTCAAAACGTCACAAAGGAGTGCTTTTATGACAAGCCAATTCTATCCTTCCGTTATGAGTACGAGTAAGGTCCTAGCCTACCTGCGCACCTCCACCGACGACCAGGAGGCCCGAGGCACGATTGAGGCCCAAGTTGAATTTGCTACCAAATACTGCGACCTTCACGGAATCGAAATAGTCGATTGGTACAAAGATGACGGCGTCACCGGCACTCTTCCGCTTGAGGACCGCCCCGAAGGTCTTCGCCTTCTCCAAGACGCAAAGGCAGGTAAGGCCGATACTGTGATTATCTATAAGTTAGACCGCCTAGGACGATTTGCGAGAATCATCTTAAATGGCGTTCACCAACTCGAAGAAGTCGGGGTAAAGGTTCGTTCTATGACCGAGCCCTTCGACACTGGCGACCCGTCTGGACGTTTTCTATTGACCATTTTGGCCGGAGTCGCCGACTTAGAACGCGACAACATCCTCTCCCGCATGGCGATCGGCGCTGAACGAGCTGCAAAGGCCGGTAAGTGGCTTGGCGGCATTGTCCCCTTCGGCTACTATGTCAACGACGGCGGTTTCCTGGAGGTCAATGAAAACAAAATGACTGGCTGCGAAATGTCAGAAGCCGACGTGATCCGGCTGATCTTCCAGCTCACCGCCGAAGAAGGTATGTCCACCATACAGATCGCCGACCGCTTTAATGCCATGCAGCTACCCACCCGCTACGTCATCGACAACCGCAAAATCATGCGCGGAAAAAGAAAGGTCAGCACCTCTGGGTACTGGCATCCAAGCCGCATTCTCTCCATTCTTCGCTCCACCACATACAAAGGTATCCACCACTACGGCAAGCGCTCTAAGAAAGAAGTTATCTCCCGCGAGGTACCGGCCATCGTCTCGGAAGACATCTGGGAACGCTCCCAGGAAGTCATCGAAGACAACCGCATCGACTCCCTCCGAAACTCTAAGCAGCGGTATTTACTGCGGAGCTTAATTAAGTGCGGTTCCTGCGGTCTGACCTACTGCGGTGTGCCAGATGTTCGCCACAATAAGCGCTATTATGCTTGCTCGGGAAAGACTAAATACCGTGGACCTATTGGAAAATGCCGCTCAAAAAACGTCAGTGCGGAATGGCTGGAAGAGCTAGTCTGGAATGAGTGCGTTAATTTTATCCTCTCCCCTGGCGAAGCCGTGAAGAAAATAAGCGAAGACCAGACCATCATAAACATAGATTACTCCCACGAGCTGCACCTTGTTGAAGAAAAGCTCTCTCAAAAGCAAGACGAGCGCATGATGATCCTTGACGCATACCGCCGGAATATCATTTCTGAGCCGGATATGATTGTGCAGGTTTCCAGAATTAATACCGAACAGACCTTGCTCGAGCAGCACCAGGAAGAACTAAAAAAAGCCATCGCTACTAACGACCGCTTGGATACTCAACAGAGTGAAGCTATTAAACTTTTGACTGATTTGCAGCCTAAACTAAAAACCGGCGATCCCTTGTCTTTTGAGGAGAAACGGGCTATTTTAAAATTGCTTATCAATGAAATTCGGATCCACACAATTGAAGATCCGGATTGCGACGAGCTGCGCCGTAAAGTGAAGGTCACAATTGATTTCTCAATAAGTCGCTGTTCGTCAAAGTTGTTAACTACACGGACAGGGATTTCTGGCAGCGATCAGCAAAAAAGAGGCCGGAAACGTGTAACTCCCCTGGGCTCTGGCGATGGAAACATACCCCTCTTCCAAGGGCTGACGCAATACCTCCAGAACCTGACGCGAAAACTCAGGCAGTTCATCCAAAAACAATACGCCGCGATGGCTCAGGGTAATTTCTCCTGGACGAGGCACAGAACCGCCACCTACCAGGCCAGCCATAGAGATCGTATGATGGGGTTGCCTGAAGGGGCGTTGTTGAACAAGACTGGCTTCCCGCCGCAACAAGCCTGCAATACTATAAATGCGAGTTACTTCCAGCGCTTCCTCCGGTGTAAGAGTCGGCAAAATGGAAGGAAGTCGTCGCGCCAACATCGTTTTTCCAGTTCCTGGAGGTCCGCTTAGAAGCACATTATGTTTTCCAGCCGCTGCAATTTCTAAGGCTCGTTTCGCGCCTTGCTGTCCTTGTACTTCGGCAAAATCCCCTCCCGCCAGCACAGGCAACATGGCTTGAGACAACATTTTTCCATCTGCCGGCAGCAAAAGCTTTTTCTTTTGTAAGTGCTCCATCAAGGCCTGCAGGGAAACTACGCCAAACGCCTGTACCCCCGTCACCAACGCCGCCTCTTGCAAATTTTCCTGCGGCACATATACAGTTTGAATTCCCGCTTTGCGGCAAGCGTCTACCATTGCCAAAACACCAGGCACAGGTCTCACCAGGCCTTCAAGAGACAGCTCGCCCATCGAAACAATACCGCGGATATCTTCCGGCCGCAATTGCCCAGTTCCCGCTAAAAGCCCCAAAGCCAGCGGCAAATCTAAAGCAGCGCCTTCCTTACGCATGTCCGCAGGCGCCAAGTTAGCTGTAATGCGCCGCGCCGGAAACTCAAAACCGGCGTTCCGCACTGCCGCTCTAACTCTCTCTCTGGCCTCCCGTACCGCAGTGTCCGCCAAGCCGACAATTTCAAACGCTGGCAGTCCATTAGACAAATCCACCTCGACGGTAATGGGTACGCCCTCAATACCGCAGGTGGCGCAACCAAAAGTTTGCGCGTACAAAACACATCCCCCCATGCGAGAAACCGGCTCTCCGTCGGTTGACGTAGAGCCGGCCTTACTGTATTCCCCCTACATGCCAAAAGCATTGGGTATATGATGAATCAGCGGATCTTCTTCTTGCTGTAGCACTTCAATTACATCCATACGACAAGCGGCTTCGGTCAAACCTTTTTGCAGCAGCCACAACTGCGCCGTGCGCAGCAATTTCCGCTGTTTCCCCCAAGTGACAGCCTCCGCCGGACTGCCATAACCAGCATGATGCCTAGCTTTTACTTCCACAAAGACAATGACATTTCCTTGTTTGGCGATAATATCAATTTCTCCCATCGGACAACGAAAACGCCGCTCTAGAACGGCATATCCTTGTTTGAGGAGCCAGCGCGCTGCATATTCTTCGCCTGATAAACCAAAGGCCAAATGCCGAGCCATCTCACGCCCTCCGCCGACCAAGGCGCTGGTCTACGCGGTAAACGTAAGCTAATACTTCAGCCACAGCCTGATATAATTCCGCAGGAATTTCCCGGTCCAGATGCACTGCCATCAACATCGCCGTGAGTGTTTTATTTTGATAAACCGGTACGCCATGACGGCGGGCCGTATCCAAAATTTGCTCGGCCAAATAGCCGGCTCCTTTAGCAACCACTTTCGGCGCTGTTGTAACGCCGGCTTCATAGCGCATGGCAATAGCTTGACGTTTTTGAATCGCCTCTTTTTTTAGCTCGTCGTCGCTTTTATTGCCGTTCATCGCGCATCCCTCCCCGCCAGCATTGAACGAATGGGCTCAAATGTTTTTCTGTGAATCGGCGACGGCCCCAGCTTTTGCAACGCCGCCATATGCTCTGCCGTACCGTAGCCCTTGTGTTCACGCAAAGAATATCCCGGATATTGTTCATCCAATTTCACCATCAGCCGGTCTCGCTCCACTTTAGCTACAATAGAGGCCGCCGCAATTGAAGCGCTCAAGGCATCTCCATGAATCAGCGCCTGACAAGGAATAGCTAATCGCTTTAAGTCCACCGCATCCGCCAGTATCGCCTGCGGCGCTGGCTGCAACTGAAGCACTGCTCGTTCCATCCCCCGTACCGTAGCCTGATAAATATTATATTGATCAATTTCTTCCGGCTCGACCCAGATCAGCGAAACCGCCAACGCTTGTCGCTGTACTTCCTCATACAGCCTGTCTCGCTGCAACGGGGACAATTTTTTGGAGTCATTAATACCTGTTATCAAACAGTCTGGCGGCAAGATAACAGCGGCAACCGCAACTGGGCCAGCTAGTGGCCCCCGGCCTGCTTCGTCAACACCGCAGATACGTTCTATGCCTTTTTGGCGCCAAAGACGCTCGTACTGACCCATTACATACAGCCGTTCTTGCTCTTCTTGTTGGCGTTGCATACGACGCTCCCTCGCGATCAAAAGTTGCTGGACGCCCTTACGAGGATCGGCTTGCAGTTCGGCAAATAACTGCGCTTGTAGTTCCTCCGCCTGCAACAATTCGCGAATTTCCGTAATCGTTTTTTTCTGCGCCATATACCGTTCCTTCCCTATGCACCGTTTCGCGTTGTTTTATGTATCATTTCTATTTTCTTCGGGTAAATCCTTTTTGCGTGGGCCTAAGAAAAAAAGAAAAACCGCAAAAGCGGTTTTTCTCCCATTATGATTCCGGTAATTCCGTTGGCTGCTCTTGTAACGGCGGATACTCCAGGGTCAATCTGCCTAGCTTGCCATCCCGCAGTTCGCCCAAAACAATGCGCCTCGCTTTTTCCAAGTCCACTACGCCGCCAGCGCGCAGACAACCCCGCCGCACAGCAATTTGACGCAGAAGTTCTTCGGTGTCTGCAGGCAATGGCAACTCCAGTTTATAACGCTCCGCCAGAAACTTGGGCTGATGCTCTCGCATCCACCCCAGAAAATAACCAATTACCAGTTCCATGTCATAAACATCGTCGTTTAGAGCTCCTGTCAGAGCCAGCAAAACGGCAATATCTTGATCATCCATACGCGGCCACAACACCCCTGGCATATCCAAGAGTTCCACAGACTTGCCGATTTTCAGCCATTGCTGACCTCGGGTGACACCCGCTTTGTCTCCGGTCCGAACGGTAGCCGCGCCCAAAAGACGATTAATTAAAGAAGATTTTCCTACATTAGGAACTCCCAAAATCATCGCCCTCACCGGATGGTTCCGTATACCTTTAGCCGCCAGCTTCTGCACCTTGGCTGCGCCAGCCTCTTCAATGCGATGTATAAATGGCTTAATGTTTTTCTTACCGGAAGAATCCAAGGCAATCGCGGTAAATCCTTGCGTCTTAAAATACCGCAACCACTCTTCCGTTAGTGCCGGATCCGCCAAGTCCGCCTTATTTAAAACGATAAGGCGTTGTTTTCCTATAGTCCATTCCGTCAGCAACGGATTTGCGCTGCCACGGGGAATGCGAGCATCCAGCAATTCTACCACTACGTCCACCAGTTTCAGCTGTTCTCGGATAACCCTGTGCGCCTTGGCCATATGCCCCGGGAACCAGTGAATATGTCTTTGTTTCATGAGGTCCTCCGCGTTTTCAACTGTATCAAGGCAGTTGCTTCAACTGATCCAAAGGCCAAAATACCATAATGGCCTTGCCTTTTACCATATCTAAGGAAACAAAGCCCACATCGCGGAAACGGCTGTCCTCCGAATTGTTCCGGTTATCGCCCATAACAAAAATATGGCCTTCCGGCACAGTAGACAAAGGATAAGAACCACGCGTCTTCTCTAAAATGTACTCTTCATTTTGCAACTGACCGTTGACAAACACCCGGCCATCCTTAATTTCAATCGTATCCCCAGCAACGGCAATAACGCGCTTGATAAAATCACGACTGGGGTCCCGAGGATAACGAAAAACAATAACCTCGCCCTTGGCGGGCTGTTGAAAACGATAAATAAATTTATTGACCACCAGACGCTCGCTATTGATCAGCGTAGGGCGCATAGACGGTCCTTCAACTAAATACAGCTCTACGATAAAATAACGAATGAAAAAAGCAAGTATCAACGCAATCGCGATCGATACAACCCAGTCTTTGATTTCTTGTCCCAGTTTGCTTTGGCTCATTTTCCACAAACCCCCATCCGAAGCCTCTGAACTTATATCCAGTTTTTAGCAAGTTATTATTTATGATGCAAAAAGGGGACTGCTGCCAGTCCCCTTCTTGTCGCTTAGCGTCTTTCTCTGATACGCGCTGCTTTACCGCGCAGATTGCGCAGATAGTACAGTTTGGCACGACGGACAATACCGCGGCGCACTACTTCGATCCGCTCCAAACGGGGCGAATGCACCGGAAAAGTACGTTCCAC
This sequence comes from uncultured Anaeromusa sp., assembly GCF_963676855.1. Lineage (NCBI taxonomy): Bacteria > Bacillati > Bacillota > Negativicutes > Selenomonadales > Sporomusaceae > Anaeromusa > uncultured Anaeromusa sp. Next base: position 2,734,524 of record NZ_OY781460.1, read on the forward strand.
ACCTATGTTGTAGGAAATGCGGCGAACGGTGAACGTCTCACGCACGCCAGTACCTTTACGATGAATGACAACGCCTTCAAAAACCTGGACACGTTCGCGAGTACCCTCGACAACTTTTACGTGGGCGCGGACAGTGTCGCCTGGTTTGAAATCAGGGATGTCGGTACGGAGTTGTTCTTTTTCCAAAGCTTCAATAAGATTCATGGATTTTCCCCCTTCATCAAGACGTTCGTATCCTGCTTTAGGTATAGAGGACCGCCTTATAAACATTAAAATTATATCATCTTCTTCAAGTTAACTCAAGAAAAAAATTAATCCTTGAGATCACTTTCAGCTTCATACCAGGCTTCGCCCAGCAAGCGGTCCAAGATGATGGCCACCGCCGAACGTACAGGCAGATGGTTATATTCTCCTGGTCCATAAATAGGTTCTAAAATCGCGTCAAAGCGGCTCATAGTTTCCGCCTCAATACCCCAACCAGTACCAAATAAAATCAGCCATGGCTGCGGCTCTTGTTGAAGTTTACTGCGCATCTCTCGATAGGAAATACTGTTTGGGTACACCCGAGCGTCAGTAGTGACAATCAGCGGCCGTTGCCCTTCAGCTTCCTCTATCCGCTTACACGCTTCTTCAATGGAAGCGGCCAGCTCCAGAACCCGAAAGGCTTCTTTGCGATCCGGATTGTACTCGCTGCCATAGCCATCCCGCCAATAGCCAATAATATCCTGTACAAGGCGAGCTTGGCTCTCATGAGGATGAATGACAAAGTAACGCGCTATATCATAAGTCCGACAGGTTCTAGCCAAATCATGGACGTCAAAGTTGGTTACCGCTGTTGCTACTACATCCATATTCCGATTGTAAATCGGAAAATGCACTAGACCTACATAGACATTTGCCTTTTCCTTCATGCCTCTTCCTCCTTGACTTCCGCTAACAGCTTTGCGTCCGCCTTCTCCAGTCCGCGTCCTGATAATAAATCAGGACGCCTCTTCCAAGTGTTACGCAGTGCTTCTTTGCGCCGCCACCGCTGGATTTTTGCATGATCACCGCTGACAAGCACCTCCGGTACCTCCCAGTCGTTAAAGCTGCGCGGCCGCGTATACTGGGGATACTCCAGAAGACCGTCATAAAAGGAATCATGAGGCGCCGAATCGCAAGAGCCCAGCACACCTGGCACCAGGCGCGCCACAGCATCCGCCACAACCATCGCTGGCAGTTCACCGCCTGTGAGCACATAATCGCCTATAGAAATGACTTCATCCACCACATGCTGGCGAATGCGTTCATCAATGCCTTCATAGTGACCGCATACCAAAATAAGATGCTCTTCCTCTGCCAGTTCCAACGCCTTGGCTTGTGAAAAAGGAGTTCCGCCTGGACACATGAGTACGACGCGCCCTGCGCCGCCTTTTTCCTTAGCCGACTGCACCGCCCGATAAATGGGATCTGGTTTCATCACCATCCCTGCACCGCCGCCAAAAGGCGTATCATCTACAATGCGATGCTTGTCCAGGGCAAAATCTCGGGGATTGATGTGAGAAAAGGAAAGCAGGCCCGCGTCGCGGGCCCGTTTCAAAATGCTATGCTCCAAAGGCGCAAACATCTCTGGAAAAAGAGACACAAAGGAAAAATGAAGCGAATTCATTCCCATACCTCCTGCAAGCGTACACGCATCAGGCCTTCTTGCAAAGAAATCTCGGAAACTACACTCTTCAAAGCCGGCACCAGCACATCCTGGCTACGTCCAGTTTGACGCACCACATAAACATCGTTGCTGCCAGTCTCCAAGATCTGGACGATTTCTCCCAGTTCTTCGCCGGTTCGCTCATCAACCACCCGAAGTCCCAAAATATCGGCCGTATAGTATTGCCCTTCCACCAAAGGAAGTGCATCTTTACGGTCAATATACAGCTGCTGCCCCCGCAGCTTCTCAGCGGCTTCAACCGTGTCTACGCCTTGAAAATGCAACAAAGCTAAGCCTTTATGCACACCAGCTCGCTCTAAGGTCAAAACAGCGCCGCTGTGCATAAATACGCACTTCAATGCAGAAAAGCGGTCCGCCTGATCGGTCAAGGGGCTAACACGAACATCACCCCGCACGCCGTGCGGGGCAATAATCTGACCGACCAATATACGGTTAGTCTGTTTCATGGTCATCTTGGTCTCAGCTGCGGAAAGCCAGAACTTTGCCGTCTTCCAGAAGGATCTCGGAACCCATGATCTGGTTAAGATCATCGCCCACCTTCACATCGACGACGCGCTCCAACTGCCCTCTGACAATTTCAGAGCCGAGTTCGAGTTCCTGCGTGGCCTTGAGCTTGGCCAGCATTTCATTCTTGAATTCCAGGCGCTTTTGGTTTTCTGCCTCAATTTGTTGACGCAGAGCCACAAGTCCTTGGGCATCCTGCTTGGCTTGTTCCGCCAACAGGCGCTTGGCGTGAAACTCAATTTGCTGCAGTTCCAATTCTACCCCTTTTAGGGCTTCTTCGGTTTCCGCGATCAAACGCTGCTTGAGTTCCTCCGTCACCTTGGCCTTGATGGTCACAGGGCATTTTAGAGTCATGCTGTCCATGTCGGTAATCCACCTTTATTCGCTGATTTCCACGTTGACTTTTTTGTTTTCCCGCGTCGCCGCCGCTTTCACGACAGTGCGGATGGCTTTAGCAATCCGTCCCTGCTTGCCGATGACCTTGCCCATATCTTCAGGAGCTACGCGCAAGGCGTATACGGTGCCATTACGGTCATCCGCTGCTTCGACTTGTACCTGTTCCGGATGCCGTACCAGGGCTTTGGCGATAACTTCAACGATTTTTTTCATGACGTTATCACACTCTTTCTCACTTCGAACGCTTCATTTCATCCCATTTGCTCATGATGCCTTCTTTACGGAGAATATTTTTCGCCGTGTCGGTAAGCTGAGCGCCTTTTTGTAACCAGGCCAGGACTTTCTCTTCGTCCACTTTCACTACTGCGGGCTCGCGAGTAGAGTCATAGTGACCGACGATTTCGATGAAACGGCCATCGCGAGGCGAACGAGAGTCAGCCACAACGATGCGATAAAAGGGGTTTTTCTTGGCCCCCATGCGATTCAAACGAATTTTTACTGCCATTGATATCACCTCCTTTATAGAATCATTATTTCATAAACGGCATTTTAAACATGCTGCTTAGTTTGTTTTTACCCATTTTTTGCATATCCTTAAAACGCTTCATCATTTTCCGCGCCTCAACAAACTGCTTTAGCAGTTTGTTAACGTCCTGCACGCGCGTACCGCTGCCAGCGGCAATGCGTTTACGACGGCTACCGTTAATTAGGTTGGGATCGCGCCGCTCCGCCCGCGTCATAGAACGAATAATGGCCTCTACATGGGCAATTTCTTTTTCGTCAATCTGGATATCCTGGTTCTTTTTAAGCTGGTTCATGCCGGGAAGCATTTCCATAATTTTATCCAGCGGTCCCAGTTTTTTCACCTGCTGCAACTGATCCAGAAAATCCTCCAGCGTAAAGTCGTCTTTGCGCAGCTTGCGCTCCATCTCTTTAGCTTGTTCCAAATCGATGCTGGCTTGGGCTTTTTCAATCAGAGTCAGAACATCGCCCATGCCGAGAATACGCGAAGCCATGCGGTCCGGATGAAAAGGCTCCAACGCATCCAGTTTCTCGCCCATACCGGCGAATTTTATCGGACAGCCGGTGACAGCTTTTACTGAAAGCGCCGCCCCGCCGCGGGCATCGCCATCCAGTTTCGTAAGGATGATACCGTCCAGGCCCAAATCACCGTTAAAGCTTTCCGCTACATTAACGGCGTCTTGACCGGTCATGGCATCGACAACAAGCAAAATCTCATGCGGCTTGACCGCACTTTTAATGTCCTTAAGTTCCTGCATCAACTCTTCATTGATGTGCAGGCGTCCTGCGGTATCAATGATCACCACGTCGCGCGCATATAGTTTAGCATGTTCCATCGCCTGTTTGGCAATTTCAACCGGTTTGGGCTCTTCCATAGTAAAAACAGGAATGCTCAGCTGTTCTCCAAGCACCTGCAACTGCTTGATTGCCGCAGGCCGATATACGTCGGCGGCCACTAGCAACGGATTTTTGCCTTGCTTTTTTAAATACTGCCCCAGCTTACCCACGGTTGTCGTTTTGCCAGCGCCTTGAAGGCCCACAAGCATAACAACTGTCGGAGGTTTAGGAGAGATAGTAATACGACTTTGGGTGCCACCCATCAACTCAGTCAGCTCATCGTTGACAATCTTTACGACCTGCTGCGCCGGCGTTAGGCTTTCCAGCACTTCCTGTCCTACTGCTCGTTCCTTAATTCGTGCAATTAAATCCTTGACCACTTTAAAATGAACATCGGCTTCCAATAGAGCCATACGTACTTCACGAAGTGCTTCGGTGACATCGGCTTCGTTGATCTTTCCTCTGCCGCGAAGTTTTTTGAATGTCGATTGCAACTTATCGGCCAAGCCCTCAAATATCATGAGCAACCTCCAACAGCATACTCAATTGCTGCCTAGCCTCACAAAGAGCGGGGATGCTTTGCATGGTCTCAGGCAGGCTCTTTAATAACTGTTGCACCTGCCGTAAAATTTCCCGATCTTTTTCCTGCCGTTCCAGCAATCTCAATTTTCCTTCATATTCTTCCAAAATATGCTCCGCCCGGCGCAACATATCATGCACCGCTTGCCGGGAAACGCATAGCTCTTCGGCAATTTCCGAAAGAGAAAAATCCTGCAAATAATGCAATTCCACACAACGTTGCTGCTTTTCCGTCAGTAACGCACTATACAAATCAAAGAGACGTCCAATACGGACGATTTTCTCCAACATGTTCAACACCAACTTCTTGCCAAGTTCTTCTACTTGACACTTGCTTTATTATACGCACTTCCTGTTGAACCGTCAAGTACTTTTACTTGGCATTCTTGATTAGTTGGCAAACAAGGCTTCCGCAAACTCCTGTGCCTCAAAAGGACGCAAATCATCCATGCCTTCTCCGACGCCAATCCACTTGACAGGCACGCCTAATTCACTTTTAACAGCTACAATCACGCCACCTTTGGCCGTCCCGTCTAGCTTTGTCAAAGCCACGCCGGTCACATCGCTGACTTCTCCGAAAACCCTGGCCTGATTCAAAGCATTTTGCCCAGTTGTAGCGTCCAGCACCAATAAGGTTTCATGGGGAGCGCCTTCAATCTCCCGGCCAATAATCCGGTAAATTTTCCGCAACTCTTCCATAAGATTTCCTTTATTGTGCAGCCTGCCAGCAGTGTCAATAATCACTAAGTCAAAGTTTCTGGCTTTAGCTGCTTGCAGTGCATCAAACGCTACCGCCGCCGGGTCCGAACCTTCTGCGTGTTTGATGACTTCGCAGCCACTACGCTGACCCCAAATCTCTAACTGGTCAATCGCCGCAGCGCGAAAGGTATCCGCCGCCGCTAAAAGCACCTTTTTACCTTGAGATGCATAAAAATGCCCCAATTTGCCTATCGTAGTTGTCTTGCCTACGCCATTGACGCCAACTACCAAAATAACACCTACGCTCTTTTCCGGCAGCTGCATGGCTGCGGCACCCTCATTGAGCATGGAACTGATGCGCTGCGCTAAAAAAGGCCGCAAATCATCGGGCTGGTTGATTTCTTTAGCCTTTATGCCGGTTCGGATGTCCTGCATCAACCGCGCAGTGACCGTTACGCCAACATCTGAGGTCAACAATGCCATTTCAATATCATCTAAAAATTCCTCGTCAATATCAGCGTATCCCTTGATTACTTGTTCTATTTTCTCTGAAAAAGACTTACGCGTCTTTTCCAACCCTGATTTTAACCGATCAAAAAAACCCATTCTCTTCTACACCTCTCCTCTAAAATTCACACGGTCAGCTCACATTTTTCTCTTAGCTAGCAGAAGACTGCTTTTCCTCATTACCAAGCTCTACGGAAATAATGCGAGACACGCCGTTTTCATGCAGCGTTACCCCGTGCAGACGGTCTGCTGCCTCCATCGTCCCTTTCCGGTGCGTTACCACCAAAAACTGAGTATGAGCCGCATACTCACGCAAAAAGCGACTGAACCGACGCAAATTGGCTTCGTCCAACGGTGCGTCAATTTCGTCCACCATGCAAAACGGGGCTGGCCTGTGCCGCAGGAATGAAAACAGCAAGGCAATCACCGTCAGCGCCCGCTCGCCCCCGGACAGCAGCGCCAAATGCTGCGTCTTTTTCCCTGGAGGCTGCACAAAAATCTCTATACCGGTTTCCAATAAATTATCTGGCGTCGTTAGACGCAATTCCGCCTTGCCTCCGCCAAACAAACTTTGAAAAGATGCAGAAAAATATTCATTAATCCGATGAAAGGCCTCTTTGAACTGACTGGACATTGTCGCATCCATTTCGGCGATAACCTGCCGCAATTGCTCCAGGCTGGACGCCAAATCTTCGAATTGCCCTTCCAAAAACTCATGGCGCTCCAACAGTTCCGCATATTCCTGCTCGGCATTAAGATTAACCGGTCCCAACGCCTCAATATTTCTTTCCAGGCGGGCAATCGTCGCACTAAAGGAGGCGGTATTTCCCTCTACTCGCCATTCCTGCGCTTCTTGAAGACGCAAAGAAAACTGTTCCCACATCTGCGTTTGCGCCGCTTCCACCTCATAGTCCGCTTTAGTCGTCTGCAGCTCAATGGCGTGAACTTTGCGCTCCAAATCCTGACTCTGACGCCGACAGACTTCCTGTGCTTCCAGCGCCTGACGCCAGACAACTTCTTGCTGGGACCGCTCGTTTTGCGCCTGCAGCGCCGTTGCTTCCGCCACCTGGTGCCTGGCGATAAGTTCCGTTTGAGACGCAGCAACCGCTGCCAGCGATTGCTGCGTCTCTTGCTGCTGCGCCTGCAATACGCCATGTTCTGCCAGAAGCTGCTCTTGTTTACGTGTTACGTGCTCCAGTTCCGTTTCCATGTTGCGCAGCCGCTCTTCCATCTGTCTTCGCTGTTCCTCTAGCGCTGCCTGCCGCACTTTAACCGCCACAAGACGACTTTGCTCTTCTTCTCGTCGCCGCGTAAGCACTATCTGTTGTTCCTGCTGCAACGACACATCCTCTCGTTGCACGTGGTCAGCCGCTTCAACTGACGTCAGCGATTCAGACACTTCTTGCCGCTGCTGCCGGACCTGTAACAACGCTGATTCCAGATCCCTGCGCCGCCTCTTAAGATTTTCGCCAGTTTCCTGCCACCGTCGCATCTCTTTAACGCAAGCCTGACTTTGCCCTTCCCATGACGCATGCTCTACCTGCAACGCTTGCAATTGCTGCCGTATTTGTTCCAGCTGTTCCTGTAGTTCCTGTCCTTCCTGCTGCAATTGCTTCAACTGAGCTTCTGCTTCCCGCAGCTCTTCCGTTCCTTCGGCAATGCAACGACTCAGTTCTTCTAGTTCGCTTTCACGCCCCAGCACGCCACTTTCACGCCGTTGCTGGCTGCCGCCGCTCATAGCTCCACCAGGACTGAGCACTTCCCCGTCCAAGGTTACTAGTTTTACACTATGACCAGTCTGGCGGGCAATGGCAATGGCTTTATCCAATGTTTCTACAATAACCGTACGTCCCAGCAAAAATTTAACGGCTGCTTCATGTTCCGCCGCACACTCTATCATATCGGAGGCAAAACCAAGCGCTCCAGGCAGCTTAGCCGCCCGCAATTCCGCATCTCGCGGCGTTTGGAGCCGCAGCGCATTCAACGGTAAAAAAGTCGCGCGCCCTAGGCGCTGCGCTTTCAAAAAGGCAATAGCGTCGCGCGCCACTTCTTCTCGTTCTACTACCACATGCTGCATCGCCCCGCCTAAAGCGGTTTCTACTGCCGTTACATAGCGAGAAGAAACACGAATGAGCTCCGCAACCGGCCCGTAAATACCACTGCGCCAGACCGCCTTGCTCTGCAACAACGCCTTAACACCGCGCCCAAAACCTTCATGAGCCTCTTTCATTTGCTGCAGCACTTGCCGCCTTGTCGTCCATTCTCGCTGCTGCAGTTGCAGCTTTTGTATTGCCTGCTGCCGCTGCTGTTTCTCTTCGTGCTTACACTGACTTTGCTCTTGCAAGCGCTGTCCCTGTAAGCGGGCCACTTGCATACGCTCCTGCAGCTCATCTTTTTGCTGAAGCAGCCTTTCTTCTTGACGCATTCCAAGATGCAACTGCTGCTGCTGTTGCGTTTCTTCACCCGCAACGCTCACCAGTTCCTCTTCCAGCCGTCGCCCTTCCTGCTCATGCTGCTGAACTTCATGACGCAATTGCAGTAGCTTTTGCATCCGGCTCATTTCCGCTTCCTTGCCGGCAACTACTTGCGTTTCCAACGTCAACAATTCTTCCTGCAATTGTTGCAGCGTTATTTCTCGTTCTTTGACTTCTTTTGTACATTGCAATAACGTTCCCGCTTGCTGCTGCCACTCGGAAGACACGTTTTCTCCCTGCGCTCTGGTGCGTTGCGCTAGCTGCGCATATTCCACCTGTTCTTGGGCTAAGCGCCGACTCCGTTCTTCTTCTTGTAAGGAACGCTCTGCCAAAACCGCTTGCTGCTGTTGCAGCGCATCTCCTTCTTCTTGACAACTTTGAACCTGCTGCTGCGCTGCCGTCCAAGACACTTCCGCTTGGCTGCGCAACTCGGAGCAACGGGCGGCCTCGCTCTCTGCCGCATACAACGCCGTCCGACCGGCTTCATAATCCTGCTGTAGCGCCGCCGCTTCGCCGCGCCACCGCTCTTGCTGCCCTTGCGCCTGCTCTAAACGCTGACACAGCATAGATACTTGCTGGCTGCGCAGTTGCCTGGCAAGTTCTTTGTGTTCCTTCGCTTTACGGGCGCTCTCCGCCATAGGTTCTAATCTTGCAGTAATTTCACCGCGAATATCTGCTACACGAGTCAAGTTTAGCTCAGTTTCTTCCATTTTGCGCATAGCATCTCGTTTGCGCTGCTTATATTTACTGATTCCTGCCGCATCCTCAAACAACAAACGCCGTTCTTCCGGTTTGCTGTTAAGCACTTCATCCACGCGATTTTGCCCAATGACGACCATGGAGTCCTTGCCAAGGCCAGTATTAGCCAAAAGCTCATGAATATCTTTGAGACGACAAGGACGTTTATTCAAATAATATTCGCTTTCACCGGAACGATAGACACGGCGCGTAAAAACGACCTCACCATATTCAATCGGCAAGGTACCATCTGTATTGTCAAAAGCCAAGGACACTTCAGCCATGCCCAAAGGGCGTCGGCCAGCACTGCCGGAAAAAATAACATCTTCCATTTTAGCGCCGCGCAGCGTCTTAGCACTCTGTTCGCCCAACACCCACAAGATGGCGTCGGAAATATTGCTCTTGCCACTGCCGTTAGGCCCGACAATCGCTGTGATTCCTTCGTCAAATTCCAATTCAGTACGGTCTGCGAACGATTTAAAGCCATGGGCTTCCAGTTTTCGTAACAGCACGAATCAATTCACCACATTTCTTGCAGATATCTTACTTATTGTACCATCATCAGCCACCTAATAACAAATAAAAAGCCCGCTTGCCGCAGCAAACAGGCTTATTAAACAACTCACGTCAACGAGGCTCCACAATAAAGCGAATGGCCGTCCTCTCTTCGCCATCAATATTAATTTCCGCAAACGCCGGAATGGCAATTAGATTGATTCCGTTAGGAGCCACAAATCCTCTGGCAATAGCGATAGCTTTGATAGCCTGATTCACCGCCCCGGCTCCCACCGCCTGGACTTCCGCGCCCCCGTTTTCACGCAACACCGCAGCCAATGCTCCGGCAACCGCTTTAGGATTAGATCGAGCAGACACTTTGAGGACTTCCATAGTTACTGAACCTCCTTCTACGTCGCTTTGAACTGCAAGGCATCCAGCATTTATTGTTCCTATTAGAGTTTCCTTTATCCCCTCTATTCTTCTCTCTATGAAAAACTCCTTCTCCTAAGGCTGTGTTTACCGGAAAGTTTTTACTTATGATCATTTAACAATAAAGTCTTCCAATCACTCCTAGGTTCACGATCCCCCTGCCTTGCAGCAGCTCTAGCTGCAGGCTGCCTGGAGAAACGCTTGCCTTAGCTTGCAAGGACAATTCGCCAAAGCCAGCCTCTTTCCATTGACGCAAGTTCTCATTTTTATGTCCCCTCACCTTAGATGCATCCTGAGGATGATATAAAAGGCGACACGCGGAAGAAGAAAGCTGTTCCAATCCCTGCAGCACTTGTTGCCGTATTAAGAAAGACCATACGAGTTCACCAAATGAGGGATGATACGGTCCTGCCAGAAGTTTTGAGGAGTGTAGCTCTTCACTGTCCTGCAGGCCCATGCGAATCACGCCAATTCCTCGCTGCTGGCAACCAGCTAAGGCCCACGCCGTACGCTCAACCGCTTCTGCCAGCGCAAGCGGTTTATACAAGCCATTTGCATAAGAGCCCGCCAATTCAGTCCCCTCCAAGACCACCGTTGGGTACAAACGAATGAAATCCGGAGCCAACTTCCATAAACGCTGCAATGTTTTTTGCCACAACAGCCGCGTTTCCCCAGGTAATCCCGGCATGAGCTGTACACCTACCATCACCCCGGCATTTCGCAACACAGTGACAGCCTTTTCTACGCAAAAGAAACCATACCCACGCTTAGTTGCGTTCAACACAGAGTTGCAGAGCGATTGCGCTCCCAATTCCACGCACGAAACGCCTTGCGTCTTCAGCCATCTGACCGCCTCTTCTTCTATGGCGTCCGGTCTGGTTGATAAACGAATGCCGGTTAACTTCCCGGTTGCCAAAAAATGCTGCGCCGGCGCTAAAAGATCTTTTTGCTGTCGCAACGGCAAAGCTGTAAAACTGCCACCGTAAAATGCGGCTTCCACTTTCTGTCCTAACGGCTGCAATGCTAATGCGTTTTCCAAAATCGTTCGGATATCCTCCGCAGTCGGCGTCGAAGTTCCGGTTCCCGTCAGCATCCGTTGATCGCAAAACACACATTGACTTTTGCAGCCAAAAAAAGGAATAAACAACGGTATAATTCGCTTCCTTGGCATTTTCATCTACTGGCCTCCTTCTAAGCAGACCCGCTTGTCGATTTTTGAAAATACAAAACGCAGACCAACTCAGAAACTGGGTTGAAAAAGAAAAACCGATGCCGTAACTACATCCGTCACGGCATCGGTCCTTTTTCAAGATGACTTGTGCATACTGTCTTTGGGCTGCAAAGCAACAAAGGCTTCCTGAGCGGAATGCTGCTCCGCTTCTTTTTTGCTGCGGCCGCTGCCATGCCCTGCTAGGCGGTCGTTGACCCAAACTTCCACGTGAAAAATCTTCCCGTGATCAGGCCCTTCTTCACCAACCAGTTGGTACTGAATCTTTGCATCCGCCTTGCGCTGCACCAATTCCTGCAACAAAGTCTTGTAATCCTTTAGGTAATTACCACGCTCCACTAGCTTAATTTCCTTTGCTAGCTGTTTCATGACAAAGTCCGTTACGCCAGGAATACCGTGGTCCAAATAAATAGCGCCAATAATCGCTTCAAAGGCATCCGCTAAAATGGAAATGCGTTGGCGGCCGCCTGACAATTCCTCGCCTCGGCCCAAATAAAGAAATTCACCAACTTGGAGCTCCCCTGCCCGCCGAGCCAATGTGGTCTCACAAACCAATACAGCTCTAGCTTTCGTCAACTCGCCTTCCGGCAGTTGCGGAAACTTGCGAAACAGATAATCGCTGATAATCAAATCCAATATAGCATCGCCAAGAAACTCCAGCCGTTCATTATGAACCAACGTTTCATGCTTTGTCTCGTTGGCGTAGGAAGTATGCACCAAGGCCTGGTGCAACAAAGATAGATCCTGGAATACGGTTCCCAAACGCTTGCACAATAGTGCAAGTTCTTGCTGCCGACCCTTATCCACCGTTTGTCCTGTCTTGCTCACGCGCGATTACGCCTTGTACTTTTTGAGCAAAATAGTAGCATTATGACCGCCGAAACCGAAAGAGTTGGAAATGGCCACATTGACCGTAAGCTGCCGTTTCACCTTCGGCACATAGTCAAGATCCATTCCTTCTTCGGCATTCTCATAGTTGATTGTCGGCGGAACCAGGTCATTAGAGATAGCCAAAGCTGTAGCAATGGCTTCAATGCCGCCAGCTGCGCCCAGCAAGTGGCCTGTCATGGATTTAATAGAGCTGATGGACAATTTTTTAGCATGGTCACCGAAAAGAGCCTTAACCGCCAACGTTTCATTGCGATCATTCAGCGGCGTCGAGGTGCCGTGAGCATTAATGTAGTCTACGTCTTCCGGCTTCAAACCAGCATCTTTAATCGCTAGGTTCATGCATTTAGCTGCCATAGCACCTTCCGGCGCCGGCGCTGTAATATGATATGCATCTGCATTATAACCATAGCCGCTGATTTCCGCATAAATCCGCGCCCCCCGCTGCAATGCATGCTCCAGAGATTCCAAAATCACAATACCTGCGCCTTCGCCCATAACAAAGCCTGCACGGTCTTTGTCAAACGGACGAGAAGCTTTGGTAGGTTCGTCATTACGTGTCGACAATGCTTTCATGGAACAAAAGCCAGCTACCGCTGCCGGAGAAATGCAGGCTTCCACTCCACCAGCCACCATTACGTCGGCATCGCCGCGCTGAATAATTTTAAAAGCGTCGCCTACGGCATTCGTGCCTGTGGCGCAAGCCGTAACTACACAACTGGATGGTCCTCTCAAGCCAAAAGCGATCGAGGTCTGACCAGCAGGCATATTGGCGATCATCATCGGTACAAAGAAAGGGCTAACACGGCCAGGACCTTTTTCAAACAAGGTTTTGTACTGATCATGCAGCGTATCAATGCCGCCAATACCGGTGCCAATTACCGTACCAATGCGCTCCCGGTCTTCTTTTTCCAAGTCCAAGGCCGCATCTTCAATCGCCATGGATGTCGCGGCCACTGCAAACTGAGTCACTCGATCCATGCGTTTTGCTTCTTTTTTGTCAATGTATTGCGTAGGTTCAAAGCCCTTGACTTCACCGGCAATACGTGTGGTAAAGTCACTGGCGTCAAAACGTGTAATCGGGCCAATGCCGGAAACACCGTTTGTCAAAGACTGCCAAAATTCAGCCGCCGTATTACCGACAGGGGTAATGGCCCCCACCCCGGTGATTACTACGCGTTTGGAAGTAGTATGCAAATAAAACACCTCACTTTAGTTAACTGCTTCTGCTTCGCGGAGCAGTCGCGCAAAAATTTCCTTTACAGGAAGAATTTCTTCAATCTTGTGAATGTACTCGCCAGTAAAGACCAGGCCGGTCTCTACATCTCCCTGCTGCGCTCGAATCAGCGCCCGGATGATGCAAAAATTACGTTTGCAATGTTTCAAACAGGCATCACAAGTTATCGGCGCCGGAGCGTCCCCTGCTAAAAGGCGAGCCGCAAACGGATTACGCACAGCGCGTCCTGGCAAGCCCACAGGGCTGTCAATCAGCACAACATCTTCCGGTTTAGCCTTCAAATAGAACTCTTTTAATGCCGGGGCCGCATTGGATTCTTCACTTGCGGCAAAACGAGTACCCATTTGCACACCGCTTGCCCCCAGTTTCAAGACTTCTACAATATCTGCACCGTTCATGACGCCACCCGCGGCGATGACCGGAATATTGACAGCTTTGCAAATATCGGGGATGATCTCGCACATGGATTGGTCGGTACCCAAATGACCGCCCGCTTCCTTGCCCTCAACCACAATGGCCGCCGCACCTAGCTTTTGCGAAATCTTGGCCAATTTTACCGATGAAACAATCGGCACAATCGGAGTTCCCGATTCGTGTCCGAGTCCAAACATATCTCTGGAAAAGCCAGCTCCGGCAACTACAAGATCAATTCCTTCGTCAATTGCGGTTTTTACCAAACCGGCAAATTCACGCGCCGCCACCATGGCGTTAATGCCAATAATCCCCTTCGTCAGGGAACGAGCCAGACGGATTTCATATCGTAATTCATCAAAAGTCATCCCAGATGCGGCAATCAGGCCTATGCCGCCCTGCGAGGCTACTGCTGCAGCCAGACGGGCCGTAGAAAGACGGATGGCCATACCGCCTTGCATAACTGGTACTTTGGCCACAAGCTGGCCAATGCGAAGTTCTGGAAGTTTCAAGAAAATACTCCTCCATTCACATGGGCGTCATCATCTTTAAGAAAGTCCCGCGAACAAGTTCACGGGACTTTCTCAATTGACAGATCGTTCAGCGATCTTTAGCCTTGTTTTTCCTGTTCAATGTAGGTAACAGCGTCTTTTACAGTCTTGATCTTTTCTGCAACCTCATCAGGAATTTCGATGCCAAATTCCTCTTCGAAAGCCATGATCAATTCCACGATGTCCAAGGAATCAGCACCCAGATCATCGATGAAGGTGGAGTCAATAGCTACATCAGCAGCTTCCACACCCAATTGCTCAACTACGATTTCTTTTACTTTGTCAAATGTCGACATGAAGTTCACCTCCTTCCAAAGCCCACGTAGAAAGTGGAAATCAATACATGACCATACCGCCATCCACGTTGAGGGTTTGTCCTGTAATATAATCTGCAGCGTCCGAACAGAGGAACAATACGGCTTTCGCCACATCGCTCGGCGTTCCTGGACGTCCAAGGGGAATAGCAGTAGTCATTTGTTCTTTTACACCGTCAGGCAGGCCTTCCGTCATATCGGTAGCAATAAAGCCAGGCGCAACCGCATTGACTGTAATGCCTCTACTGCCTAACTCTTTAGCCATGGACTTCGTAAAGCCCACTACGCCAGCTTTCGCTGCAGCATAGTTAGCTTGACCGGCATTGCCAGTGAGTCCCACAACCGACGTCATGTTGATGATTTTGCCGCTTCGCTGCTTCATCATCAGCTTGGTTACCGCCTTCGTGCACAAGAACACGCCTTTCAAGTTGGTATCTAGCACCGCATCCCAATCGGCTTCTTTCATCCGCATCAAGAGCGTATCCCGAGTAATTCCAGCATTGTTAACCAGAATATCAATCGAGCCAAATGCCTCCACCGTTTTTTGGATCAATTCATCCACTTCAGCCGCTACCGCAATGTTAGCTTGTACTGCAATAGCCTGACCGCCCATATCTTGAATGGCTTTCAGCACTTCCTGCGCCGCCGCCGCATTACCGGCGTAGTTAATGACAATCTTAGCTCCGGCCTTAGCAAGTTCCAGTGCTGTTGCCCGTCCAATGCCGCGCGAAGCACCTGTAATCAAGGCCACTTTATTGTCTACATGCATTTTAGCGGACCTCCTTGAAATAATCAAGGCTTTTTTCCAGAGATGCCAAATCCTCAATATTGGCGCTGGCAGTCTCTTTGGCAATTTTCCTTGTAAAGCTTGTCAACACCTTGCCAGGCCCCACCTCTACCAAACACTCCGCCCCCTCAGCAAGCAACGTTTGCACGCAATCTTCCCAAATAACTGGGCTTGCCGCTTGCGCCACCAAAAGACGCTTGATATCAGCAGCATTAGTCATTGGCTTGCCGGTTACATTGGAAATGACCGGAATTAAAGCATCTTTAACTGTAATTTTATCTAGCTCCGCCGCCAACCCTTTAGCTGCCGGTTCCATCAAGGTGCTGTGGAAAGGAGCGCTCACAGGCAACATAACTGCCCGTTTGGCACCTGCTTCCTTCAGTTTGGCCGCAGCAGTCTCAACAGCCACAGTCTTACCAGCAATAACAACTTGCCCCGGGCAATTGAAATTGACAGCTTGAACTGCTTGTCCCAGCTCAGCTTGCACTTCTTGACAAGCCTTCACGACACTCTCGCTGTCAAGGCCCAAGATCGCCGCCATAGCACCTTCACCTAAAGGCACAGCTTCCTGCATCAATTGCCCCCGCTTACGTACCAACCGCACCGCATCGGCAAAATCCAACGCTCCGGCCGCAACCAACGCCGAATATTCACCCAAGCTGTGTCCGGCCGCCAAAGAGGGAACAATTCCTTGCTCCTTCAATACCGCAGCACAAGCCACGCTTACCGTCAAAATCGCCGGTTGCGTATTATATGTTTTTTTCAGCTCTTCTTCAGGCCCTTGAAAACACATGTCAGTAATTGAAAAACCCAGGGCTTCATCCGCCTCAGCAAATATTTTTTTTACAATAGGAAATGCCTCGTATAAATCCTTGCCCATGCCAACGGTTTGCGAGCCTTGTCCTGGGAACACGAATGCCAATTTGCTCATCTGTTTTTCCTCCATTCCGTCTCGTTGTATGTCCGAGCCTTACGCCTTAAAGCGAGTTGCCTGCTGCAAATGCTCCATTACGCCGGGAATGCCCGAAACCAGATCTTGCATGACTGTTTCCACCGACTGAATTTCTCGAATCATACCGGCAATTTGGCCCACCATCACAGACCCATAGTCCACATCGCCTTCTTGTGCGGCCAAACGCAATTTCCCAGCTCCCATTTGATCCAGTTCTTCCGTTGTTGCGCCTGTTCGTTCGCGCTCCATATATTCTTTAGTCAGTTTGTTCTGTAAAACGCGTACAGGATGCCCGGTGCTTACGCCGGTAACAACCGTCGAGCGCTCTTTCGCTTTTACCAAAGCCTGCTTGTATCGTTCATGCACAAGGCATTCTGTAGTGGCCACAAAGCGAGTGCCAATCTGCACACCTTGGGCTCCTAACGCTAACGCCGCCACAACACCTCGGGAGTCGGCAATACCGCCAGCAGCAATAACCGGAATGGAAACTGCATCCACAACCTGCGGCACTAAAGCCATGGTCGATACTTCGCCCACATGTCCGCCGCTCTCATGTCCCTCCGCCACTAAGGCATCAACACCCGTACGTTCCAGGCGCTTCGCCAATGCAACTGAAGCTACCACTGGAATAATCCGAGCTCCAATACCCTTAAGCGCCGGAATATATTCTCCCGGATTACCAGCGCCGGTCGTCACAACCTGCACTTTCTCATCAACAACAACCTGCATAACCTCTTTGACAAAAGGAGACATCAACATAACATTGACGCCAAACACCTTAGTTGTCAATTCTTTAGCTCGACGAATTTCCTTGCGCAAGGCATCCGGCGGCATATGTCCAGCGCCGATAAGTCCTAAGCCGCCAGCATTAGAAACCGCCGCCGCCAACTCAGCCGTAGCCACCCAGGCCATGCCTCCTTGAATAATAGGATATTTAATGTTCAATAATTCGCAAATCTGATTACTCACCAACAGATGAATCCTCCTTATACCAGCGAAGCACGCATGCAGCCCAGGTCAAACCTGCACCGAAGCCTACGAGCACTAGCTTGTCTCCGTTTTTGACCTTGCCTTCAAGTACTGCTTCTTCCAGGGCGATCGGGATTGATGCAGCCGACGTATTCCCATAACGATCTACATTGACATGCACTTTCTCCATCGGCAATTGCAATCGTTTCGCAGCTGATTGGATAATCCGAATGTTGGCTTGATGGGGAATCAAATAATCCACATCCGCATCAGTCATGCCCGCTTTTTGTAAAGCTTTTTGCGCTGCTTCCCCCATGACTTTAATAGCAAATTTAAATACTTCGTTGCCGTTCATATGCACATAATGCAAACGTTGGGCTACCGTTTCGGCAGTTGGCGGACGCCG
This sequence comes from uncultured Anaeromusa sp., assembly GCF_963676855.1. Classification (NCBI taxonomy): domain Bacteria; kingdom Bacillati; phylum Bacillota; class Negativicutes; order Selenomonadales; family Sporomusaceae; genus Anaeromusa; species uncultured Anaeromusa sp. The sequence continues at coordinate 2,752,158 of NZ_OY781460.1, forward strand.
AGAACCGCCAGCTGGCATTTTTAATAGTTCTCCGCCATGCCCGTCTGCCCCTAGTTCCACACCCAGTACGCCATATCCTTCCGGAACCGGTCCGATTACTGCGGCACCAGCGCCATCGCCGAAAAGCACGCACGTATTGCGGTCCGTCCAATCCAAAATTTTCGAAAGCGTTTCCGCGCCAATAACCAGCACCCGCTGATATAAGCCAGCTTGCACAAATTGTGTCGCCACTGTCAAGCCGTAGACAAAACCGGAACATCCTGCCGCCAAATCAAAGGCTGCTGCATGAGTCGCTCCAATCTTTTCTTGTACCAAGCAAGCCGTCGAAGGAAAAAACATATCCGGCGTCGCAGTGGCCACAATAATCAGCTCCAGCTCTTCTGCGCTAATGCCTGCATGAGCTAACGCCCGCTTGGCTGCCTCCGCAGCGATATCGGAAGTGGCTGTCGCTTCGTCCGCCACATGACGCTGTTTGATTCCCGTCCGGGAAACAATCCATTCGTCAGAAGTATCTACTATCTGCTCTAGCTCAGCATTGGTCAAAATGCGCTCAGGCACGTAACTGCCTATACCTAAAATTCCAGCAGACAGCTTATTCTCCGCCATGCGTCAGCACCTCCTCTTTTGCAATCATTTCACTAATATGGGTCGCCACTTGCTGTTCCGTAAATTCCTTGGCTACGCGAACTGCGTTTTTAATCGCTTTGGCTTTAGAACTGCCGTGACAAATAATACAGCAACCGTTTACGCCTAACAAAGGCGCACCACCATACTCAGCATAATCCAACTTTTTTCGCAAACGTTTTAAAACCGGCAATAACATTAAAGATGCCATTTTTGTTAAAAACCCGCTTTGTTGAACGGCATCTTTTAGTAATCGCATAATGGCGCTGGCTAAGCCTTCACCAAACTTCAGAACCACGTTCCCCACAAAGCCATCGCAAACCACAACATCGACAGTCCCTTTCGGGATATCTCGCCCTTCAACATTACCAATAAAGTTAATGTTTTGTACTTGCGCCAGCAATGGATAGGTCGACAGCGTCAATTCATTTCCTTTGGTCTCTTCTTCACCAATACTCAACAAACCAACGCGAGGAGATTCAACCCCTAACACATATTGTGCGTAAATGGATCCCATAATGGCGCTTTGCACTAAATGTTTTGGTTTGCTGTCCACATTAGCGCCCGAATCCAGCAGCATGGTCGTTCCCGTTAAATTAGGAATCGGAGTTGCAATAGTCGCACGTTCAATCTTGGGCAGTCGTCCCAATCCAAACAAGGCAGCCGCCACAGCAGCTCCTGTACTTCCAGCTGAAATCACCGCTGCACACTCGCCTTCTTTGACTAAGCGTGTAGCAACCACCACCGAAGCATCCCTCTTTTTCCGAACTGCTGCGCCGGGAGACTCGTGCATATCAATCACTTCCGACGCATGATGTACAAAAATATGCTCGCCTTCGCGCACGCCATGCTTACGCATGGTTTCGCGCAACAACGTCTCATCGCCTACGAGTACAATATCACAGCCATAGTCTTTCACAGCCGCCATGGCGCCTAAAAGAATTTCTTCCGGCGCATGATCGCCTCCCATGGCATCAATCGCAACTTTCATCAATTTTCGCCCTCCGAGTTCACTGCAACCATAATGAATTTGGCCCGGAACACCTCTTCTAGCTCATTACGGGTTTTTACCCAAATAAAAACTTTGTTCCCGCGGACGCGAATCACTTCCGCCTTGGCCACTAGTTTTTCCCCGGCCCGTACCGGTGCTTTGTATTTTATATTAGCCACGCCGGTTACCGCAGCAGGCGCATCCATAACAGCCAGAGCCAACGAATTGGCCTGGGAAAAAATATAATGTCCTCTGGCAATCTTAGTCTTTGCCAGCACCATGTCTTCCGTAACTTCCAATACAGAAATGGCCGTCCGGCCTACTTCTAAATCAACCAATTCACCCACAACATCGTCTTCCGCAATAGCTCGCAATTTGTTTTGAGCCCGCTGTGCCATAAGTTTGGTTCGCTCTCTCAACTCGGGGATTCCCAGCTCCATGCGATCCAGACGAATAGTTTGCACGCTGACTCCAAATTCCACAGCTAGCTCCTCATCGCGCAAAAACGGATGAGTAGAAATCTTTTCCGTTAACAGATCTTGTCGTATACGTTTATTCATGCGCGCCATATCATCACCTAATCTTAGAAACTGGTACTAAAATCACATCGTCCTCATTATAGCGGAGACATGACGCAATTGGCAAGCAAAAAATGAAAGGAGCAACTTGCAGACAGGCTGCAAGCTTGCTCCTTTCATTCGGGATTATTCCACGGTGACAACCGCTTTTCCGTTGTAGTGACCGCAATCAGGGCACACGCGGTGAGGCATTTTGGGCTCATGGCACTGCGGGCAAGGTACGAAGCCCGGAGCCGTCAGTTTCCAGTTTGCACGCCGTCTGTCACGACGGGCTTTAGACATTTTACGCTTTGGTACTGCCATGGTCTGGTTCCACCTCCTTTAATGGTAGGCTACTGTTTAGAATCAAGCAACTGTTTGAGAGCAGCCAGCCTGGGATCAATGGCTTCATGATCGCAATCGCACTCACTTTGATTACGATCCTGGCCGCACACCGGGCATAAGCCCTTACAATCCAGTCGGCACACTTTCTTCATGGGTTCCGCCAGCAACAGCGTATCCCGTACCAGGTCAGTCAAATCCAGCTCATCGCCCTCATACACGCTATATTCAGCGTCTTGCGGCAATGGGCTTTCTTGCGATGTTTCCCGATATTCCTGTCGAAATTCTTCAACAAGCTCGGTCTCATAGTCCCGCAAGCAACGCTGGCATTCAAAGGAGGCCAACGCACGCATCGTGCCGGAAACCACCATATGACCACCACTGTTGGCAACTGCCCCTGAAACGGAAATGGGTCCCCGCAACCAGAAAAGCTCTTCTGCCGCAGGCACCTCGAAGGCAAACGAAAATTGCTTGCCTGTTGCATGTCGGAGTGAAACAACGTTGAGTTTCATCACTTCTCACCTCAACCTTCGTCTATTATATCCACCGAGGCGAGCCTTGTCAAGAAAAGACCATGACAGAAGCCGGCAGGATAAAAACCGCTGCCGGCTTCCACTTCAGGCAAGTTAGAAAAACTCAACCAAGGCAGATCGATTTCGTATCGCGGGCAATCATCAACTCTTCGTTAGTAGGAATGACGAACAGCTTCACTTTGGAATCAGCCGTGCTGATTTCGCAAGCTTTACCGCGAACATTATTGCGGGTTTTATCAATTTTAGCTCCTAAATAGCCAAACGCTTCAGCGATATTTTCGCGCATCGAGATGGAGTTTTCCCCCAACCCAGCAGTGAAGACAATCGCGTCTACGCCGTTCATGGCAGCGGCATAAGCGCCCACATATTTTTGCACGCGATAAGCGAATACATCCAGCGCCAACTGCGCTCTTTCGTTGCCTTCATCAGCAGCGCCTTCGATATCTCGGAAGTCGCTGGAAACACCGGAAATCCCCAGTACGCCGGACTCTTTATTAATATAGCTGTCGATTGCATCGGCATCCATATTTTCTTTTTTCATCAACATCGGTAAAATAGCCGGGTCAATGTCACCACAGCGAGTTCCCATGACAAGGCCCTCCAGCGGAGTCAGCCCCATGCTGGTATCCACCACTGCCCCGTTTTTAACAGCGGCAACGCTGGATCCATTCCCCAAATGACAGGTAATGACTTTAATGTCTTCCGGTTTTTTGCCCATCATCTCCGCGCACTGTTGGGAAACAAATTTGTGCGAAGTACCATGGAAACCATAGCGACGAATGCCGTGTTTCTTATAGACTTCATAAGGCAAGCCATAAATAAAAGCATGTTTCGGCATGGTCTGATGGAATGCGGTATCAAACACACCCACTTGAGCTACACCAGGCATTAATTTTTCACAAGCTTTAATTCCTAAGATATTCGGAGGATTATGCAACGGCGCCATTTCAATGCACTCTTCCAGGGCATCCATGACTGCATCATTGATGCGTACCGATGTAGCAAATTTTTCAGCACCATGAACCACGCGATGGCCTACGGCGGAAATTTCATTCATGGCCTTGATGACGCCATGTTTAGCATCAACCAACGCATTCAAAACTAACTTGATTGCCACGCTGTGATCTGGAATCTCAGTTTCAATAGTCACTTTGTCGGCTTCGCCAGGCTGATGTTTCAGCACAGAGCCTTCAATGCCGATCCGTTCCACAAGACCTTTAGCCAATACCGACTCGTCCGCCATGTTGAAGAGCTGATACTTCAACGAGGAACTGCCACAATTGATAACTAGTACTTTCACCTTCGAAATCCCCCTTAAATTGATGGAATAGATTAAATTTTTACGAAATCCTACTAAATAAAACAAATGTTGTGACTTTAAAGCCACAACATCATTTCTATCGGATTTTCATTTTTTTATTCTTCGACAAAACTTTTCTCATCCCTTCTTCTATAGAAAAATTTATTATTTATTTGCAGAAAATCACCAAATTTGTCAAGAAAAGTGCTAAACTCCAGATAATTAGAACACTAGAGAAGGAGGTCTCCATGTCTGTCACTGGCATTATCGCAGAATACAACCCCTTTCATACCGGTCATGCTTGGCAAATCGCCGAAGCTCGCCGCCATTGCGGCCAGGCTCCTGTCATCGTCGCCATGAGTGGCTCTTTTGTTCAACGCGGCGAGCCAGCTATTTTTGACAAATGGCGTCGGGCCGAACTGGCCGTTTTAGGAGGCGCCGATCTAGTCTTGGAACTCCCCTTCGTTTTTGCCTGTCGCAGTGCGGAAGCCTTCGCCCAAGGAGGCGTACGCCTTCTCGCCGCAACCGGCCTGGTTTCCACTTTGGTTTTTAGCGCTGAAATGCCTGATTTGACCTGGCTGCAACAAATAGCCCGACAAAAAGACACGCCCGAAACACGTGAACGCTTGCATAATTCCCTACAAAAAGGGCTGTCCTACGGGGCAGCGCTTGGGGCCGCCCTGGGACAAACTGAAGCTGCTTCAAATGCTCTTGCCTTGCCCAACAACATCCTCGCCTTGGAATATCTGAGCGCGCTCGCCAAATACGCCCCGGCCCTGCGTCCGCTTGCGCTGCCGCGTCAAGGTTCCGGTTACCATCAGGACGATTTGCCTGCATCCGGCTATGCCAGCGCCACAGCCTTGCGGCAGCAGTTACTCCAATCAGCCTCTCCAGGATTATCTTCGTTCTTTCCCCCTGCCGTTTGGCAGCGTCTTCTGTCTTCGCCAACACAGCCCATGACCTTTCGCTCCCTAGAGCTTCCGTTGCTACAGCACTTACGCAGCAGCTATGCGGAAGAACTCGCTCTTTTGCCTGATATGGAACCTGGTTTGGAATGGCGTCTTTTACAATGTGCCCGTACATCACTAACAGCAGAAGAATTGCTGACAAAAGTAAAAACAAAACGTTATGCCCGCACTAGACTGCAGCGTTTGATGATCTATAGCCTTTTGCGATTTCCAGACACCATCGCCAAGCAAGCAAGCCTTGACGGCCCCGCCTATCTGCGCGTTCTCGCTTTCAACACAACTGGCCGCGCTTTGCTGCAACAAATGAAAAAGAAAGCGCATCTACCAGTCATTACCCGCGGCGCAGCCCTAAGCCGCTCCAAAGCGCTCCAGACTGCCCCCCTGCCAAGTAATTCCCCTCTTGCTTGTTGGCAATGGGACGTCCGGGCCACGGACCTTTACGCTTTCGCCAATGGCCAGGCGAGCGGGCTGGATTTCCTCCGTTCCCCTGTCTATCTACCAGAAAGCAGCTCTTGAATAACAGGCAGAGCTGCTTGAGCCGCCACGCGTCCTAGCGCCACGCATTCCTTGAGATGATTAAAGGAACTTGGGGATACATACCCTACATTAGGTTGCAGCAACACATCCCAGTCACGGTGCTTATGCCGAAGCAGCTCCCGTTCCATAATGTCAATGGAACGCAGCATAACATCCACAAAACTTTTTACGTCCGGCGCTTCTTCTTTGCTCGTCAAATCCACTGCAACCACTACATCCACGCCCATCTCACGCGCCAAATCACTGGGAACTGGATTTAAAACCGCACCGTCCACCAACAGCATGTCCTGCCATTCAAACGGCAGGAATACACCAGGTACCGATACGCTGGCCCTCACCGCCGCCGACACCGGACCTTCTGTAAAAATAACTTCTTTGCCGCTTTTCAAATCGGCGGCTACAATACGCAACGGAATATCCAACTGAGCAAATGTTTTTTTCTGCAGCAGCACTTCCATCGTTCCCCATATTCGTTTGCCCGAGAACATACCGAGTTTCGACATATTCATATCCAACCAATGCGCTTTGGGCAAATGACAAGCTAATTTTAAAATATCCTGTGGCTTATGCCCGGCACAATACATCGCCCCCACCAAGGCCCCAATACTGCAGCCGGCGATGCAATCAACGACAATTCCTTCTTCCTCCAAGACCTGCAGCACGCCCACATGAGCCAAACCACGCAGGCCTCCCGCTCCTAAAGCTAATCCTAGTCGCCGCCGCGTCATTGCGCCACCTCCTTGCATCAATAATTTCTTTCATTATATAACAACTCGCCCTCGCTGGGAGACAAAAACAAAAAGCCTCCGGGAAATTCCCGAAGGCTTATTACTGATAAATGGTGCGGTAGAGAGGACTCGAACCTCCACAGGGTTGCCCCTACCAGCCCCTCAAGCTGGCGCGTCTGCCATTCCGCCACTACCGCATGAAACTATAAAGTTGGTGCGGTCGAGAGGACTTGAACCTCCATGAAGTTGCCTTCACTAGATCCTGAGTCTAGCGCGTCTGCCAATTCCGCCACGACCGCAAGAGGACTTTATTGAGTTTGGTGCGGTCGAGAGGACTTGAACCTCCATGAAGTTGCCTTCACTAGATCCTGAGTCTAGCGCGTCTGCCAATTCCGCCACGACCGCAAAGCCAACTGCCATTGCAAATAGCAGCTTACCCACGTTGGCTATTATAGCAGAGACCTCGCGCCAATGCAAGAAAATCTTTGCATGAAACACCCGCAACTATTTCCAGTTATTTATATCTTTCCACAAACAGTTCCAGCTTTTTAGTATTATCATTTACTTGACGCAAAATAGCGGCAATCTCTTCGGTTGTTGCAGCTTGCTCTTCACTAATCGCTCCAGTCGTTTCAATCGATTGATTGATCTCTGCAATAGCCCCATTTACTTGTTGCAACGTCTCCTGAATCTTTTTTACGGCCTCATTAGATTGATCTGCCAACTTGCGCACTTCTTCCGCCACAACCGCAAATCCCCGCCCATGTTCACCGGCGCGAGCCGCTTCAATGGCTGCATTGAGTCCCAGCAAGTTGGTTTGCGCGGCAATCGTTCTGATGAATTCTAAAATACTGGCAGTATGACGATTTTTTTCACCCAACGATTGCGCTTGTCCAATGGTCGCCTGTCCAGCTTTCGCTAATTCTCCTACACTCTTGGCGACTTGTTCAATGTTTTCCGAAGCTTGCGTAGTATCTGCTGCAAGCTCTTCGATCGTCTTGATCAATTGCAAACTATTTTGAAAATCGATGCCAGAACTCAAGGTACCAATCACTTCGCCGTGAATCCCATAAATCGGCGTAAAAATAGTTTTTATCGGCCGCCCATACACCGCTGGAGGAATATCGGCAAAGGTATCTTCCTTCATTGACAAACAACGCTCAATCGTTTCAATACCGCCTATAGGTTTTCCCGCAGGAAGATCCAATTCAAATTCTTTTGCACGGTAATACGATAAGTATTCTTTACAGTCCGTCAAACCGACTGCCATATCTTCCCGAACAATTCGGTTCATATAGGGCAACACCACTTTAAAAGCCTCAAGAATTTCCTCATTCGTTTTAAAAAAAGCATTTTGCGTCATACTAGCACCTCTTTTCTATAAAATAGCCTTTACACCGCCAGTATATCATAACTTTTTGGAATATTCTTCTTTTTTAATGTTGCAAAATATAAAACTAAACAACGAAAAAGCCTGCAAAAAATTTTGCAGGCTTCTTTTTCTTTTTGGTGCGGTAGAATGGATTTGAACCATCACGAGGTTGCCCCCGCCAGCCCCTCAAGCTGGTGCGTCTGCCATTCCGCCACTACCGCATAGAGTATCAATTGGTGCGGTCGAGAGGACTTGAACCTCCATGAAGTTGCCTTCACTAGATCCTGAGTCTAGCGCGTCTGCCAATTCCGCCACGACCGCATACATTGAGAACGTCCCTACTTTATCATAACAACTAATCTTCTGTCAACAGACTAGGATGTTAGCGCGCTAACCAACCCCACTCCCACGCATTCCATAAATTTCCTTCCACCGGATTAGGCTTAAAACCGTTTAGCCCCGTCTTGCTCGCATCCAGCTGACACCGAAAATAAAGAGGTATTACAGGCACATCGGTGGCCATCAATGCTCCAATCTGCTTATAAATTTCTTTGCGCACCGCCATATCTGGAGTCGTTGCTCCTTGTAGCGTTAAGGCGTCAATTTGCGGATTGCGCCAGCCGGCAACATTAAGACCGCTCTGTCCTACAAAACGCGAATGCCAGTACAAGCGATTATCAGGATCCACGCCACGCACCCAGGCAAAAAACGCCGCCGCAAACGGACGTTGCCGATACGTCTGTTCAAAGGTCTTCGCATCAACTACCTGTAGCTGCACCGAAACGCCCAGTTCCTTCCATTGCTGCACAATCGCTTGCGCTACCAATTCCCGCTGCTTGTTGCCGCTAGGCACCGTCAGGGCGAAGGCCAATGGCTTCCCTTCTTTTTGCAACATATTCCCGTTTTGGGCCAGCCACCCAGCCTGCGCCAGCAGCTCCTTGGCTGTTTTCAAATCTCGAGAAGGTATTCCTTCATTTACATAGGCCCATGAAACTGCTGGCTGGTCCGCCCAGGCAGCAACACCAGTCCCTTTCAAAACCTGCTGCGCCAGCAGGTTGCGATCAAGTCCCAGCGCTAACGCTTGCCGAACTCGAAGGTCTTTAAAAAGCGGGTGATCCATATTAAAGGTAATTTGCTCCCAGATAGGTCCAGGCGTAGCAAAGACCTGAAAATTAGTCTGGCTGCGCATCTGATCGTACGCTTGGTTCCCAAAATGCGGCGCTATATCCACTTCGCCGGACTTGGCCTGCGCGATAAGCAACGTTTCATCCGGCACAATTTTATAAAAAATCGTGTCTATCTTAGGTTTGCCGCGAAAATAACGTTCATTGGCTGTAAAGACAAGACCATCCGCCATCCGCCATTCCTGCAAGCGAAACGGCCCCGTACCGATCGGGTTTCTTTGAAAAGACCCTTTATTAGGATCAACCCCAGCTAAAAGATGTTTCGGAAGTATAGTTTTAAACAAGCTTATCCAGCCTGGATATATCTCTCGAAATTTCACCACCACCGTATAGGGATCCGGCGTCTCCACGGTTCGTATGCGCTCATACCCGTCTCTGGATACGGCCTGGGTTTTGGAGCTCATGACATATTCCCAGGTAAAACGAACATCTTCCGCCGTAAACGGTGCCCCATCATGCCAGGTTACACCTGTACGCAACTGATAGCGAACCGTTAACCCATCTGGGCTCACTGTCGGCAATTCCCTCGCCAAGTCCGGCTGCAATACACCATCCGGCTGACTAACGACTAAGCCACTAAACAGCAGTCTTGACATTTCATGAACCGAAACCGCATCAGAAAGATACGGATTTAACAGCGCCGGTTCATGCAAACTAGCATAAACCACCTGTCCTCCAGTTCGAGTGGAAGCAGGCGCAGCAACACCTTCTGTTTTCTCTGAATTCTGCCCAAATGAACAGCCTCCAACCAACAGCAATCCGCCCAAAATCAAAGCCATCACCCATATTTGGCCGCATCTCCGCACCTCAATTCACTCCTTACCCCTTGTTCCCATATAGCTGCCTATATCGTTCCCTGCCGCTCAACACCCGTTCCACATATTCGCGGGTTTCACCGTAAGGAATGGCCTTTACGTCTTGAAAGGAAAAATTCCATCCATAGGTTCTCATCCATTGACGTACTGTCCCCCGCCCTCCATTATAGGCCGCCAGCATCAACACTTCATTTCCTTGAAACTCTTGTTTCAGAGAAGCCAGATACCAAGTACCAAAACGAATATTTGTTTCCGGCTCGTTTAAATGCTCTTCAAAAAAAGCGTCTTCTCCTATATTGTGGGCAACCCATTGAGCCGTCTCTGGCATCATCTGCATCAGTCCGCGAGCGCCTTGGTTGGATACGGCCTGTGGCTTAAATTTACTTTCCGCTTGAATCACCGCCGCAACAAGCATAGGGTCTAGTTCCCTGCTGGCCGCATAGGTTTCAACCAAAGGCCGATAAGGAAACGGGAAACGATAGTTTTCTTCAAACCATACACTGCGATAGCCTCCATATACGACTAGAACAAGCAAAAAGAGACACGCAACGCTTCTCATACGGCTGCCATCCCGTCGAACACTTCTTACAGCCGCTCGCGTATACATCAAACTACTTCTACTCATGTGGCCGCCTTTCCAAGAATACTGCGCGTTGGGGAAGTACCCCTTGCAGCACGCGCATCCATTGCTCTTTCACTTGTAAAAGGGTCGCTTCTTCAGTACCATTATTATCAATGCAGACATCTGCCTGCGCCGCTTTCTCACTCAAATCCCCTTGCAGGGATATTCTATGCTTTCCTTCATCTGCAGTCATACCATCCCTAGCGCATAGGCGCTCGAGCTGCACTTTCTCGGCAACAAAAACAACCCATACCTCATCCATCCGAACCTGCCAGCCCGTCTCAAATAACAGTGGCACGTCAAATACCACGGCAAGTTCTCCTTTGGCAGCTGCCGCCTGTGCCTCCTCTGCAGCTCGCGCTAAAATACGCGGGTGCAGGATGTTCTCCAGTTTTTTTCTTGCTGAATCGTCAGCAAAAACGATAGCTCCCAGTTTGCGGCGGTCAAACTCCCCCGAAGGAAGAATAATGCCAGCTCCGAAAGCAGTCGCTACCGCTCGATAGCCAGGAGTCCCCGGCTTTACCACTTCACGAGCCAAATGATCGGCGTCGATAATGGTCGCCCCCATCTTTTTTAGCAAAGAGGCAACAAAACTCTTACCGCTGCCAATTCCTCCTGTCAGACCAATCCATTTCATAACCAACTCTACTCTCCCTTGTACGGTTGGCAGCTAGAACACCAATGCGTCCCTCTACCTGCGACCGCTGCGCGCGATATGGCTTGACCGCACTGCAAACACGGCTCGCCGCCGCGCCCATATACGCAAAGAAGCCTCTGATTTCCCCCGCTACGCCCCAAGCCGTCACGATAATCCCGAATGCTTGTGCCGCCATGAGCAATCCCTTGCTTTAGCACCTTGCGAATAGCCTGATGCAATTTTTCCGTCTCCTCCTTAGTGAGGGACGCTGCTGTCCGCAGCGGATTCACACCAGCTAAAAACAAGCTTTCATCTACATAAATATTTCCCAAACCGGCAACTACATCCTGACGCAGCAAAAAGCTTTTAATGCGACTGCGGCTTTTTTGCAGGCGTTCTTGCAGATAGGCCACACTAAAATTTTCTTCGAAAGGCTCCGGCCCCAAACTGCTCAAGCCAGGTAAAGAGGATACTTCCGTTTTGGAAACCAAGTGAAACGTACCAAAGGTACGCACATCATGATATAGCAATTGCGAGCCATCGTCCAGTACAAAACGCATTCGATCATGTAACCGCCGCTCTGTCGCTTCAAAAGCCGCCCTATATTCTAAACGTCCAGTCATCCGCAAATGGATAACCAAAACATCTGCCTCCATTTCCAGCAGCAAATATTTCCCCCGACGCCGCAGGCGTTGCACTTGCCGTCCTTCTATACGCTGAACAAACTCCGCCGCTGGAGTCTTGATTAGTCGCGACAACCAAACATCGCAATGCTCAATCCGCCGCCCGACCAGTAATGGCCCCAAGGTACGACAGATTGTTTCCACTTCCGGCAACTCCGGCATTTCTTAGCCCCGCCTTCCAACTCATTTGGCCTGTGCCCAGTTAACGCCACAATGCACGTCCACAAGTAAAGGAACCTGCAAACAAACGGCTTGCTCCATTTTTTCCTTGACGAGCGCCGCTACCAATCCCCGCTCCTCTTCCGTCACTTCCAGCACCAACTCATCATGCACTTGCAACAACAACCGCGATTGCAGTTGTTGTTCCTGCAACGCCTCAAAAACAAGCAACATGGCTTTTTTGATAATATCCGCCGCAGTCCCCTGTATAGGCGTATTCATGGCTGTGCGTTCCGCAAAAGAGCGCTGATTGAAGTTACGACTGTTGATATCCGTCAAATAACGTCGGCGCCCCAGCATAGTTTCCGCATAGCCGTCCTTACGGGCCTGGGCTACAGCATTCTCCATAAATGTCTTCACTTTGGGATAGCGAGCAAAATAGCCTTCAATATATACGGCAGCTTCATTACGGCTCACTCCCAAATCCCTCGCCAAACCGTAATCGCTGATGCCATAGACAATGCCAAAGTTTACCGCCTTGGCCCTCCGGCGCAGTTCCGGCGTCACAGCATCAATAGCTACGCCAAATACCTCCGCCGCCGTCCGGGCATGAATGTCTTGGTTCTTTAAAAATGCATCAATAAACGATTCATCGCCAGACATATGCGCTAACACCCGTAATTCAATCTGCGAATAGTCTGCCGACATCAGCCAATCATAGCCTTCCCCAGGCACAAACAATTCTCGGATACGCCGGCCGGTTTCCGTCCGCACCGGAATATTCTGCAGATTCGGCTCCGAACTGCTCAGCCTCCCTGTCGAAGTCACCATTTGGTTAAAATGCGTATACACACGATTATTTTGACGATTAATTAACGCTGCCAAACCTTCCAAATAGGTGCTTTTCAGTTTACTCAGCATGCGATATTCCAGCAGTTGATCCACTACGGCATGATGACCACTTAATTTTTCCAATACTTCCGCATCCGTGGAGTACCCTGTTTTCGTTTTTTTCTGCACTGGCAAACCTAATTTTTCAAACAATACTACGCCCAGTTGTTTAGTGGAATTAACGTTAAACTCTTCACCCGCCGCAGCGTGAATCCCTGTCAACAGTTCATTTATCCGCTGTCCCAGTTCTTCATTCACCGCTTGCAGGTGAATGAAATCCACTGCAATGCCCTGGGCTTCCACGACCGCCAAAATTCCCAACAGCGGAAGTTCCAACGAAAAATACAATTCACGCATATACTGGTCGTCTAACTGTTTCTCCAACACAGGTCGTAATTCCAACAACGCTTTTGCACTGTAAGCGGCTGCATCCTCTTTGGGCAGTGACGTCAACGACTCTTCCCTCCCCAAATAGCGCAGGCAAATGGAAGAAAATGCGGCCTCTCCTTGGGTTGCATCCAGCAAATAGGCTGCCAATGCCGTATCGAAAGCAACAGAAAACTTTGCCTGTCGCTCTTGCAGCAACCACCGCACCAACCGCTTCACATCATGTCCAGTTACATTTTTCTTTTTAACCAATTCCGTCAGCAATGCATCCCAGGTTTCACATTCCGCGGCAAACCAGCAAACTTCAGAGCCGTTTGACAATACCAAGCCGCTTAAACGCAGCTCGTCCCAAAGAGGCCAGACCGCCACCGCTTGCTCCTGCACCAGCCAGACAAGCGCCGCTTGCTCTTTCTGCCACTGCAAGGGCGCAAGTTTTTGCTCCGCCGGATTAGGAATATCGGTTTCCGTCACAGTAAGCCGCGCCAGTAGGGAGCGAAAATCCATCTGTGTAAAAAAGGACGCTAAGGCCGCTCCTGCCTCCGGTTTGCTTTGACGCCACTCTTCCTCCAGCGGCATATCACGGACAATGGTTGCCAACTTCTTCGATAAAAGCGCTAAATCTGCATTAGCTACCAAGGCCTCTCTTGTTTTATTCCCCTTCACCTGCGCCGCTTGCGCCAAAACTTCTTCTAACGTACCAAATTGGGCCAGCAGCTTAGCGGCTGTCTTTTCTCCAATACCAGGCACCCCGGGAATATTGTCCGAGGCATCTCCCATCAACCCTTTTAAGTCAATCAGCCGCAGTGGCTCCATGCCATACACTTCTTGCACTTTAGCTTCATCGTATACATCCATTTCGCTGATTCCTTTGCGCGTCAGCAGCACCTTGACCGACGGTTCCACCAATTGCAGCGCATCCCGGTCCCCGGTAACAATCAATACCTCTAGTCCTTCTTGGGCCGCATCGCAGGAAACTTTCCCAATAATGTCGTCGGCTTCATATCCTTCTTGTTCTAAAACAGCCGCACCAAAAGCTGCCGCCAGCTCCCGCACCCGCGGAAACTGTTCCACCAGTTCTACCGGCGTCGCTTTACGGTGAGCCTTATAATCCCCATATACTTCATTTCGGAAAGTATGCTTGCCTTTGTCAAAAGCCACCACTAACTGTTGCGGCTGCCATTCTCCCAAAAGGCGCAACAGCATGGTCGACAACCCATATACTGCGTTCGTATAGCGCCCTGAGGCATCCGTCAGAAGCGGCAGCGCGTAGAAAGCTCGATAGGTCAAGCTGCTTCCGTCAATAATCATGCAAATTGGCTTCGCCATGTTTTCACTTCACTTTCTTTTGCTTAACTTTATATATATTGGCCACGCAAACAAGAAAACCTTTCCGGCCTCCGATTTTTTTTGCATATCTTCTTTTAAAGCAACACTTGCTTTTTTGCAAGCACCATGCTAATATATTTTAAGTAATATGGTCATAAGGAGGTGAACGACTTGCCGAATATTAAATCCTCTGTACGTAGTGTAAAAACGGACGCAGAACGTCGTGCGAAAAACTTCGCTGTTAGATCGACGGTCAAAACCGCGACCCGCAAGACGTTGGAAGCCATCAACGGCAAACAGGCGGATGAGGCGAAAACCCTTCTGACCACTGCTGTTAGTACCATCGATAAGGCTGCCAAGAAAGGCGTCATCCATAAAAATGCCGCTGCTCGGAAAAAATCTCGTCTGATGAAAAAATTGAACGCAATGTAATTTTTGCGGCAGACAAAAAAAGTGATGGAGAAGCTTGCTTCTCCATCACTTTTTTTGTCTGCCTTTTTCACACCACAAAATAACCAACTTTTCCAATTCTCCTTGCAGCAGCCTGGTCCCCGATTTGATGCCGCCTTCCAGCCGTGCCAATTCTTGCAGCAAATAACGTAACAATTCAGGCAAGACATCTCCCCTCTGCCGCAGCAGCTTTTCCGCTACATAAGGATGCACTTTCAGTTCTTTAGCCATCTCTTGCTTGCCGCCTTGAACATCCAGACTTTGCAGCTGCAACCGCAGTTGCCGCGCTAATAGCGGGATCAGCATAAATGCCGCATTCGAACTGCGGCAAGCCTCTTCCAACAACGACAATGCCCGAGCACACTGACCTGCTGCAATAGCATCCAACAAAGCAAAGGAAGAGGCTTCCGGCGTCGCCGCCAGCATAGTCTGCACATCTGTCAGCGAAATCCGTTTACGCCCTTGCGTGTACAGCAACACTTTTTCAGCCTCCTGCTCCAGCCAGCCAGGCGCCAATTGTTGGGATGAGCTGAATAAAGAAGCCAACCAAGCGGAAGCATCTCTTTCTAAAGTCCTGCCTGCTTTTTGCAGATATTGAGCAAACCACGCCTCCGCTTCCCAGGGGCGCAGCAGCGCACAAGCAGCCTCTACGCCACCGACCTGCAACAATGCCTTATAAAAACGAGTTCTCTTATCCAGCTTGGTCGCAGTCAACAGTAGTCCAGCGTATTCCGGCCAAGGCGCCACCGTCTCGGAGGCAGCGGCAATTTCTTCGGCCCCTGCCTCCCCTAGCCAAGGACAGCCATGCCACCACAGCCACTTTCGCTCACCCCAAAAAGGAAATTCCTGCAGCCAAAATCGAAATTCCTCTATATCCCACTTGCCGGATACCTTCAACATCTGCCCAGCCGCCGCCTGTTCTTCCGAAACCAACAGCCCTGCCAGTTGCTGCCCGCTCCTGCGCACCTCTGCCGCATCTTCGCCGTGGAGTACATAAATGGAATGCATCGTTCCTTTACGCGCATCCCTCATTAATTCTTCACAAGTCATACTTACGCCTCGTTTCAGAGTATATTCCGCTGATTTAGTGTACCCCAAAGCCCGGCGTTGTGGCAAGGCGCAAAACATGTCCATCTGTAAAAACCCGCACAGTACCGTCCCGATCCGTCCGCCATAAACTAGCTCCGTTCTGTGTTAATTCTCGCAGCGTCTCCGCATGAGGGTGTCCGAATGAATTATTGCGTCCCACTGAAATCAGAGCTATTTGAGGCGCCAACGTTGCCAAAACTTCCGCCTCCCATGCAAATCGAGACCCATGATGCGGCAGTTTTAATACATCGCAGTGCAAATTTTGAGGCAGCCAAGAGGTCTCTAACTTTGCATCACCAGCCAACAGAAAGCTTTTTTCACCATAAACCAACCACACAATCAACGATTCGTCATTTTCTCCTCTCACCAGTCCGCCTGGAGACCGCAAGGCGTAAAACGATACGCCGTCATCGGTCCAAGAAACCACATTCCCAGGAGGAATACGGCATACGGAAATCTCCTCCGGCAACACAAGTTGCAAAGCAGCTTGCCCTGGTTTTTCCATAGTCGGAGCCATCAGATAGCCGCAAGGAAAATTGCGCAATACTGCCTGGGCGCCGCCCATATGGTCTGCATGCCCATGAGTCAACACCATGCCTTGTAATTTCGATACACCTAACCGCCGCAAATGAGGAACAACTACCTTGCTGCCAGCATCTCCGTGCCTCCATACGCCGCCCGCATCCACTACCCAGGCATGACGATGCGGCGTCAGCACCACCAGTGCATCCCCCTCACCAACATCTAGCATATGCACCTCAAGCTCCGGGGGGAACCATAAGCACGGCCCCAACCAAAGCACACATACGATAAGCCATAATCCTGTTTGCTGTACTGCCGGTAGACGCTGTCGCCAAAAAATTGTCAACGCTGCAAAATAAGCGAAACTTGCCAGCGTTCCCGGCGGAGGCACATAGGCCAACGCGCCCGGAACCTTAGCGCACAAGTCCGCAAAGAAGCTTCCCAAGTATACAAGTCCCTGGCACAGCATCCATACCGGCATCAGCCAAATATCTCCTATAATAAAGCCTACTGCCAGCAAACCCAATCCAAAAACCATAGCCCCTTCCAATAATGGAAGCACCAGCAAATTCGCCACAAAAGACACAAGTGAAAACTGTTGAAAATAAAAAGCCAACAAAGGTAGTGACGCCATCTGCGCTCCCCAGGTAATCGCCAAGGGTGCGCCAAACACGACGGGCACGCGCCATGCTTGAAGACATTCCAGCGCTTTCGGCGCTAATAAAATCAACCCGGCCGTCGCAAAAAAAGAAAGTTGAAATCCGATATCCCAAAGCCATAAGGGCTGAAATAGCAACAGTCCCCAAGCGCAAAGCACTAAAGAGTATACGGCTTCTTTTTCTCGCCCCCAAGCCAAAGCACCTAAAGCTACCAGTCCCATACAAACCGAGCGGGCTACAGGGGCGCACCAACCGGCAATGCAAGCATACAGCACAATGCCTGCTCCAATAAAAGCCACTTTACTTTTCTTCCCCAGATTCATCCACGAGCCAAGCCAGAGAAGCATCGCTCCCAGTAAAGAGACATGCGAACCGGAAACCGATAAAATATGAACAAGACCAGTATCGCGAAAAGCCTGAGCCGTTTCTGGTGCAATGCCTGCATACCCTCCAAAGAGCATACCGTTTAAAATGCCAGCTGTATCAGCTGACAACCGTTCAGTAATTCGCGCCGTTAAAGCATCACGCCATTGGGAAAAACGCCACTGTCCCCACTCATACGCTTCTGGGTGGCGTAGCACCTTGATTTTTCCCGTTTTAGCGTTCAATGTCCCTGCAATCCCCTGCACCACCAACATTCTTTCACGCTGAGCTTGTCCCTCATCACGAAAAGCGCTATTGGAGCTCAGCTTGCCTTCAACTTTCAAAACATCTCCTAGACCGGTATGACCTGCAGGGTATTTCAGCCAGACCGACTGCGCACAGGAAATCAATGTTCCGCCAGGACCGCCGACGGCGTAACAATCAAGGCGCCCTCTCGCCCAACCAGGTTCCTCCTCAGCAACGGTCTGTTCCAACAAAATGCCTTCCGCCAACACCGTTTTTCCTTGCCACTGCGCTACCCCTTGCCGCCACTGTTCCAAAACCTGCTCTTCCCGCATGATACCCGCCGCTGCTGCAGCCACTAACAAACAAGCCAGCGCCACTCTTTTAAAACGTTGCGCCAGCATCGCGGCGAATAGTACGGAAGCTGCAAATACCAGTTGAAACACCAAAGCCGGGATATCTTCCGCTCTATTGCCATAAAAATAAATTCCTCCTGCTGTTGTCGCCAACAGCAGCCAAAGAAATGACAATGTCACAATGTCAGCCTGCCTTGCAGCCGCTCTAAGAGAGTTTCGTTTACACCGGGAATTTGCAAGAGCTCCTGTAACGAGTGAAAACTCCCGTGTTCTACACGATATTGTACAATGCGCCGCGCTAAAACCGGGCTAATTCCAGGCAGCCTGTCCAATTCCGCTTCGCTTGCGACATTCAAAAAAACAGCCGGAGCGCCCTCACCCGTTACTGCGCGGCTACTTTGGTTTTTAACTGACAAAGTTTTACGAGCTGGCACTTTTACCTGCATACCGTCTTTGCATTTTTGCGCCAAATTCACCTTTTGCAAATCCGCACTCTCATCCGCTCCTCCAGCCAAAGCCAATACGTCTGCCACGCGCATCCCTGTCTCTACTTGGTACAGCCCCGGAACCGCTACCGCCCCGCTGACATAGACCCTGGCTAACACTTTGCCCTGAACCGGCTCCGACTCTAATGTCACAGTCCCTTCCAGCGGCGCTGCAGATTCCTTGCCGCTTAAAGATTGCATTGCATAACCGCCGCACACCACTAAAATCAACAAAGCTGCAAGAACATATACGCGCACTGCCGGCATGACTGCCATCTCCCTTTCTCCAGCTTCTTTATTTATTAGTGCTTCGACACGCCCTTAATCATCCCTGCTTTCACAAAGACAAGCGAAAATGAAGTCCTTAAGAAACTATGAAAATGCTTAGAACCCACCTAATAACTGCAACAAAATGAAAAACGAGGCCGTACCACATTAATGTGATACGGCCTCGTTTGATAATACAACCAATTTGCACTCGGCTATTTGCCCGTATAATTTCCTTCCCGCATGCAAAACACCTGATTCTGACTATTGCGGTGAAAATTAATGCATTCACAGCATTTGCCATGACGCTCGCAATTAGTTTTCGGGCAGATACAATTTGTTTCGTTGCAGTTAGCCATAGTAACAGCTCCGTTTCTATTTCACTACAATATTTACCAATTTTTGCGGCACACAAATAACTTTTACAATTTTTTTGTCAACAATCGCTTGCTGTACCCGTTCTTGTCCCATAGCCAGCGATTCCAGCTCTGCGGCACTCAGACCAACAGGTACAACAATCTTGTCTCTCACTTTACCGTTGATCTGCAGAACCAATTCCACTTCCTCCACCTGCAAAGCCGCCTCATCATACACTGGCCAACTTTGCTTGTGCACACTGCCATTTCCGCCAGTAAGCTGCCAAAGTTCTTCCGCCATATGCGGTGCAAAGGGGGCAATTAGGCGTAACGAAGACGAAACCAGCTCCTGCGCCAAACCGGAAACCAGGGCTTTTGGTTCCTCTTTCAAGGCATACATGGCATTAACCAATTCCATAATGGAACTGATTGCTGTATTGAAGTTAAATCGCTGCTCGACGTCCTCAGTCACCTTTTTAATAGTAGCATGAAGGGTTCTGCGCAGTTCTTTCGCTTCTTTTTCCAGTTGTTCTGGCACGTATTCGCCGCTTTCCGCAGCAGACGTAAACTGTGCATAGTGCAGCACAATCCGCCAGAAACGGCCTAAGAAGCGAAAAGCACCTTCTACCCCCTGCTCGCTCCACTCTAGATCTCGCTCCGGAGGCGCTGCAAAAAGAATAAATAACCGGGCTGTATCGGCACCGTATTTTTCAACAATCTCTCCAGGGGCTACGACATTTCCTTTGGATTTTGACATTTTCGAACCGTCTTTGAGCACCATACCTTGAGTAAGCAAGTTCTTAAAGGGTTCATTGGCATTAATCAAGCCTGCATCCTTCAACACCTTAGTGAAGAAACGAGAATACAACAAATGCAGAATAGCATGTTCAATACCACCAATATATTGATCTACCGGCATCCAGTAATCGCCTTTTCCCATATCGAAAGGAGCCTGTGTATTGCGCGGATCCGCATAACGCAAATAATACCAAGAAGAACAAATAAAGGTATCCATCGTATCTGTTTCACGCCGTGCAGCGCCACCGCATTTCGGGCAAGTGCATTTCACAAAATCTTCCGCATCCGCTAAAGGAGAGACTACACCAGCGTCAAAGCGCACATTTTCCGGTAGCAATACCGGCAGGTCCTCCTGCGGTACTGGCACAACGCCGCATGTAGGACAGTAAATCACAGGAATGGGCGCGCCCCAATAGCGCTGACGCGATACCAGCCAGTCACGCAAACGGTAATTGACCCGTTTCGTCCCTACACCTTGGTCTTCCAGCCAAGAAGCAATTGCACTTTTAGCCGCCTCATTGCCTAAGCCGCTAAAACATCCGGAATCAATAAGCACGCCAGCTCCGTCATAGGCGCCTTCCATCGTAGTAACATCCAGAACTTGTCCTTCCGGCTGGACCACTACTTTTTTCGGCAAACTGTACTTGCCAGCAAAGACCCAGTCTCGTTCATCATGAGCTGGCACGCCCATGACAGCGCCTGTGCCATATTCATACAGTACATAGTTGGCTACCCATACCGGAATCGGCTCGCCGGTAAAAGGATGAATCGCATAAACGCCGGTAAAAATGCCTTCCTTTTCCGTTTCCGAAGAAGTACGGCTGATTTCATTCATAGAGCGCACTTTTTCCACAAAAGCGCGCACGGCAGCCTCTTCCGGGCGGCCTTCAATCATTTTTTCCACCAACGGATGCTCTGGCGCTAAAACAACATAACTGACGCCAAACACGGTATCCTGCCGTGTAGTATAAACAGGAATCTTCTCGCCCAACTCCGGCAAATCAAAGGAAAACTCTGCGCCTTCACTGCGGCCAATCCAGTTTTCCTGCATAGTTTTTACCCGCTCCGGCCAGCCTTTCAGTTCGTCCAAATCTTCCAAAAGACGATCCGCATAGTCTGTAATACGGAAGAACCATTGTTCCAGGTCTTTTTTGACAACCGCCGAATCACAACGCCAGCAGTGGCCGTCAATAACCTGCTCATTAGCTAATACAGTATTGCACTCATCGCACCAATTAACGGAAGCCTTCTTTTTATAAGCCAAGCCGCGCTCTAAAAAGAGCAAAAACAGCCATTGCGTCCAGCGATAATACTCCGGATGGCACGTCGCCACCTCGCGGCTCCAATCGTAAGACAAGCCCAGTTCCTGCTGCTGCCGCCGCATGTTATCGATATTGGACCAAGTCCAATTTGCAGGATGAATGCCATTTTTAATCGCGGCATTCTCCGCTGGCATGCCAAACGCATCCCACCCCATAGGATGCAGCACATTATAGCCTTGCATCATTTTAAAGCGAGCGATAACGTCGCCGATGGAATAATTGCGCACATGACCCATATGTAGATTACCGGAAGGATAAGGAAACATCTCCAAGACATAGTATTCCGGTTTTTGTCGGTTCAAACTAGTCTTATAAAGACTCTCCTCGTGCCATTTTTCCTGCCATTTCCGTTCAATTTCGAAAGGAACATACTTGTTTTCAATCATCGTCTTTGCTTCCTTCCTTCTAAAAAAATAAAACGCCCCTTGGCATTGTGCCAGGGACGAGCGCACCCGCGATACCACCCTGCTTGATGCCTAAAACACAGACATCCTCTCCAACCAATAACGCTGGCGACACGGCAACGCTTACTGCTTTTTCAGCGCCGCTCCTCTGCAAAGAGTTCCGTAAGTCCATGGCATTGGCTCACAGCGACCGCCAACTCTCTGAAGCCTATTCTTACATACTTGTTTGCATCTTTGGATTTTTATATAAGAACCCAATATGAGATATATTATAACTAAATCTACTAAGAGAGTCAATTGTCGCTTATATTGCGAATAGGTTTTCCAAACCGTCCCAAAAGCGCAAAAACCAACAGTGCCAGCACAGCCATCGCGCCTCCTGTCAACTGCGCTGATTTAAGACCCCAGAGCAACGTTCCGTAATCCCCCCTCAAAAATTCCAGGCCAAAGCGTGCCGTTGAATACAAAAACACATAACAAGCAAACACCTGTCCCTTGCGATGATTTGTTGTCCGCAACAACAGCAGCAACGCGAAGATAACCAGGTCGATCTGTCCTTCCCAAATCTCCGCCGGCCAAAGAGGCTGCATTCCATAAGTGTGCTGTGCTAAAGAGCCCACGGGATAAACGATGCCGAATCCGTCTCCTGTCGGATGTCCAAAAGCGTCACCATTAAGTAAATTGGCGGCCCGTCCCAGAGCTTGCCCGAAAATAACTGCAGGCGCAGCCGCAATATCCGCAAAAGCCCACGTATCAATGCCATGATGCTTAGTATACCAATAGCCGGCCAAAGCGCCGAATACCACACCGCCTTGAATCGACATGCCCCCTTGCCAGACAAAAGGAATTTCCAAAAGGTGATGCTGATAATAGCTCCAGTCGAAAAAAAACACATCCCATAGGCGTGCTCCTATTAATCCGGCAAACCCACAGCAAATTCCAAAGTCAGGCACATGTTGATGCCAGCGGCCATCCTGTTTTGCCAAAAAATAAGCCACAACAGTTGCTAAAACAATACTCAACATCATCACCATGCCATAAGAACGCACAGGAAAGTCGCCAATAAAAAAAAGATATGGATACATTTTACAACTCCTCGCCCCATCATCGGCAAAGTATAAAACCAAATTAACCTTGCCAGTATCGCCACAATTTCCTTATATTATAGAAGATTACCAGCACCCTGACAAGGCAATCGACGCTTTCCCTGCCGCTGCCTCTGTGCTATGCTAAAAGGAAGCCTTATGGAACCATTGCTTAACGCAGCGGCTCTTTTTGAAAGGAGTTTTATTTCCATGAAAAAAATCAGCATTATCCTTGCAGACGATCATGCCGTATTGCGCTCCGGCCTGAAAGCCTTGCTTCATTGTTCACCTCAGTTTGAAGTGATCGGAGAAGCGGGTGACGGTTTGGAAGCCTTGCATATGGTGGAGCATCTTTCGCCGGATGTTCTTATTTTGGATTTGTCTATGCCTGGCATGACCGGTGTGGACGTGCTCAAAGAAATTCGCTCGCGCAACCTCCCCTGCCGCGTACTAGTTCTTACTATGTATGACGATGAGGAATATATTAAGGAAGTTATGCGAGCCGGCGCCGATGGTTATGTCTTAAAAAAGTCTGCGGACACGGAATTAATTGAGGGTATTGTCAAGATTCACGAAGGAAAAAAACATTTGAATGAGACGATTTCCCAAACACTAATTGAAAGCTTGCTCCGCACCTCTGTCAACGAACCGGACAATCAAAATCCATATGTCCTACTCAGTGTTCGTGAACGAGAAGTACTCCGTTTTTTAGCTCAAGGCCATACAAACAGTGAAATTGCGGAAATGCTTTCCATCAGCGCCAAAACGGTGGATACCTACCGTTCTCGTATCATGAACAAGCTAAACGTAAGCAAAAAATCAGAACTTGTAAACTATGCGATCCGTTACAAGCTCATTAACACCTGACATTGTAATACTTTACCCCACACTGTTATAACGTCATATCTTACTTCAGGTTACCTTTTATACCCCCTGTACAAGGGTGAATGTTCGAACTATAATTATGATAGATTCGATTATTTATATTATTTTATTATTTCTATTGTCAAAATTTATAAGTAGAGGGGTAGAAAAGGTATGCAACAAACCCAAATCCAAGAGCTCAAAAAGATTGTCGGTGCTGACCATGTTCTGACTAGTCCGGAAGATTTGTACACCTATTCTTATGATGCCACACCCGGCCATGCTCATATGCCGGACGCTGTTGTCATCCCGGAAAATGCAGAGGAAGTTTCTCAGGTTCTCAAATTAGCTAATGCCAACAAGATTCCCGTTTACACGCGTGGCTCCGGCACCAACCTGAGCGCTGGCACCTGTCCCACAAAAGGCGGCATCGTATTGTTGATGACCCGTTTTGACAAAATCATTGAAATTGATTTGGAAAACCTGGTTGCCGTGGCTGAGCCTGGCGTAATTGTTGCCACTTTAAACACAGAAGTCGCTAAAAACGGCCTCATTTATCCTCCTGATCCGGGCACGGTTGCTACGGCTACTCTCGGAGGCACCGCTGCAGAAAATGCAGGCGGCCTGCGTGGTCTAAAATACGGCGTATCCAAGCATTATATTATGGGCATGGAAGTCGTTCTGCCCAGCGGCGAAATTATCAACTGCGGTGGCAAAAACGTTAAAGACGTCTCCGGCTATGATCTTACTAAACTTATGGTTGGCTCCGAAGGCACTTTGGGTGTCATTACCAAGCTAATCTTGAAATTGGTTCCCGCTCCAGAAGCACAAAAAAGCATGATGGCGGTTTTCCATGATCTGGACAAAGCTGGCCAGGCCATTTCCGCTATTGTAGCCGCAAAAATCATTCCAGCCACTTTGGAAATTATGGATAACGCTACCATTCGTACTGTAGAAGACTATGCGAAATGCGGCCTTCCTTTAGATGCTGAAGCCGTTGTTCTGATTGAAGTAGACGGTCTTCCTGAAGTAGTTGAAAAAGAAGCTGCTAAAGTAGTAGAAATTCTCAACAAATATGACGGCCAGGCTCAGTTGGCTAAAAACGCGCAAGATCGCGACAATCTCTGGGCTGCTCGCCGTGCCGCTCTGCCGGCGCTGGCAAAATTGCGTCCTACCACGTTTGTGGAAGATGCTACGGTTCCTCGCAATCAGGTTGCAGCCATGATTCGCCTAGTTAATGACGCAGCTGCAAAATACAATGTCACGATTGGCACCTTTGGTCATGCTGGCGACGGTAATATGCATCCCACCATCGTCTGCGATCTGCGTGATGAAGAAGAAATGGGCCGCGTGTATAAAGCTATGGACGACATTTTCCTTGGCGCTTTGAAGCTAGGCGGAACTTTGTCCGGCGAGCACGGCATCGGCTTGGGTAAACTTCGCTATATGGAAGACCAGCATGGTCCTGCCGCCATGAATGCTATGCGTTCCATTAAGCGCGCCCTTGACCCCAATCTGATTCTCAATCCTGGCAAACTAGTAGGAGAGTGTTAAGCCATGAGCAACCAAATCACTGCGGCGGATATGAATGCCCAAGATGCAACTCTTTTGAAAGATATTGAAGATGCCCTTTCAAATTGTATGAAGTGCGGTAACTGCATGGCAGTTTGCCCTCTTTACAAAGAAATAGGCAAAGAAAGCGCTGTTGCCCGCGGCAAACTAGCCCTTATGGAAGGCGTTTTAAAAGGCCAGCTTCCTTTGAGCGAAGAATTTGAAAAAATCATGCTGACCTGCCTATCTTGTAAAGCCTGCGCCACCAAATGCCCGTGCGGCGTTCCTGCCGACGAGCTTGTCATTCGTGGTCGCCGGGCTGCTGCCAAAGCACGCGGCTTGAGCCCTATCAAAAAGAATGTCTTTAACTTGCTTAAGCATCGTCAACTTTTTGACTTTGCTTTGCGTATGGCTGGCCTTTTCGGTCCTTTGAGCTTCAAAAAGCTTCCTCGTCCGATGGCTGCTGTCGCCCGCTTCCCCATGCCAGGCATGGATGCGCGGCGCATTACGGCACCTTTTGCTGCAACGCCGTTCCGCAACCAAGTTCCGGAACGCATTACCGTTGCCAACCCTAAGAAAAAAGTCGGCTTTTTCACGGGTTGCACTATTAACTATATCTACACAGATATGGGGCAATCGGTAGTCAATGTTCTTAAAGCCAACGATGTTGAAATCGTCATCCCCAGCACCCAGCATTGCTGCGGCACGCCAGTCTATGTATACGGCCAGACCGAACGGACGCAGGCTTTTGCGAAACACAACATCGAAGTCTTTGAAGATGCTATCAGCAAATACAATTTAGATGCAATTATCGCTTCTTGCGGTTCTTGCGCCGAAGCCTTGAAAATCGAATATCCTCATATTTTCCACGATGATCCGCAAATGAAAGCTCGCGCGGAAAAGTTGGCGAACATGACCTACGAAATCAGTGAATTTCTAGTGGACGTTCTCCCCTTCCGCAAAGACACTCTTGGGCCAGTCAACGAGACCATTACTATGCACGATCCTTGCCATATGGCTCGTGGCCTAAAAGTAACCCAGCAGCCGCGGGAGATTCTCAAAGCAATTCCCGGCTTAAAATTCGTGGAAATGAGCGCGCCTGATCGTTGTTGTGGATCAGGAGGTTCCTTCAACTTGGCGCATTATGACCTTGCGCGCCAAGTTAACGACAAAAAAATTGCTGACATTGCATCCACTAAGGCTGATAATGTCGCAACTAGCTGTCCTAGCTGCCGGATGTTCCTTACCGACGGCTTGGTTCAAAACAATCAACCTCAAAACTGTTACCATGTGATTCAACTTTTGGATCGCTCGTATCAGGCTGGTGCTAACAAAGCATAATTTTTCTAACAAAAATGGTGAGATTCGCAAATGCGAGTCTCACCATTTTTTTATCTCGAATCCACTGACAACTTTTATAGCCCATGTCTTTCTCCTTGTTCAGACTACAACCTTTATGTTCACTGTGCTTCGCTGTTTCTCAATTACTTTGTGTTTTGATGTTTATTTTCTACTAAATTTCTTCTGCTTTTTTACGTCTACGCAAGGGAATCTCCACAATCAAAGTTGTACCGTCTCCAGGAGAAGACTTGATTTCTAGGGTTCCATCCAATAAAGCGGTCCGTTCGCGCATACCATAAATACCAAGGGCTGTATACCCTTGATGCCCCTTATATCGCCCTTCAGCAAAACCGATGCCATTGTCTGCCACTACTAAAATGATTTTTCCTCGTTGCTTAGCCAGCGTCACGTCGATTTGTTCTGCTTGAGCATGACGAGCTGCATTGGTCAATGCCTCTTGCAAAATGCGATAGATCGTAGTTTCCAGCTCACTTGGAAAACGTTCCCGGTGCATATTGCTTACATGCAATTGAACTTGTATGCCGTATTGCTTCATATACCCTTCTATATACTTTTGCACTGCTGCCAGGAGCCCTAAATCGTCCAAAAGGATAGGCCTCAGTTCCACGGCCAGATGATGCACCGCCTCCAGCGTCTGTACCGCCAGATCGCGCATCTGCAGTAAACTACTTTCTTCTGCCTGCCCTTTAGCCCCGGCAGCCAAGACACGCAGGCCGACAATGATCGATGTTAACGCCTGGCTTGTTTCATCATGAAGTTCCCGTGAGATGCGTCTGCGTTCTTCCTCCTGGGCCTGAATGATCCGGTTCATCAGACTGGACTGCAGTTCTTTCTTTTCATTCAGAGCCTGCACCAGCTCTTCCTGACGTGCATTGGCCTGCAGAGCCGCCTCTACAAAGCGAGCGGCGAGTCTTGCATAAGGCGCCGAAGTTTCCGGCTCGCCACTGACGCCAATAACGCCGACACAATGATTTTCAAAAAGAATAGGTACATTCCAGCCTTTACGCACGCCCTTCCATTGACGCTCATCCTCTTCACTGACGGCGCATTCTCGAATCACGCCTGTTTGCAGCATATTAGCGGCAATTTCATGCACTTGGGTAATGCGCTCAGTACTGAAAGAAGCAATAATCACGCCATGTTCATCGGTAATATTTACATTTTTATTCAACTCTGCTGCTACAATATCAACCAACGTTTGAGCAAATCTCGCATCTAGCTGCCTTTTTAAGCTTTTCGCCATATCCCGCACCTCGTTCAGCAATTCCTTTTCTATCTCATTATAACAAAAAAGAGCTTCCCTTGCGGGGAAGCTCTTTTTTTACACCAATTAGATCAACACTTTGCCGGGGTTCATGATGCCATTGGGGTCAAATGCTTTTTTCACTAAACCGAATACAGTTTTCTGCTCCGGTGTCATATGACGTTCCATGGCTTCCGCCCGCTTAGCGCCAATACCGTGCTCGCCGGACAGGTTGCCGCCCAGAGAGTAGGTCAGTTCATAAATTTCCGGCAGAACCGCGTCTTTCAGTTCATGCCAAGTATGCTCATCCCGGTCTTCGCGGAGAATAGTGCAGTGGATATTGCCGTCGCCAGCATGACCAGCGGAAGGAATGCGGCAGCTATGCTTTGCAGCAATTTTAGCAATGCCTTCCAGCGCTTTCGGAATCTCCGAAACAGGCACTACAATGTCTTCCATGCAGTACACAGGGCTCAGCATACGCAATGCCTCAGCGTAGCACTTACGAGCTTTCCAGATGCGCTCACTGCTGGAGAGATTGTCGGAAACAAACACTTCCAACGCACCATTATCCATGCACATTTTACCAGCAGCTTCATAGTCAGCCTGAACCTGCTCTTCTGTCGAACCGTCAACTTCGATGATAACATAAGCGCCGGCATCGCTATGCGGCAGCTTTTTGTTAAGATACATCTCAGAAGCACGGATGGATTCACCATCCATAAACTCCAAGCAAGTCGGCACTACGCCAGCAGTCATGATTTTAGGCACCACATTGATGGCGTCCTGCATTTTTTCGAAAGGAACCAGCAAGTCGGCTACATACTTCGGCAACGGAATGAGTTTCAGCCAAATCTTGGTCACGATGCCCAAGGTGCCTTCGGAACCGACCATGAGATGTACCACATCATAGCCTGTTACGTCTTTTACGTTTTTACCGCCCAAAGTGACAATGTCACCAGTAGGGGTTACAATTTCCAAACCGTATACGTGACGGGTGGTAGTGCCATATTTTACAGCACGGTTGCCGCCGGCATTGGTGGCAATATTACCGCCAATGAAGGAAGAATCAGCCGAGCAAGGATCGCCAGCATACAGCAAGCCTTGTTCTTTAGCCAATGCCTGTACTTCACCAGTGGTGACGCCGGGCTCAAGAACCATAAACAGGTTCTGCGTATCGATTTCATGAACTTTGTTCATACGTTCTGTAGAAATAACCACACCGCCGTACATAGGAACTGCGCCTGCAGCCAGACCGGAACCGCCGCCACGAGGGGTGATCGGAATCATATTAGTATTAGCCCATTTGCACAGTTCCGAGATTTCTTGAGCGGAACCTGCTTTAACTACTACTTCCGGCATATGCTCCCACTGCTTATCAGATACTTCGTCGCGGGAGTACATATCCATCTTCTCTTCGTCGAACAATACGTTGGCGCCGCCGAAGATGGCCTTCAATTCATCGATATGCTTCTGGGTTACTTTGTTGAATTGCATCGCCTGGATCCTCCTTACGCTTTTGCCTTGAGTTGTTTCACCGCTTCAATGAGCATAGGACCGACTTCAAGTACATCGCCAACAATACCGAAGTCAGCGACCTTGAAGATCTGCGCTTCGGGATCCTTGTTGATAGCCACAATTACGTCGGCAGTTTGCATACCAGCCAAATGGGCGATTTTACCGGAAATACCCATGGCGATATACAGCACCGGCGCAACAGTCTTGCCGGACAAACCAATCTGGTGAGAATAGGTAGTCCAGCCCAGCTCTACCGCATCGCGAGTAGCGCCTACGCCGGCATTCAGAAGTTCAGCCAGCGTTTCAATGATTTTCCAGCCCTCGGTGTTCTTCATGCCTTTACCGCCAGCAATGACGATCTCAGCATCTTCAACACCCACAGCCTGGGTTTTATCAGTAATGAATTCGAGGAATTTTTCAGGTGTCACAAACGTAGCGCCTTCAAATTTCTTTTCAATTACTTCGCCTTTACGAGAAGCGTCAGCAGCCAATGGCTTGCAGGAACGCGGCCGGACTGTCGACATTTGCGGACGATGGTCAGGCGTTTTAATGGTAGCCATGATATTGCCGCCGATAGCCGGACGGGTTTGCAGCAACAATTTAGTATCATGATCAATAGTCAAAGAAGTGCAGTCTGCGGTCAGACCAGTATGCAGCTTAGCGGCTACCAGCGGCATTACCGTACGGCCCGTGGTAGTAGCAGCAGCAATGATGATTTCCGGACGTTCTTCTTCAACCAACTTGCAAATAGCATTCGTGTACGGACGGGGCAGGAAATGAGCCAAGGACGCATCCTTGATGAAAACAACACGGTCAGCCCCTTGCGTAATGGCTTGCTCCGGGTTTTCGACAGTTTCTCCCAACAATACACAGGTCAACTTGGCATTCAGATCATCCGCCAAGCTGCGGCCGCGAGCAATCAGCTCATAAGTTACAGGCAAAATCTGGCCGTTCCGTTGCTCGCCCAGAATATACACACCCTTAAAGGATGCCATGAAATTTTCGCGATCTACGCCAGCGTTCAGATAAGTAGACACGTCACGTTACCCCCTATTTCATTCCAAATTAACCCAGTACTTCTTTTTTGACCAGGAATTCAACAAGCTCTTCTACGGGTTTGGTCGTGCCATCGGCTTTACGCATAATGGTATCACGCGCCAATTTCGGACTAAATACTTTCACAACACGAGTCGGCGAACCACCCAAGCCTACTTCGCATTTTTCAATGCCCAAACCAGCAGCATCATAAGAATCAACCGCTACGGTTTTCGCGTGTAATTTGCCGCTCAGCGTAGGCATGCCTACTTCATTAATATCTTTATTAACGCTGATCAACACTGGAGTGGGAACTTCCACCCGTTCGAAACCGCGTTCAACAGTACGTTTTACAATGACTTTGTCATCAAAAACATCAACGGCGGACACGTAGGTCTGCACAGGCATGTCAAGATACAGAGCAACCATAGCGGCCGTCTGGCCAGTTTCACCATCGGTAGCGCGCTCGCCGCAAATAACGATGTCCACTTCCCCTGCTTTGCGGACCGCTGCTGCCAAGGCTTTTGCCGTAGCAATCGTATCCGAACCAGCAAACTCGCGCCCGGAAACCAAAATACCAGCATCCGCCCCTAAGGCAATGGCTTCTTTCAGAGCTTTCTCCGCAGTAGGTGGTCCCATGCTGACGGCGGTTACCCGAACATCATCACGAGAATTTTTGATTTTGATGGCCTCGGTCAACGCGTTTTCATCCAGCGGATTGATTACGACGTCTTTGCCACTGCGAATCATGACTCCCGTTTCAGGATCCATCTTGACATTTTCTGTCCCCGGCACTTGCTTCACAAACACAACAATATGCACAACGTGTACCTCCCAATCTTTTTTTCAAAATGGGCTTTGCCGCCTGCACCGTTCACACGGTTCCGACGGACTTTTTCGACGCACTGCCTGAAAGTATGTTACAACTAGCACATTCCAAAAAAGAAAGGCTTTGCGGGTTCATCCGCAAAGCCTTGTTTGTAATGCAAAAGAAACAACATTTTGTCGGCAACTGCTTGTAAATTGCCGTACTACGTCTCTTAAGCCAAGCCAGTCTTCACTTTGTAACCCGTCGAGCTGTATACCATTCATAACTTTTAAGCAGTGTTCCAGCCGATGGGTTTATTATAACTTATATTTTTTTTGCATGTCAATAACATAAGGGCACCTTATAAAAGTTAATTCCGTAACTTATTTAATTTACAGAATCTTCTTGTCAATTAGATCGATCAATTGCACAATTTCCGGTTTGGAAATTTGCCCGTTTGCTCCCAAATTTTCTCCTTTACGGCGCATTTCTTCGTTAATTAACGAAGAGAAGATAAATACAGGTAATCCTTCTAAGCGATTTTCTTCGCGAATGCGTTTCAGCAAATGGTGACCATCCATTTTCGGCATTTCAATGTCGGTAATAACAATATCTACGTAGTTATTCATATCTTCGCCCGATTTAGCAATGGCATCTAATTTCTCCCATGCCTGCTGACCATTATTACAGATAATTACTTCTTCATAGCCTGCTTCATGAAGCGTGCCTACCAGCAAGTCACGCAGTAAAGGAGAATCCTCCGCCACAAGGATGCGTTTGGTTTTGCGCAAGCTCGTCAGCCGTTCGTTAGCCGTAGGAATGCTGGTCAGTTTTTTGTTGATTTCCGGGTTAATTTCAGAGACGATTTTCTCAAAATCTAGAAGCAGTACCATTTTCTCAGCCATCTTCACAATGCCTACTACCATTTCCGAACTGCTGATCGCCGGCGGCTCTTCCATGGCGCTCCAAGAAATTCGATGAATTCGGGACACGCCGTGAACCAAAAAGCCAACATAAAATTCATTCAGCTCACTGACAATAATATTAGTCGGCTCTTTATCGGTTCCCTGCCCCAAACAACGAGGCAAATTGACCAGTGGCATAACCCGCCCGCGCAACGTAAACACGCCATCCACATAAGGATGGACATTGGGCATTTTAGTGACAGGCACCAAATTAATTACTTCACGGACTTTCGCTACGTTAATACCATAGGTTACTTCACCCACAACAAATTCTACGATTTCAAATTCATTCGTTCCCGACTCCAGGAGAATGCCTCTTTTATCAGTGCCTTGTTCCATTATGCACTACCTCCTATATGCTGCTTTTATGTTTTTAGAGTTCACCTTACTTATACCTCATCTATTGACCATTTCGCCCAAAAAAAAACAATTCCTGCCAAAAAGCAGCGAATTGTTTGAAATCAGGACTATATTTTTGTTAATTTTCTTTGTTTTCTTCCGTTTCTTCGCAAACCCAAGTCCAACCGTCTTCTTGCCGAATCGTTCCCTGACGCAATAGCCGGCCCAAAGCTCTCTTAAACGCCGCTTTGCTCATGCCGAATTTGGTCTGA
This sequence comes from uncultured Anaeromusa sp., assembly GCF_963676855.1. Taxonomy (NCBI): domain Bacteria; kingdom Bacillati; phylum Bacillota; class Negativicutes; order Selenomonadales; family Sporomusaceae; genus Anaeromusa; species uncultured Anaeromusa sp. The sequence goes on from NZ_OY781460.1 coordinate 2,785,167, forward strand.
ACGATTTCCGGACTTGTAGCATCTCCATAGGGCATTTTTCCGCCCCGTTCCTGCAAGAACTGCAAGATGCGCTCCCCGTCCTCAACTAGCGCATCTTCCTTTTGTGGCCGTAAGGATATATTTATCCGTCCGTCCGGCCGAATAAAAGCCACCCGAAACTCAATTTCCTGTCCCATGCGTAAAGCCGCTTCAGCCATTTCACTTCGATGTAAAAAGGCAACATGCCGCCCTTCGGCAAACAAAAAGTATCCTTCTTCGGTTTCATTATAGACGGTGCCTTTAAGCTTATCGCCTACTTTGCCGGCAAAAGGAAGCGCCGCCCGTTGCAGATCTTCTTCTACTTCCATCGTCACAGCAAGACGTCCGGTTTTGTCTGTATATAGCTTAACCCAAACCTTCTCTCCTTCGTAGACGCGTCCTCGCATGCGACTGAAGGGCATAAAAACCGCCCGTTCCGCCCCAAGGTCCACAAACGCGCCCTGTTTGCCCGTGAAGTGGATAACCTCCGCCCTAGCCACTTGCCCTTCCTTCATCTTCGGAAGCTTCATACTGGCCGTTATACGGCTTCTAGCGTCATGGTAGAGAAAGACATCCACTTCTTCTCCTACCTCAACAGGTCGGTTCTGCTGCCCTTGGTGCAGTAGAATATCGTCACTAGTCTGGCCGGTGCCTCCATCCAGAAATACACCAAAGTCCGCTTTACGTACTACCTTCAGCGTCGCTAAGGTTGCCGCCTGAAGGCGCGGTTTTTCATTCTCGCTCATCTTTACTCCTTATAAGGCAGCGCTTCCGCATCGCCCCATAATTGTTCCAAGTTGTAAAAGCGCCGATCTTCTTCGACAAAAACATGCAAAATACAATCGCTGTAATCGAGAAGTACCCAGTGACCTTCACGATACCCTTCCTTGTGCAGCGGTTCTATTCCCGCCTTAGACAGCATTTCTTCTACATGGTCAGCAATGGCCTTCACCTGTGTTGTCGAGTTGGCACTGCAAATAATAAAATAATCCGTTACCAGGGAAACCTCCGCCATTTTCAAAATGACAATATCCAGGGCTTTTTTATCACTGGTCAATCGAGCAATGACCTCCGGCGTTACTTTTTTCGTTATTTCGAGCATTATTTTCCTCCTTCATTTATTACTGCCGTTTCTAGCAGTTTCGTCCGCACCAGTTCGCTGGTCGCATTTTCATCTACTTTCCAATAGCTCACATTCTTTTCTGTCGCAAATCTACCTGGAAGTAAAACCGGTTTCAAGCCCGTAGCGCGGTCAAAGTGTCGCAACACTGCCGCTAAGCGCAACCAATCGCTCCCTTGTATATCTGTAAGGAAAGACTCTTTTACAACGGTTTGCAACTCTGGCAGCCTTGCAAGGGTTTCCCATTGAAAAGCTTGATTCGCCAAAGCCCGCAAAAAGCGTTGCTGGCGCTGTGCTCGGCCAATATCCCCCAACTCATCGCTGCGGAAGCGCACATATTGCCCAGACTTGTCACCATCTAAATGCTGATAGCCTTTGTTTAGGTGGATAGCCAACGCCGCATACGGATCTTCATAGTCCATATCCTGTTCTACATATAAGTCAACACCACCCAGGCTGTCCACACAACGAATAAAACCCTGCCAGTGCAGCGTAACATAATAATTAACAGGAATTTGCAACAAATCTTCCACTGCTTTCACAGTCAACGCTGGCCCTCCATACGCATAGGCATGGCCCAGTTTTTCAACCTCTTTGCGGCCAGGCAACAACACTTGCGTATCCCTAGGTAAAGATACTAGCGTAACTATACCTGTCTCAGGATTAATGTTGGCCAGAATCATAGTGTCGGAACGTTTAGGTGCATCAGCAATGCCATATTCACCATCGTCCACACCCAGCAGCAGCACATTGATCCGTGAGGTGGCCACCTGAGGCTTTGTGTAAAGAGGTTTAGTCGGAGCTGCCACAACCGGTTCAGGCGCAATAACAGGCGGCACCGCTGGCACCGACTCCACCACCTGACTTGTCGGTACAGCCTGGTTCCAGAGCCATATGCCGCCCTTTACCAATCCAACAAGCAGCAGCAGAACTAGCAGCAAAAACATTACTACTCGTCCCCAGCGTAGTTTTCTAGGTTTAACGCGCCGCAATCGCTGCCGCTCGTTCAATGGCCGCCTCACTGGTCTCGCCTCCATAACAACTCATTTCGCCCGGCAATGGTCTGTGGATGAATTGCTTCCTCCCTCTTAATCATATACCGCAGCGTTTGATCGTAAACGGCAAGCAGGGCGGCGTCTACATCCTGCAGCGCCATTTGTCGCAATTCACCAACCCCCTTGTAGGAACGGCCCTCTTCCAATCCATCAGCCAAATAAATGATCTTGTCCAACAATGACAAGGCCGTTCCTCCAAGAGTGTGTCGTGCAATGGCGTTCAATACGGTTTCATCAGTAACGCCAAAACGTCGCTTTGCCACCCACGCCGCCAGCGGCGCATGCAGCAGCACTGGCGAATGAAGCGCTGCCTCATCAACCACTAACCCAACTGTCCTAGCTTCCGCCAACCATTGAGCGGGAGTCCATTCTCTAACTATGTCATGAAGCAACGCTGCTAAACGAGCCTGCTCCACATTCCCCTCATGCTGTTGCGCTAATTCTATCGCTTTGTTCATAACTCCTTGAGTATGCCGCCAACGTTTGGGACTTAATTCATTTTGAACTGCCTGAAAAATGCTTTCAACATCCATTCGATCCTGTCTCCTCATCCGCCAGGCCCAGATACAAACCTTCTTTAAGAATATACTGTTCTACCATTTCCGGAACAATGTATTGGATGGATCGTCTTTGTTGCACTCGCAAACGAATGTCAGTAGAAGAAATCGCTAATTCCGGCGTTGTCAGTCGATGAATGCGCCCTTGTCCTACACTGCCAAAATACCGTTGTGTAGCCTCCATTGCATCTTCACACCCCGGTCGACTAGCCCCCACAAAATGGCATAACTCGAAAAGTTCTTCAATGCGTTCCCATGTCGGCAATTCGCGGATCGTATCTGCACCAGTAATAAAATACAACTCCACCGGTTCGCTGTATTCTCTTTTCAATTGCCGCAGTGTATCAACCGTATAAGAAGGACCGGGACGATGGATTTCAACGGGAGATACAAAAAAGAAAGGGTTAGATGCAGTCGCCAGCACCGTCATCACGTACCGATGCAACGCCGAAGTAACACTCTGCGCGTGTTTGTGTGGCGGATGATTAGCCGGAATAAACAATACTTTTTCCAGGCCGAACTCCGTCCGTACAGCTTCCGCAATGACTAAATGACCGATATGAATCGGATCAAAAGTCCCGCCCATAACGCCAATCTTTCGTACTTTTGTTGTCATCAAACTCTCCCTAATGCAAGGAATTGCTCCGAACACTGCAATTCCTCAGAAATTATATTGCATGATCTGTAAAAGAAATTACCGGATCTGTCCGTCGCCAGAAACAATGTACTTGGTGCTGGTCAGTTCTGCTAAGCCCATCGGCCCGCGGGCGTGCAACTTTTGCGTACTAATGCCGATTTCAGCGCCAAACCCAAATTCGAAACCATCGCTAAAACGCGTTGATGCATTAACATAGACCGCTGCCGCATCCACCTCACGTTGGAAGCGGCGCGCCCGTTCATAGCTGCGCGTCACAATGGCTTCGGAGTGCTTGGTGCTATAACGAGCAATGTGTTCCAATGCCGCATCCATATCTTCAACAACCCGCACTGACAAAATCAAATCATGGTATTCCGTCGCCCAGTCTGCTTCAGTCACCGGCAAAACCGCCTGATGATACTTTTGAGTTTCCGGGCAACCACGCAGCTCTACGCCTGCAGTATGATACCGTTCCAGCATCTTAGGCAAAAACGTTTTAGCTACACAGCGATGCACAAGCAATGTCTCCATGGCATTACAAACCGAAGGCCTGGAAACTTTGGCATTAAAAGCAATTTCTTCAGCCATAGCTAAATCAGCGCCATCATCCACATAGGTATGACATACGCCAGTACCGGTTTCAATAACCGGCACTGTACTGTTTTCAACTACAGTACGAATTAATCCGGCTCCGCCGCGAGGGATAATGACATCAAGATAGCGGTTAAGACGAAGCATGGCCTGTACCGCTTCCCGTTCTGTGGTTGTTACCATTTGGATGGCGCCAACTGGCAGCCCTGCCGCTTCACCCGCTTCTACCAATACCTGAAGCATAGCCAAATTGGAAGAAATCGCCTCCGATCCGCCACGCAGCAAAACGGCATTCCCCGATTTCAAACACAGCCCTGCCGCATCCACGGTCACGTTTGGACGCGCTTCATAAATCATACCAATAACACCCAGCGGCACACGCACTTTACCAATTTCCAAACCATTAGGGCGACGCCACATGCCCAAAACTTCACCAATAGGATCTGGCAAAGAGGCCACTTGGCGTAAGCCCTCAGCCATATCGTCTATCCGTGCAGCGTTCAGACGCAGCCGGTCTAATAACGACGCGCTGATACCACGCTGCTCCGCCCGAGCTACATCTTCTCCATTAGCTTGCAAGATCACTGTCTGCTTCGCCTGCAGCGCATCCGCCATTGCCAAGAGCGCCGCATTTTTCTCACCACTTGCCATCACTGCCAAGCGGCGCGCCGCCTGCTTAGCCAGCCTACCTTGCTTTTCCAGTTCCAATTTGAAATCCATGCTGCTTCCCCCTCACACCATGAGAACCAAGTGGTCCCTATGAACCACTTCGTCCGTTGTTTTATACCCCAACACCGAGAAAATTTCATCGGTATGCTTGCCGCGAATACGCTCAATTTCACTAGAGCTGTAATTGCTCAGTCCCCGCGCCAGTTCCCTGCCGTTAGGATCTAGAATCCGAATGGTTTTACCCTGTTCAAACTCCCCTTGAACCTTGACAATCCCTGCCGCTAACAAGCTGGAACCAGTCTTGACAATAGCCTTTGCACAGCCGCTGTCAACCTGAACATCCCCGGCGATGCGAGCCCCAAAAGCCAGCCAAGATTTACGGACCTGCAGTCGATTGTGTTGGGAAGGAAACAACGTTCCTACTGCCTGGCCGGTTAAAATCTCCCTCACAATACCATCCTGGGCGCCTGAGGCAATCACGAGAGCAATGCCGGCATTCACAGCAATCTTTGCGGCTTGAATCTTAGTATACATGCCCCCTGTGCCGCGCATCGACCCCGGGCCGCCGGCAAGCTCGTCAATCTCGGGAGTAATCTCAGCAATTTCAGAAAGCAGTTTCGCTTCCGGATTGGTTTGCGGGTTAGCGGTATATACGCCATCAACATCGGATAAGATAATAATCAAGTCCGCATCAACAATCGTTCCCACCATCGCCGACAAGGTGTCATTATCGCCTATTTTCAATTCGTCTACCGCCACAGCGTCATTTTCATTAATAATAGGAATAACGCCCATAGCCAGCAACTGCAATAACGTATTGCGAGAATTCACATAGCGGCTGCGTTTTACAGAGTCTTCCCTGGTCAAAAGCACTTGACCGACAGTTTGTCCGTACTCGGCAAATATTTTTTCGTACACATGCAGCAAAACACCTTGTCCTACAGCCGCCGCCGCTTGCTTTTCCGGAATGGTCTTCGGTTTCTCCGTTAAGCCCAAGCGCTCCATGCCTGCACCAACCGCACCAGAGCTGACCAAGACGATTTCTTTGCCTTGGTTCACCATGTCGGATAATTCTCTGACCAACCGTTCAATACGAAAAAAATTCAATTTTCCAGTTTCATGCGTTAAGGTGCTTGTCCCAACCTTAACTACAATACGCTGCGCCTCACCGATGTTCTCTCGATTTAACATAGCCAATCCCCCGCTTTACGATGAAATAAAATGCGTTTGGGACCTTTTATGGCAGTTCGATTTTTGGTTTCTCGGGATTTGGCGCATACAAAAGGCCATTACGGCCAATAACTTGTACCAAGTCAGCTCCTGTGAGGCGCCCCAGTTCTTCCAGCGCTTCTTTAGGTTCCACCGGACTGTTTTTCAATACTCGCACCTTAATTAATTCCCGCTTTAAAATGGCTTCCTTCGCAGTGATAACCACAGTCTCCACAATACCGCCTTTACCGACCTGTACCACCGGATCCAAGCCGCTTCCCAACGCACGCAAATGACGTTTTTGCTTGCCATTTAGCTCCATATTTAAATCCTCCTAGCGTCTTCTTACACCTTACCCATGTTGTCTGTATTCAAATTCCATGTCACGAATACGCACTGTATCGCCTTCTTGAATTCCTTTTTCTTTTAGCGCTTCTTCAATTTCCAAATTGCGCCAAATGCGTTGAAATCGCCGCAGGCCGTCTTCGTTGTCAAAATTGGTCATAGCAACCAACCGCTCTATATCCTTGCCGCTAACGACAAAGGCACCGTCATCATCCCGGGTGACGGTAAAGAGGATTTCCTCTTTCGCTTCATATACCTTGATTTCATCAACTACTACCGGCTCTTCCCGATAGTCTTTCAATAATTGCCAAACCCGCTGCATCACTTGTTGCAGACCTTCACCTGTCGCCGCAGATACCGGATAAATCTCGTAGCCTTCCTTCGCAAAATGTGCCTGCAAACGCAAATAATTTTCCTGCGCTTCCGGCAAATCCAGCTTGTTGGCTACAATAATTTGCTGCCTTTTGGCTAATTTATCGCTATACAATGACAATTCCTTGTTGATGGCATAAAAATCTTCCAAAGGATCTCGGCCTTCAAGGCCGGAAGCATCCAGTACATGAATCATGATTTTGGTACGCTCCACATGACGCAGAAAATCATGTCCCAGCCCCGCTCCAGAGTGCGCTCCTTCAATCAAACCAGGAATATCCGCCAGCACAAAGCTGCAGCCGTCGTCCAGGCGAACAACACCTAAAACCGGCGTCAGCGTTGTAAAATGATAAGAGGCAATTTCCGGTTTCGCTGCGGAAACCTTGGAAATAATACTGGACTTGCCCACGCTGGGATACCCGACAAGCCCCACATCGGCCAAAAGTTTCAGCTCTAAAAACAGTTGCCGATCTGCCCCAGGTTCGCCTTTTTCCGCGAACTGCGGCGCCCTCTGCATACTGTTGACAAAACGGGCGTTGCCGCGTCCCCCGCGTCCGCCTTTCGCTACTACAGCCTGCTGACCGACTTCTGTCAAATCCGCCAGTATTTCGCCACTTTCAGCATCCTTAACTAACGTTCCCGGCGGTACGGGTACAAATAAATGTTCCCCTGCCTTGCCATGCATATTTTTACTTTGACCATGCACGCCGGTAGGCGCGACAAATTTCCGTTTATATCGAAAATCAATTAACGTATTATAGTTGTTATCAACAATTAAAACAACATCGCCGCCGCGCCCTCCGTCACCACCGCTCGGACCACCTTTGGGCACAAATTTTTCACGTCGGAAACTGGACATGCCATTTCCGCCGTCACCTGCTTTTACTTGTATTTTCGCACGATCAATAAACATAAAAAGGTATTTCCTTTCCTCTGAGCTCCATAGATATTCATTTAATTATACCTGTTTTGCTGCGTCTTGCCTAGGGAGCCACCGATGCAGCCAACGCTCCCGTAAATGCAAATGAATCAGTAGTTCCCTAAGCAAGGCGCTACTCAAGAAAAAAAGACCTGCGGTTAGGTTCCGCAGGTCTTTTGTGTGTATTCGCTTAGATCGCAGCTTCTTCCGCGGGGTAGACGCTGATCTGACGCTTATAGCGGCCTTTGCGTTCAAAAGAAACGCGGCCAGGCGTCAGGGCGAACAGCGTATCATCCTTACCAATGCCTACATTGGCTCCAGGATGAAAATGCGTTCCACGCTGACGAACAAGAATGCTGCCTGCGGTTACCACTTCACCGGCTTGACGCTTAACACCAAGACGTTTAGCTTCGCTATCACGGCCGTTACGAGTGCTGCCGACGCCTTTTTTATGGGCGAATAGCTGAAGATCAAATTGGAACATGCCATTTCACCTCCTGTTTTCCCGGATCTTAAGATACCGGGGATACAATCGTTCGATTTCCCTCAGTCCCAGAAGCATAGTCTCTAAAATCGCACTGCTCTGCACTGTTGGCGCCTCTTTTAGCTCAGCTTCCAGAAGCCCCTCTTCGACAGACAGTTTCATTTCCATGCGCAAATGCCGCTCCAAGCCAAGCACTGCCGCTTGCGCTAAGGCAGATACTCCGGCGCAGACAATATCTTGTCCGTGCGGAGCCGATTTGGCATGGCCTTTTAGAGAAAAAGCCCACAAAAAGCCCGAAGAATTTCGTTGCAAACAAATATCAATCATTTCGACTTAGGCCTCAATCTTTTCGATCACGACCTGAGTAAACGGTTGACGATGGCCCTGGCGGCGACGGTAGTTGGATTTAGCTTTGTACTTGAAGACCAAAATCTTCTTGCCTTTGCCATGCTCCACTACTTTACCAACCACTTTCGCACCGGCTACAACCGGAGCGCCCACCAAAACTTCGCCGTCCTTCACAACAGTCAGAACGCGTTCAAACGCAACTTCCTGTCCTTCTTCTACGGCCAGCTTCTCAACGACAATTTTGTCGCCTTCCTGCACACGGTATTGTTTACCGCCAGTTTCAATGATAGCGTACATAAAAAATGCACCTCCTCTGCTTTGAGCTCGCCGAATACGGTATCGCCATCGCGAATTTTCCACCTCTCCGAGCGGCGGCACAGGAAATCCTATGCATTTTCAAATATTAACATAGGCCTTATTCCTTGTCAATGAAATTCCTCGTTATCTGCGCCGGTCTTATTTTATTTACTCCCTGGCGCTCGCTGATAGGTCCCGCTGCGACCACCACGTTTTTCCACCAAACAAATTTGCGAGATCTCCATCTCTTTATCCACGGCTTTGCACATGTCATAAATGGTTAGCGCTGCTACCGAGACAGCCGTTAGCGCTTCCATTTCCACGCCGGTCTTACCTTGATTTTGCACGGTTGCGGCAACCTCAACCGCCCCAGCCTCGTCATCCAAATAAAAAAGTAAATCTACGCCAGATAACAGCAAGGGATGACACATCGGAATCAACTCCCAAGTCTTCTTAGCAGCCATAATACCTGCTATCTGGGCCACAGCCAATACGTCCCCTTTGCCCAAACGTCCTTCCCGTATTTTCCGAAGCGTCTCCACCGCCATATTTACCTTGCCTGTGGCCACTGCCACCCGTTCCGTGTCCGCCTTGTCGCCGACATTCACCATCTTCGCTTTGCCAGCTTCATTAAAATGCGTTAATTCCATTACCTACTCCGCCTTCCCCTAAAGCCCCTTTTTAGCCCATGCGTCGAGCCCCCAGATACCGCGTTTTCCAATAAGGCTCACTCAAAGCACTGATCATAACGCCGCGGCTTGAGGAAGCATGGATAAAACGCTCTTGACCCAAATAAATACCTTCATGAGATGCGCCTTTTTCGTAAGTTGTAAAAAAAACCACATCCCCAGGCTGCAATCGGCTCTTGTCAATAATCCGTCCAACCGTATACTGTACGTCTGCTGTTCGCGGTAGTTTAACGCCGTGTTTTTGAAACACATACATCACAAAGCCGGAACAATCAAAGCCCTGCGGCGTCGCCCCGCCAAAACGGTAAGGCACTCCTACGTACTGTTGAGCTGTTTCCTGTACTGTATTTCCCGGCCGCCTTTCTTTAAACTGCGGCAGCGGCGGCAAGGAAGAAGAAACTCCCTTTTTCGTGACAGTTGCAGCCTTACGTTCTGAAACCACAGGAGGCTGGCTCACTGTCACTACAGACGGCTGCGCTTGGCCCATCAACTTTTGATAGGTCGCTTCATCCACCACGCCTGTTGTTTGCAATCCTTGCTGCTGTTGGAACGCGCGTACAGCCGACGCTGTCAAAGGATGAAACACGCCGTCTTGTTTACCCACAGCATAACCAAGTGAGCGCAGACGCTGCTGCACCGCCAAAACTTCCTGGCCGGAGTCTCCTTCCTGATATACCGCCGCCAAGGCAGTCCCAAAAGGTAGGCTTAACCAAACCCCGATAAATAGGGCTCCAAAAAATAATTTTCTCTTCATACAAACTCCTGCATTAGTGGTGTTATATCCACTTGCTGCAACGTAGCTTTCACCAGCGGCCCTGCTTGCAGTTGCGGTAAAGTTCCTTCAAACGTTGGCCTGCTTTCCTGATAAAACAAGCCTATGGGGATAATATCTCCCCACAATGCCGCCAAAGCCAACGCCTTGCCCTGATTTTTAGGATCGTACCCATCCATTTGCTTTAAATCTCGTACTCTCTGCTTATACCAAGCATACGTATTAACTGCATTAAAGGATACACACGGCTGCAAAATCTCCACCACCGCGAATCCCCGATGCGCCACAGCTGCCGCCATCATTTCCGTCATATGCGGCACATTGGCCGTAAAGGTTCTGGCCACAAAGGTCGCTCCCATGCTCAAAGCTGTATGGACTATATTAACCGGCTTTTCTACATTACCCAGCGGCGGCGGCGTAAACTTGGTCACCGTACCAAAATCCGTCGTCGGCGAAGCCTGCCCTTTAGTCAGCCCGTAAATTTGATTGTTATGGACAAAATAACTTATATCCAAATTGCGGCGGGCTGTATGCACAAAATGCCCCATACCCAACCCCATGCCGTCTCCGTCGCCGCCTTCGGCGATGACCGTCAAATCATGATTCGCCAGCTTAACGCCAGTGGCGACAGGCAAAGAACGTCCGTGTAATGACTCCACCCTATAGCCGTTTACATACTGTGCGATTTTACTAGAACAACCGATGCCTGTCACTAAGACCGTATCGTTCGCAGGCAACGTAGCCAACACACTTTTTAAGGCGTGGAAAATCCCGAAGTTTCCACAGCCCATGCACCAAGTAGAAGTATGAGTTTGCATCTCACGGCCATTCATTATCCCAGCACCTCCTTTATACGAGCCAAGATCTGGCTCGGCGTAAAAGCGCGCGAATCATATTTCAAATAGCTTGCATCAACGGCATATCCTAAATGTCCGCGCAACAAGAATCCCAATTGTGCTGTTTTATTCCCTTCAATGAGTAGTGATTTTTTTACGCGCCCCAAGGTCTTTGTCAATGCCTGCACTGGGAAAGGCGCCACGTACAGAACCTGCAACACATTTACGCTCAAGCCTTCTTGCTTAGCCAGTTCCATGGCCTCTAAAGCCGCGCCTTTAGTAGAGCCCCATACAAACAAGGTCAGTTCCGCCTCGTCCGGACCGTATTGTTTCAAGCCATCTGCAGCCGCTTCCATAGCTGGCAATTTTTCATACCAGCGATCCAGTCCTGCAGCAGCCGTTTCCGGTTCTCTTGCGGCATATTCTTTGTCACCGGAACTGTAAAAGCCGTCATCACTATGGGTGTAGCTAGTCGCAATATAGGCCCCGCCCTTTTGTCCCGGCACCGCCCGCGGAGGCGCTTCGCTTCCCGTCGTCTCGCCATACCGCAGATACGGTTGCTGCGCCGCCAACCATTCTTCGCTAGCCCGCCCCGCTTCTACTTGTGGTTCAAGAGGCGTTGTAAAAAAAGGTCTGCTTACAGAAGAATCCGCTAAATATTTATCCGTTAAAATCAACCCTGGTACTTGAAAACGTTCCGTTAAATCAAAAAGGCGCGCGGTTTCATAAAAACATTCGTCTACATCGCCGGGAGCTAAGACAAACCGCGGAAATTCACCCTGTGACGCAAAAGTAGTGAACAGCAAATCCGCCTGAGCCGTTCTTGTCGGCATGCCAGTGCTAGGTCCGCCTCTTTGCGCGTTCACCAGTACAATCGGCAGTTCCGCCTGCGCGGCAAAACCTAACGCCTCTACCATCAGCGCAAAGCCACCGCCGCTTGTAGACGCCAAGGAACGCACACCTGCATAGGAAGCGCCGATCAGCATATTTACCGCTGCAATTTCATCTTCCGCTTGCTTGAACACAACTCCGTAGCGAGCTCCCTGATCAGCCATATATACCAGCACGCTCGAACCTGGCGTCATGGGATAACCGGCGCAAAAACGGCAGCCTCCTTGAATGGCGCCCATAGCCAGTGCATCATTGCCGTTAAGCAACATCTTCTGCTCCGTTGCCAAAGCCATGGGCAGCGTAAACAAACCGGACGCAGGACAGCACTTAATTGCAGCTTCCTTAAACGCCGCCTCAAAAATAGCCTTGTTTTGCTCTCGGATACTTTCTTTTTTAAATTCATCGTTCATAACCTGCAAAATAGCATCTCGCGGAAAACCGCTCAGCGCGCAAAACGCCCCCAAAAGAGCGCTATTTCCCATTACCTTTGCTGCATCTCCAGGCAGCTTCTGCAAAAGTGGTAAGCCAATCCACGTCCCTGGAGCTTCCCCTTGTACTTTCGGCGCCTTTACCGCTTCACAGTCATATAAAACAATCCCGTCTGCACGCACTTTAGAGTAATTTTGGTCAAAAGCCTGTTGGGATAATGCACCTAAAAACTGAAAGTTTTCCTCATGTGCAGCCAAAGGCTCTGTGCCCAGGCGAGCCATGCAGGTGTTCAAGCCGCCTTTTATTAAGGAAGGATACTCGTTAACCACCATGGACCATAAAGAGTTTCGAGAAGCCGCTCTTGCCACTATCATTCCGGCGCTCATGACGCCATACCCGGCTTCCCCTCCAAACAACACCGAATACGTGTTCATAAAATTCTTCCGCCCCCTTTATACTCTTCCTTTTCCAGATTGTCAGTTTTTTCTGTTGTTACGGTTCGTCATTCACTTCCTGAATTCCTCTTAAGTGAAAAGATCTCTTGTAGAGAAAGCCTAGCTCTGCTGCATTGCTCCTGAGTATTTATTAGAGTATACTAATTACCAAAGAAACCAACGGGAGGTTTTGCACGTGAGCCAATTACGCTATTATGGTCATGCCTGTTTTAGTTGGGAAAATCAAGGAACCGTTCTTTTGTTCGACCCATTTTTAAAAGACAACCCGTTTCAAATAGCCCAGCCGGAAGATATTGACTGTCACTACATCCTTATTTCACACGGCCACTTCGATCATCTCGGCGACGCTGTCGCTATCGCCAAACGCACCGGCGCTACAATCATCAGCACTGCTGAGATTGCTAATTTATGCGCAGGGCAAGAATGCAAAACCCATGCCATGCATCTTGGGGGCACTTTTGATTTTCCCTTCGGCTCCGTCCGCGTCACTCCTGCTTTTCATGGCGCTGGTGTTCCTGGCGGCCACGCTTGCGGCTTTATTGTCCGTCAAGGAGAGCAGCGGGTTTATTTTGCCGGCGATACGGCCCTTTTCGGCGACATGACCCTTTTAGGACGCCTGGAAAGTATCGACTGCGCTCTATTACCTATCGGCGGCAACTTCACGATGGGCCCCAAAGACGCCGCCGAAGCCGTTGCCATGCTCAAGCCGTCCCTGGTCGTTCCCATGCATTACAATACTTGGCCTGTCATCGAGCAAGATCCAAACCACTTCAAACAAGATGTAGAGTCGCGTCTATCTACGCCAGTCCGCATCCTCAAACCAGGAGAGGTGCTTACTTTATAAACTCCAAAATGACGAAAAGGCTGTTTCGAGATAGCTACGCTATCTCGAAACAGCCTTTTTTCTTATAAGCCCATGCGCAAAGCTTGCTTGCGCACAGCCACCTTCCCGCTCCAAACCGTTTCCTGCGATGCTGCAAATTCCGGTTTACGTAGCAAGACATATTCGCCTGCATACGGCTGGTACAATGCCAAAAAAGCCTGCCAGCTCGAACTGCGTTTTTCATAAATATCTGGGTAAATGGTCAAATACAAACCATCTGCTTTCTCCGTAAGGCTCATAGTTTCATAAGTTACTATTACCGGTGTCCCCAAGGAAATCTTATCAAAAAGCTCTTCCACATCCCTATTGTACATACGCACGCAGCCGCCGGACACAGGATATTCAATGCTCCAGTCCTTGTTGGTTCCATGAATACCATAGGAACGCGAAAACTCCATCCATCTTGTTCCCAGGGGATTGGCAGGTCCCGGCGGAACCGGTGTCTTGTCCACAAAGCCGCTGCCAGGGCTCCAAGTGGGATTTTTCTCCTTATAGAAAACGCTGAAATGTCCCACCGGCGTCTGCTCATAAGGAGTCCCCACTGCAACACTATATTCTTTTAACAAACGCGAACCATCAAACAAACGCAACTTATATTCCGGCACATTCAGCCGCAACTCATAAGCAGCTTCCGCCGGCAAAGCAACGCCCGCCAACACCAGCAGGGACAGGAGGAGACTCAACCATTTTTTCATGGATCTCCCTCCTTACTTTATTGTGATGCCTTTGATTATGTACGCGTCATCAAGTCGTTAACGAACCACCACTACTGCCGTACCATAGCGAATATATGGATAAATTTCTTCCAAATCACTGTCTACCATGGCGATGCAGCCTTCCGTCCAGTCTCGGCCTTCCCGAGTCGCCTCATCACGACCTCCATGAATGCCGATCCAACCGCCAAGCTGCGTATCCTGAGGCGGCAAAGCCAGCTGTTCATTTGCCGTAACAATACGTTGATACTCACCATAGCTGATAAGCTGATCGCCCAAGCCGCGCTCGGCATGTCCTACATCCGGATAGCTGAGGCCTAACCAGGATCTGCCTAAGTAAGGATGGCTGCCCAAGCGCTCTTTTTCCGTTACAAAAAAGCGTCCTTCCGGTGTACGATTATCGCCGCGTTCTTTTTTATCACCGTCTGGGTTCACTCCAAACGCACAAGGATACGTTTTTAATTCCTTACCTTCATGAAACACCGTTAAGCGATGCTTTGACTTTTCCACCAGAATTGCCGTAGCAGCCGATTCGGCAAACTCCTTGGCGTAATTGCTGCGCACAACATCTGCTGCCGCCTCTGCCGGAGAAAAAAAGCCAGTCCCGCCCAGCACGCACAATAGAAATGTTACTAACGCAGTTCCCCAATAGGCCATTTTTTTCTTACTCATTATGTCTTTCAACACCCTCCAATCACAAAACAACTACAACAGAAAGGGTATGAATGATTATATATCATTTTTTCGCGCTTCTCAAGGAAATTCCTGCTGAACCTGGCTGCAATTTGTGTTTTTTCCTCTTTACCTTACATAACTATAAAATGTTCATTCATAACAAGCAGGAATTATCGATTGCGCGTCTAATTTCATAAATTAATAAATGCGCCTGATTTTATGCATTTATATTTTCACTTTGCATTACTAAAGGAGGTTTTTTCATGGCTCCCCTGTTAACTGATTTAGACTCAATTCGTTTCGCCATTGACTTGGAGGCACGCGGTGCCCAATTCTATTTAGAATCCGCACGCCGCATGGAAAATGAGGATCAACGCAATTTGGTACTTCTACTTTCAGGTCAGACCAATAATCATTTGGAAGGTGTCAAAAAAATCTTGGCCACCGTACAGACACAAAAAAACGGCAGCGCACCAGAAGCGCTAGATGCCGAAACTGCGGCGATCATTCAAAAAATAGGTACTTCTCTTTCCTTCCCTGCCGAAGCCCAAGCGGCGCAAAAAGTAGCAGAATGCACTTCCGTCAGTTCCATCTTGGAAATTGCCTTGCAAGGCGAAAAAGAATCCGTACAGCTATATGAGCAAATTGCTAGCAGCACTAAAAATGCCGAAGTTCGTAAGGTTTTCACGGCACTGCAATCCGAAGAACAGATTCACGTACAAAAGCTCTTAGAAATGCTGCAAGGTTGGGCCTAACAAAAAGCCAGGTTATCCATAAAGGATATCCTGGCTTTCTTCATTTCAGCCTTCCCGTTTCACCATGGCCACTTCATCGCAGTTAGGAAATTTCGGGCAATTAATGCATTCTTTCCAAACTTTTTGTGGCAGTTCCTCTTTGGTAACCTCGGAAAAGCCCAATGTTCCGAAAAACTCCGGCTGATAGGTCAATGTAAAAAAGGTCTTTACCCCCAGCGCCCGGCCTTCCACAAGCAACACTTCTACGATCTGTCTGCCGATTCCCTGCCGCTGGAACCCCGGTGCAATTGCTAAGGCCCTTACCTCCGCCAAGGCGTCCCAAGAAAGATGCAGACTTCCTACCCCGACCAAGCAGCCTTCTTCTTCGGCAATAATCACATCCCGCAAGGTTTCGTATATGGAGTTACGCGAGCGCGGCAGCATAACTCCTTGCTGTGCATAGTCGTTGACAAGCTTATGGATGGCTTCTACATCTCCAAATGTCGCTTTACGCAAATGCATGTTAAAATCCCTCCTTTAGTTGTCAAACTCACGGTTGCAGGCTAGGACACAAATCCTGCACAGGACAATCGTTGCACAAAGGCTTGCGCGCCTTGCAAATTTTTCGACCATGCCAAATCAGCCAATGATGAGCCGCAGCCCAATTCGTTTTAGGAATAGCCTTCTGCAGCGCCGCTTCTACCGCTTCCGGTGTATCGCCAGTTCCCAGGTGCAACCGATTCGCCACACGAAACACATGCGTATCCACCGCAATAGCCGGCACATTATAAAGCACGCTCAAAATAACATTAGCGGTTTTTCGGCCCACCCCCGGCAACGCCAGGAGAGACTCAAAAGTGTCAGGAACTTGCCCTTGATGACGCTCCAACAAAAGCCGGCTCATAGCCAAAATATTTTTGGCCTTAGCGCGAAACAAACCACAATCCTTGATCTCTTCTTCCAACGCTTCTAGGCCTAAGTCCACAATAGTTTCTGGTGTATTGGCTTTAAGGAACAATCTTCCGGTAGTAATGTTCACACGTTCATCAGTACACTGCGCCGAAAGAATCACAGCCACCAACAGTTCAAAAGGAGACTTGTAATGAAGCGCCGTACCAATATGATCATAGGTCCGTTCCAGCACCTCCAGCATTTTCCCTTTGATGGCTTTCGTAACTCTCATGTCAAGCCTTAGTTGGTCAAACTGCGCACAGGCGCGGGAATCCGTCCGCCTCTGGCAATAAAGTCAGCAGAACTGAAACGGTTTACCGGCAGAATTGGACTATATCCCAACAAACCGCCAAATTCCACACTATCGCCCACCGTTTTACCAGGCACTGGAATAATACGCACAGCCGTAGTTTTATTATTAATCATACCAATCGCCGCTTCGTCAGCAATAATAGCCGCCAGCGTAGAAGACGGCGTATCACCGGGAACGGCAATCATGTCAAGACCAACTGAACAAACACAGGTCATAGCTTCCAGCTTCTCTAGCGTCAAAGCGCCTCGTTCCACAGCGGCAATCATACCGGCATCTTCGCTAACAGGAATAAAAGCGCCGCTCAAGCCGCCAACATGGGAAGAAGCCATCAAGCCGCCTTTTTTAACCGCATCGTTCAGCAAAGCCAAGGCCGCTGTTGTGCCGGGAGCGCCGCAGCTCTCTAGGCCCATCTCTTCCAAAATATGAGCTACACTGTCGCCAATAGCTGGCGTCGGCGCCAAAGACAAATCCACAATGCCAAACTGCACGCCTAAACGCCGCGAAGCCTCCTGAGCCACCAACTGTCCTACGCGAGTAATTTTAAAAGCAGTTTTTTTAATGGTTTCCGCCACCATGCTGAAATCTTCGCCTTTAACATCTTCTAAGGCCCGCTTCACGACACCAGGACCGCTAACACCAACATTGATAACCGTCTCCGGCTCTCCTACACCATGAAAAGCGCCCGCCATGAACGGGTTGTCTTGGGGCACATTAGCAAACACAACTAGTTTGGCGCAACCAATGGCATCGCGATCGGCTGTCAGAGCCGCTGCTTTCAGAATGACATCGCCCATTTCCCGGACGGCATCCATATTAATACCGGTCTTAGTAGAACCCACATTGACCGATGCACACACGCGATCCGTGCAGGCCAGCGCTTCAGGAATGGACGCAATCAACCGCCGGTCACCTTCAGTATATCCTTTTTCAACCAAGGCGGAAAACCCGCCTATAAAATTGACACCGACTTCTTTAGCCGCCTTGTCCAAAATTTGTGCTACTGGCACGAGGCTGTCGGTACGGCAGCTTTCCGCGGCAATCGCTACCGGCGTAATAGATATACGTTTATTAATGATGGGTATGCCGTATTCGCTTTCAATCTCTTCGCCGATACGTACTAAATGCTCAGCGCGGCGCGTGATTTTTTCATACACATTTTGACAGAAGCGGTCTACATCTGGATGGGCGCAATCGCGCAAACTAATCCCCATAGTAATCGTCCGCACATCAAGGTTGTTTTCGCTGATCATGCGGTTAGTTTCTAAAATATCTTTAATGCTTAACATCAATAAACTCCTTCCAAAAATGAGTCCCCGCTGGGTTGTACGTTAAATGCGATGCATGCTTTGAAAAATATCTTCATGTTGCACTTTGATTTCCAAGCCCAATTCCTTGCCTTTTGCAGTAAAAATAGCCTGCAGTTCTTTAAGAGAAACTTTGCTTTCACCAGTTTCAGCAATCATTACCATATTAAAAAAGCCATCAACAATATTTTGATTGATGTCCAAAATGTTTACCTGATTTTCCGCTAGCACATTACTAGCCATAGCAACAATACCCACGCGATCCTTACCAATAATCGTAATTACGACTTTCATCTTCTGCTACACTCCTTCTATTTTCATACTAGCTATTTAACAGTTACTCATCGGAACTCCGACTGACTCCAGAAAGGTTCCCTTCTTAAGAAAACCGATAACTTTCCATAGCGTATTCTCTAGCATATTCTCTGTTATTGCATAATATCCTGCCAAAATAAAAATAAAAATGCGAGCCAGGCTTTTACTGGCTCGCATTTGTCTACTACTAGCACTATTATTGGTTTTGAGTTCCACCAGGAGCAGTCTGACAGGGCATATTTCCTCTGCCGGTTCCGTTCATCATACCACGCTGATGTTTGCCCATTTCGCCCGGGTGCGCTTTCATCCATTCCATGCGCTCTTGCATGAATTGAATGTGTTGGTCAGCCTGTTCTCTGCTAATCAAACCTTTTTCTACTTCCTGATTCAAAAAGTCTTTTTGCAGAGTCATCATTTTTTCATGATGAGCTACCATATCTTGTTGAAATTCTGCTTTTTGCGCATCCGTCCAGGTGGCGTTGTTAAATAAGCAAGGACGCTCGCCTCCAGCTCCGTGGCCACCGCCCATGGGACCCATGGGCGCCGCCGATACCCATGCAGCCGAAACAAGAATTACCCCAGCAGCCAATGTTGCTATCCATCTTTTTTTCATCATTGTTAATCCCTCCTGTTTTGTTTGTGTCTTTATTGTATCGCTCAGACATGGCAAACATTTGGCGTCTTTGTGACAAAAGATTGAACTTATCATAATATAACGCAGGAAAACAACATAGTAAGCCGAATTTTATTAGCAATAGAGAATGCATCATACTAAAAGGAGTGATTCATGTGAACGATACTGACTGCTACACTCGCTCTCAAGCCCTTGGTTATGCACGGTTAGCCCTAAAAGAAATGGCTGCCAAAAAAGCAATTCCTCTTGAGATAGTTCCTGCCATTATGCAGCAAATGCTGCAGTTAATGGAAGAATTCACACCGACTGAAGCAGAGGCTAGGGGAAATCAATTCCGTCAATCGGAAACCTACCAACAGGCAATTTCCCACTTTAAAGGTAAGTCTACCCCCCCCACTTAAAGTATCTGCTGAAAAGTAAGTAAAAGATGCAATGCCCAGACGGCTTTGCATCTTTTTTTACGTATAGCTCTTTATGCTATACTGTCTACATGATATAATTTCTTCATTAAATAGAAATTTTGTTATGCAACTACGAAAGGATGACTCACTTTATGACATTGGAAACGATCGAACGCATCAACGCCTTATCGCGCAAGCAGCGCTCCACCGGTTTGACTGAAGAGGAAAAGCAAGAACAGCTTCTGCTTCGCCGTCAATATATTGATAATATAAAAGTGCAAATCACGCAAGCATTAGGCCCAGAGACCCCGGCGGCTCCACTCCATGAACAGTAAAATAGTCTGGGGCTTGCGCCAATATTGGGGCTGGGTGCTGCTTTTGGCATTGACTCATTTCACTAGTGATTTTTATAATAATTTTCTTCCCCCGATGCTGCCGTTTTTAGTAGATACCATGCATATTTCTCTTACTACAGGCGGACTACTAGCCATGATTTATGCCGTCACTTCTTGCCTTCTGCAGCCGTTTTTCGGTTATTGGGTTGATCGACAAGGAGCCACGTGGCCACTCATAGCCACGATTCCAGCCAGCGCGTTTTTTATCTGTTTGAGCGGCGAAGCGCCTTCACCGCTTTTTTTATTTTTATTGGTTGCTGTTGCCGGTACGGTTTCTTCTGTCTTTCATCCTTTGGCGTCCGCTATGGTAGCGCGCGTCACAGATCCATCCCACCGGGCGTTTTCTATGTCCTTGTTCATCAGCGGCGGCAATATTGGCTTTGCTATTGCTCCAGCCCTGTTGACGGGCTATCTTGCCGCCTGGGGGCTTGAAAGTCTTTGGCTTCTCTTCTTTCCGGCTCTTGCCCTTGCTGTTTTGTGCCTTACTTCCCGCTTGCATTTGGTGCCGCTTCGCGACCAACCGCAACTTACTCTTAAAGAAGACGCTACAGCACCCTCGTGGTATCGGTCCAAACCTCTTTTGTTATTAAATGCCGCCATGACGCTACGCTGTTGGACGCAAGTAGCTTTTTTAACTTTCTTACCACTATTGCTGCCGCTTTGGGGTTCTTCAGCCGCCCTAGGAGGAACCTTCCTTACTGTTTACCTTTTGGGCGGCGCGCTGGGAAGCTTTTGCGGCGGTTGGGCAGGTGATCGTTGGGGGCATGCCCGCTGCATTCAAGGCTGCTTACTTCTTGCCTTAACCTCGTTAGCCTTGTTTCTCTTCTCCAACTCTTTATCCTGGTTGTCTTGGGTGCTTATTTTCCTTGGCGGCGCTGGCCTCCAAGGTTCTTTGCCCTCATCCATCGTCTGGGCACAAACTATTTTGCCTCAAAACGCCGCTATGGCCTCCGGTATGATGTTAGGACTCACTTTTGGTTTGGGCGGTGTTGGAGCCGCAATCAGCGGCGCTTGGGCTGACCTATGGAGCATTCCAGTCTCTTTGGCCATCTCATTGCTTCCTCTACTACTAGCAGGCATTTTACTGCACCGCATTCCCGTACCCAACGCAAACAGCAACTAGCTCATTTTGCAAAAGCTTGGCCTCGCCAGGCTTTTTTCATTAAAAAAACAAATAGCATTACAAATCACTCTAAACAACTTACTATTTGTTTGTATTTGCCTTAGAGCGCCCCATGTATACAATATTCCCTCTTTTCCCCAGGTTCAAAGCAACCCCAGAAACAAATCGTTTTAAGTTTTCACGCCACCGCGAGCCATGATTAGTTGTAACTTTCACGCACAACAGGTCTCCCTGTGGTGGACTTATATACTTGTGAAAAGATTGACAACCTTAATGAAAATAAACTATAATTAAAAATGTGTTATATCGTTGTTGCGTACCCACAGACATTTTAATTTATTTACGTATAAATGTACTAGGCGCTTTTACATAACTTCTCTAGTCGTGTACATAGCGTTGGAAAATGTGGTTATTCTACAATGATAAAACATACATTGCACAGATAATTTGGAGGAGGTAACAGTTCATGGCGAAAAAACCACTGAAAATTATGGAAACTGTGTTGCGTGACGGCCATCAGTCGCTCGCAGCTACCCGGATGCGTATTACCGATATGCTTCCCCAGTTGGAAATCCTTGATAACGTAGGCTACTGGGCTTTAGAAGCTTGGGGCGGCGCTACCTTCGACACCTGCCTTCGTTTCCTGAACGAAGATCCTTGGGAACGCTTGAAAACGCTCCGCAAGCACATTACCAAAACTCCGATTTCAATGCTGCTTCGCGGCCAGAACATCTTGGGCTACAATCATTATGCCGATGATGTTGTGGAAGCATTCGTAGCTAAAATGGTTGAACACGGCATTGGCGTTATTCGTATTTTTGACGCTCTTAATGACATCCGCAACCTGGAAACAGGTATCCGCGCTGGTAAAAAAGCCGGAGCTCATGTACAGGGCGTATGCGTATATACCATCAGCCCGTATCACACTACAGAAAGCTACTTGGAATTGGCCCGCAGCCTTGTGGAACGCGGCGTTGATTCTATCTGTATCAAAGACATGGCCGGTTTGATTGCTCCTTACGAAGCATACAAATTGGTTAAAGCAATGAAAGAAGATCCGAAAATTGGCGTGCCGATTCATCTGCATTGCCATTACACCAGCGGCATGGCTTCCATGGCCTACCTAAAAGCTGCTGAAGCTGGTGTTGATATTGTGGACTGCGCTCTGTCGCCGTTTGCAATGGGTACTTCACAGCCTTGCACCGAGTCTATAATCGCCACTTTCGAAGGTCACGAACGCGATACCGGCCTGAAAAAAGAAGACCTGTATCCGGTTGCTGATTATTTCTCCGGCGTCAAGAAATCCTTGGCTAACGACTTCAAACTGAACACTGCGTTTGACGTCTCCACGAAAGTCTTGACCTTCCAGGTACCTGGCGGCATGCTTTCCAATCTTCGTAACCAGCTCAAAGAGCAGGGTATGGAAGATAAATACAACGAACTTCTCGAAGAAATGCCTCGCGTCCGTGCTGACCTTGGCTATCCTCCGCTTGTTACGCCTACCAGCCAGATTGTTGGCTCCATGGCAACCTTTAATGTCATGATGCAAAGCTTCGGTCAGGAACGCTATTCTCAGGTTCCTCGCGAAGTAAAAGATTTGGCCCGTGGCAAATATGGCAAAACCATCCGCCCGGTTAACCCCGAAGTGGCTGAAAAAATCATCGGCGGTGAAGAAATCATCACTTGCCGCCCAGCAGATCAGATTCCTCCGCAAATGGATGAACTGAAAGCTAAATTGCAAGAGCTTGGCTATGCCAATCCTCCGATTGAAGACGTTCTGTCCTACGCCGTCTTCCCGGAAGTGGCTGTCAACTTCTTCAAAGCTAACGGCCGGATGTAATATCGGTTATCTCTCAAAGAAGAGCTCGTTTAGACGGGCTCTTCTTTTTCATTGTTTCAATGGCTATAGAAAAACGCGCTCTACCAGTTTCCCCCGGCAGAACGCGTTTTCAAATACACTTATTTCATTCAATGAAAGCAAGATCCGCCGATAAACTCGCGCAAAATCGAATTCACTGGCACTAAATCGTCTTCAATCGCATGGAAATAGGCTAAGAAGCTCAGCAAACGTTTCGCCTCGCTATATTCCGAATGCTCCGGTCCAATGGCTTCCAGCAGGGGTTGTGCATGCTTTCGGAGCATGCCAAGTTCATAAATCAACGCTGAATTAAACATAATGTCAGCATCTTCCTGGAAAGGGAAAATATTACGATGTTCTCCTCTGCGCACAGAAGGCCAAATTCGCAAAGTCGCCAGCGCATCATGTGAACGGAATTGATGATCTCGAACAATGCGTCGAATTAAACGTGCATCGGTAGTCGGAATGCGATTATGCTGATCCAATGAAAGCTGCGTCAAAGCACTAATGTAAATCTTAACCTTTCGTTCCCTCGGAACGACTTCTGTCAAGCGTTCATTCAAGCCGTGAATTCCCTCAATAATCAATGGCTGATTATCGGTAATTCGAATTCGTCGCCCACTTGAAGCTCTTTGTCCTGTACGAAAATCAAAGCGAGGAATTTCTACCTCTTCGCCGGCTAATAGCCTCTCCAAATGATGATTAAATAACTCCAAATCAATGGCTTCAATCGCCTCGAAATCTGGCTTGCCTTGTTCATCCATCGGCGTATGCGACCGATCAACAAAATAATCATCCAACGAGATAGCCACCGGCCGCAACGCATTGACCCGCAACTGAATCATAAGACGTTGTGCAAAGGTAGTCTTCCCTGATGAAGATGGCCCTGCAATCAAGACCAACGCCACTTCTTTCCGATGCTCCGCAATGTAATCAGCTACTTGCGCAATCTTCTTTTCATGCAAGGCTTCCGCAATACGCACTAAGGATGCCGCTTCGCCTTGCTCCAAATGACCATTTAGCGAACCAACATCAGTACATTCCAAAATGCTGCCCCAAGATTCCGCCTCCTGAAATACTTTCGCCAGTTTAGGTCGATTCCGAAAAGAAGGCACTTCTTGCGGCTCTTCCCGAGACGGAAAGAGCATGACAAAACCATCCTGATACGGCTCCAACACAAAAAGAGGGACTTGCGCTGTATTAATAGCCATAGCTCCATAAAAGTAATTATGTGTGTCACCGCAGTAATACAGGCTGACAAATTCTCTTTCCAGCGATTCCAACAGCAGTACCTTGCCATATAATTTTTCCGCAGCAAACAACTCGATAGCTTCAGTACGAGGCAGCACTTTCTTTAGAATAGGGCGCTTTTGCGCCACAATTTCGCGCATCCTCGCCTCTAAGCGCGCTACAATTTGCGCGTCCACTTCTTGTTTGATTGACAGTTTGCAATACAAACCACCATCCAGTGAATGCTCTACACTTACGTCGCCGTCTTGTAAAAAAAGCTCTTTTACAGCTACGACAAGCACCATAGACAAGGTACGTTGATAAATACGGTTTCCGTCTATTGTTGAAACATCCAAAAATTCAACGCTTGCGTCTTCAGTCAACAGCGTATTCAGATCCTTGACTTCATGGTTAATCCGCACCGCCAAGACTTTGTCCGCATCACCTTGATAATGCACAAGCAAATCACGCACTGCCCTGTTTTTAGGGCAAGGTATTTCTTTTCCTAGATCAGTAAGTTGTACGCGAATCATGAAAAGCTCCCTTCAGGAGGGTATTAAAGGAACAATACCTCAATAAATTTGTACGTCAATGCGCTTACCAGCGCAGTCGAAGGAATCGTCAACACCCAGGCCATAACCATCTGCTGCGCTACGCCCCACCGTACCGCATTAATGCGTTTAGCCGCCCCCACGCCCATAATCGAACCAGAAACTACATGGGTTGTACTAACCGGCAGATGCATCAGCGTTGCCGTAAAAATAACCAATGAGGAGTTTATATCGGCTGAGAAACCGTTAATGGGCTCCAATTTGAAAATTTTCGCGCCCATCGTCTTAATAATACGCCAACCGCCAAAAGCCGTACCACATCCCATAGCCACAGCCGCCCCTATTTTCACCCAAAAAGGCACCTCAAACACATCCAAATAGCCGGCACTAACCAACGCCAGGGTGATAATACCCATCGCTTTTTGCGCGTCATTGGAACCATGTGCAAAAGACATCATCGCCGCTGCCAAAACCTGTAGCTTTTTAAACTTGTGATTGACCCGCGCAGGGCCTTGTTTGCGAAAAGCCCAAAACAACGCATTCATGACAAAAAAGCCGCAAACAATCGCCAACAGCGGTGAAATAACTAATGATAAAACAATTTTTACAATGCCGGAAATCTTTAACGCTACCATTCCCTTGGAAATAATAACAGCCCCCATAACGCCGCCAATCAGGGCATGGGAGGAGCTGCTGGGAATTCCCAGCCACCAGGTCAATAAATTCCAAAAAATGGCCCCCACCATAGCGGCAATAATAATGGGCTCATTCACCATACTAGCCGCCGTAACAATATCACTGCCAATGGTTTTAGCCACTCCGGTACTGTACATCGCACCGGCAAAATTCAAACATGCCGCCATATATACGGCCACCCGCGGCGGCAAAGCCCGCGTTGAAACTGATGTTGCAATGGCATTGGCTGTATCATGAAAACCGTTGATATAATCAAAGGCCAAGGCAAGAACCACAACTGCAATCAGCAATGTATCAGGCATATTTCATGGCCATCCCTCTTAGCAAGTCTGCAATGGCTTCGGAATGATCCAAGGCATTTTCCAGATACTCTAAAATATCCTTCCATTTGATCACTTCAATAGGATCCGGAGTACATTCAAACAAGCGCGCTACTTCCTGCCGGTAAAACCGGTCTCCTTCGCTTTCAAGCACGCTAATCGTACGTACATGGTCCAGTATCTTGCTCTGATTTTTTTTGATATTGCCAAGCAACGCGCTAGCGCTGGCAATTTCTTCCGTACATTCCGCAAGCAAACGGCCTAATTCTTCAGCGCCCGCTTTATGAGTTGTAACGCCGTACAATGTCATTCTTTCAATAATGCCATGAATAAAATCCACGCCGCTATCCAGCATATTGGCCAACGCATGAATATCTTCCCGATCCAGCGGTGTAATAAAGGTTTGGTTCAAACGATCCAAGATAGCATCGTTAACCTCATCCGCTTGATGCTCCAACTCATAAATTTGTCGCATGCTCTCAGCTAACTGAGAAGGGTCTTCGGTAACGCGCTTCAACAGCAAAGCGCCTTCTCGCAACAATTGAGAGCTTTCCACAAACAACTTGAAAAACTCATCTTCCTTCGGTTTCAGGGAAAACATAGAAAAAGACCTCCGTTTTTCTTCAAGGCTCTATTTTATATGAATAACACCAGCTCTTACTATACCATACTTACTTCACCCTAGACAATAATCCTATGTTTACCCTTAATAAGAAACAACCGAACAATTTTTGTTCGGTTGTTTCTTATTATACTTTTTTTACTAGGCACATTCTGAAAACCAGTTATCCTATTCCGTCTTGGCTATGGCCTGCTTAAATTTTTCCGCCATGCCTTTAATCTTATAAGCTGGAACCGCACAAACAGCGACACGGATTCCATTATCAAGAGGGACCGCAAAAATATAATCTTCCTGCAGTTTTTCACAAACAGCCTCCGGATTTTTAGCAGGAATGGATAAAAAGAAACCAGCCCGATACGGCAGCATGTGTAAAGAAATCGCAGCCGCTTCATTGACAAAAGTCTCCGCACGTTCTCGAATTAAATAGTAAAAACTTTGCCGTTCCGCATCCACCGCCGCTTTTAGCTGCCTATCATGATAAATCGTTGCCATGGTCGCCATGGCGGGCGTATTGATGTTAGACCAGGTAGCCCGACTGGTATATTGGTTAATATCCGCAAACTCCTGAACGACATCCTTGTTGGACGAAATACCGATCATGGCTCCTACTCTCTGTCCATACATCGTAAAAGCCTTGGACATGCTGAAAGCGACAATCGTCAATAGATTCTGCGGTAATTGTCCAAACTTGCTAAAAAACGCACGGCACTCGCTATCCTCTCCGGCAAATTCCAAATAGGCCGCATCTACCAGCAAAATAATACGCTTATCCGGATTTTTCGCGCATTCCTTTGCTATCTGCAGCACACCATCCCATTCCGTATCGCTCAAGCTATAACCGGTAGGATTATGCGCCGGTGTATTAAGAATAACCAATACACTGTCTTGCTTAGCCAATACCTCTACAACCTTGGACTGGAATGCTTGAAGATTGAATTTTTGTCTTTCATCAAAAAGTTGAAACGTATCCAACTTGCGCAACGCATCATGACAAAGCACAGAATAGGGGCCCCAGTACCAATCGGACGTAAGAACAGTATCTCCTAGTTCCGTATAGTTCCAGATTGCATGATGAATCACACCGCAGCCGCCAGCAGTCGCCACTGCCTCCATGTAAGCATTCGGCTTATGCTCCCCAAAGGTCATATCCATAGCTGCTTGTAAAAAATCAGGCTGTCCCGGTATGGGCGAATAACGAACCAAATCTACCGTAGGCAAAGCACGAAAAACCCTTTCCACGGTAGGAAGGCAAACCAAGACGCCTTCATCATCTAAGATTGCGCCAATCGTCGCATTGACTACTTTCTCCTTGCCTACCTTAGCTTCCGCCTGTACAGCTGCCGCGTTAGCGCCAAAAATATTATCAGTAGCAAATTTGCCTTTCGCATGAGATGCGGCCAACGAAAATGACATAGTGGTTCCTCCTCGTTCTATTTATCTTTTCTAGTGTAACACAATATGCATACCAGTCACCAGTCCAACGAATAAAGGCCGCCAAAGCGGCCTTTATTCGTTACGGAAGATAGAGTACCACAAATCCAATTTATTATTCTGGAAAAAACAATGCATGTACGGCATTAACCGCTTCTTTCGTTCTTTCCTCTCTAATCAAGCATGACACACTGATTTCCGAAGTACTGATTACCTCTAGATTGATCCCCACACTCCCTAATGCGCCAAACATTTTAGCCGCCACGCCTGGGCTGCCGTACATCCCCGCGCCGACAATAGATACTTTCGCCACTGCTTCATCAATTTCCACCCCGCTAAAATTCTGCGCAATCGCAAGTTCTTCCATTAAGCTCCTTGTCTGTGCAGCATCATCTTGTCCGATCGTAAATACCATATCAATAATTCCCTTTTCATTCGCTCGTATACTCTGTACAATCATATCTACATCAATATTAGCCTGAGCCAACGCTGAAAAAATCAAGTGCGCGATTCCCGGCTGATCTGGCACGCCCAGTACTGCCACCTTGGCTACATGGGTATCATGTGTCACGCCGCGAACGGCGCATTCTTTCTCTTCCATTGTGTATGCCTCCCTAATAATCGTTCCCGCAATTTCCGTAAAAGTAGAACGCACATGAATGGGAATGCCGTAATTTTTTCCCATTTCCACGGCTCGCGGCTGCATTACCACCGCTCCAAGGCGCGCCATTTCCAGCATTTCATTATAGGTAATTTCTTTCATTTTTTTTGCCGACGACACAATACGGGGATCTGCCGAATACACGCCATCTACGTCGGTCAATATTTCACACACGTCTGCTTGTAAGGCTCCTGCCAAGGCCACCGCCGATGTATCCGAACCGCCTCGTCCTAGCGTTGTAATATCCCCATTCTCAGCCAATCCTTGAAAACCGGCAACCACTACAACCTTGCCTTTATCCAGTTCTGCGAGCACCCGCTTTGGTTCAATACGACGAATCTTTCCCTTTAATGATACAGCTGACGTCGCAATACCAGCTTGCGGGCCAGTAAGAGAAATAGCAGGACAACCTTTGCTGCGTAGCGCCATAGCCAATAGGGCAATAGATACTTGCTCACCGGTCGTTAAAAGTTGGTCAAGTTCTCTAGCGTGGGAATATGGTGCGCCGCATACTTTTTGCGCTAAGGAAATCAGATCATCGGTCGTATCTCCCATGGCTGACACAACAACAACCACGCGATCTTGTTCTTCTTTGGTCCGAAGAACGCGCTCCGCCACCGCTTGAATTTTTTCTGCTGTCGCCACAGAACTGCCGCCAAATTTTTTTACAAGAAAAGCCATGATTTTCCTCCTATTCAGTTTATGTTAAACAGTAATTAGCTGTAGTATTCTCTCTGAACACATTGCCCTCCTGCAAAAAGACAGTTCTTTTTGGGCCTAACTAAAAAACGTTGACGACAAAGAAGCACTTTTGTCGCCAACGCTTTTTTAGTTTATTCCTGTTTACCGGCATCTAATGGAATTTTGTTAAAAAACTGAGGTATTTTCAACATAACGTGCAAGCTACGCAACGCTTGAAGATTTACTTCTTCGCCCCATTCTTCCGGCTGAATCTCTTCGATCGGTAATAAATTCAGCATAGGATCCGCATTATAAACGGCCTGTAATTGCTGAATGGCCAAAAGCCCCTTGGTCGCTTGGCAAGCTTGAATAATCTCGCTTCTTGTGCAGGATAACTGAATATAGCATTCGTTATTCAAAGCACTTTTCGACATCCCCATGACATAGCTGCGGTCCAAAGTCGGCACCACTTCATATACATGAGACAAAACCTGTATAATCAGCGACGCACACAGTTCAACGTACTGCTTGTTTACCGTTCGAATATCTTTTTCTTCATAAGCAGGGCGCCCGCCCGGGGACAAGGTACATGTCTGCGTCGGCACAATCCCTTTTGGCGGCAGCCAGACCTGAAAAAGGGGAACTCCTTCCAACAAATCAATATTAACTTCAGCTGAAAACCCAACCTCCAGAGAAGACAAAGCTACGTCCATTTTCAACAATATAGCACCCACATCACCGCTTAAAAGGCGCTCCACAGCAGCAACACGCTCCTGCTCCGCTACTTCATGCTTCTTGCGCGCTTCTTCCTGGGTTTTATGGTGGTATTCAATCCGCCGCTTGATTTCCTCCTTGGTTTCCATCACTACCTTTTGAATCGTTTGCTGTCGGTCCTGCACCGTAAAAAACAAGGATGCAAACACTGTCAAAAGTAAGGAAGCAATAATCCACATGAGGAAGGTACTAGGACTCAATACCAAAATCAGCAACAAAAAAGCAATGATCCCGGCTCGATAAGCAATAGGCATAAAGAATTTTCCTTGTGCCATTAACCGGTTTTCTTCCAATAAATCATCAAAATTGGGAACCGGCTTCTCTTGAAACAGCGTGGTTTCAAGCTGCGAATAATAGTCTACTTCACGATAATCTAAAATGCTAAGTTTACTAAGCGTTTCTTCTACCGCTTTGGCCCGTTCATATTCTTGGCGCCAGCGATCTACTTGATCAACATAGCGAAACGCAGGCGATTGTCCTGCAAACACCTGTTGTTGTTCCTTTTTGGTTTCTTTCGCCATCTACAATAAGCCACCTTTCTCTATCTTAATGCTGCTTTTGCGTTCATTCCGTATGTATTTTCTACCATTGTAACGAAAATCGCACTGAAAAGTACAGTGCTTTTTTTCTAAACCCATAGACAAACCGAAATGTACATGGTACATTTAAAAAAACCTTTAAATTAGTCCGGCGAGACTAAAAAGGCATGCAATCATACGCTGCATTTTATGACCTCTTGCGCCGGCAGGAGGTTTTGTCTTTTTATGAACGCCTATTTGAGGAGGATGTTTTGAATGAGCAAACGAATGATCCCAGTTGATGAACGGCTTCCCTTTCTACAAACCTTACCCTTAAGCCTGCAACATCTCTTTGCCATGTTTGGCGCTACCGTCCTTGTGCCTATTTTATTCAAAGTAGACCCTGCAACCATTCTTCTCTTCAATGGAATTGGCACCTTGTTATACTTATTCATTTGTAAAGGCAAAATCCCTGCCTACTTAGGTTCTAGTTTTGCCTTCATTTCTCCTGTTTTTGTAGTCCTGCCACAATTCGGTTATGGTTCCGTATTAGGAGGATTTTTCGTTGCAGGCCTAGTCTTTACACTTGTAGCTTTACTGATCCGCCTTGTCGGCATTCGCTGGATTGACATCGTTTTTCCACCGGCAGCCATGGGTGCCATTGTCGCTGTTATCGGCTTAGAGTTAGCTCCGGTGGCCGCTGACATGGCCGGTTTAACTGCCAAAACAATTGATTCCAACGCAATTATCGTTTCCTTATTTACTTTGACGGTCACAATTCTTGGGTCCGTACTCTTCCGTGGTTTTCTTGCTATTATTCCCATCTTAATAGGTGTTTTGGCAGGTTATGGCCTGGCCTTTTTCATGGGCATGGTGAATTTAAGCAATATTGAGAAAGCCCCTTGGTTCTCTTTCCCTACGTTCTATTCTCCAGAGTTTCACCTGGGCGCCATTGCCGTCATTCTCCCCGCAGCTCTGGTTGTAGTCGCTGAGCATATCGGTCACTTGGTCGTAACAGGAAACATCGTCGGCAAAGATTTAACAAAAGATCCTGGCCTCGACCGCTCCCTGCTAGGAAACGGCCTGTCCACGATGCTCTCTTCCTTATTCGGTTCCACTCCTAACACTACCTACGGCGAAAATATCGGCGTTTTAGCCATCACCAAAGTATACAGTACCTGGGTTATGGGCGGCGCCGCTATTCTGGCGATTATTCTTTCCTTCATTGGCAAACTATCCGCCGCCATTCAAAGCATTCCAGTACCAGTCATGGGTGGCGTTTCTTTATTGCTCTTCGGCGTTATCGCTGCTTCCGGTGTACGCATGCTGGTAGAAAGCAAAGTAGATTACAGCCGAGCTCGGAACCTCATCCTAACTTCACTCGTATTGATCATCGGCATTAGCGGCGCCAGCTTGCAGTTTGGCAGCATCAATTTAAAAGGAATGGCCTTAGCAACAGTAGTAGCTATCATTGCCAGTCTTGCCTTTAATATCTTCGACCAGCTAGGTTGGAGCAATGACAGTGAAATCGAAGACTAACACTCACAACGAAACACCCTATGTGAACAACACAAACGTTATTCACATAGGGTGTTTTATTATTATGACCGGAAGTTGACGAACTGCAAATCAACGCCAAAATCTTTCATCTTTAACTCTCCGATAACCCGTTGCAAATCATCCTTATCTTTTCCCACGACCCGAACTTGATCGTCCATTATTTGTCCTTGCACTTTAACTTTCATATTTTTTATAGCTGCCACAATTTCCTTGGCTTTCTCTTTTTGAATGCCTTTTTTCAGTGTAATGGACTGCCTTACCATACTTTGTGACGCAGTTTCCATTTTACCATAGTCAAAGTTCTTGAGGGAAATACCGCGTTTTATTGCTTTCGTTTGCAAAATGTCAATCACATTCTTTAGCTTGTATTCATCATCCGCTAAAATGCGAATTTCCGTATCGCCTTCCAAGGAAATCGTTGATTTGCTGCCGCGAAAATCAAAGCGTTGTTTAATTTCTTTCGCACACTGATTAACGGCATTATCCACTTCCTGCATATCCAAATCAGAAACCACATCAAAGGAACACTCTTTTGCCATAGTTATCAAATCCCCTCTTTATTTCTGTCGTACGCTAATATGAACTGTACGGCGTAATATCGTAAAGAAAAAAGCCAATACCCCTCCCACCGTAAAAAAAAACGCTACCGGTTTGATGAGGATCAACTCGCTGGTCGCTTCCAAAGAAAACAGCAACGCTGTCATATATGCCAAAAACAGTTCGCCAAAACGCGGACTTTCAAAACGAGGCGCAATTAAAGTCCAAACGACAAATCCATAAGCCACAACTAAAAAGCATTTCGAAAGCTCCATGTACTACTCCTTCTCACGACCATAGAATTATTAAATTCGCGATTTACAGCCAATTTCCTGCTTTCATTATTGCTGCGTAGTCAACCAAACACCGCATAAAATACATAATGCTCCCAGTCCATGGGACAGTAAAATCTCTTCATTTAATAAAAGCCAAGCGGAAAAAACCCCGGCTAATGGAATAATATTGGAAAAAATAGCAGCCCGTTGCGGTCCGATCTGCTGCACACCGTAGTTCCAAAAAGAAAAAGCCAAAATACCGCTGCAAAGAACCATATAAACCATACTCACCCAGCCCCACATCGTCAAATCCAGCGCCCCTCTATATCCTTCCCAGTATGTCATGCATAATAAGAATACGGTTCCAATACAGCTAGACCATGCAGTTGTCGCCAAAGCAGACAAGCCGCCGCTGCCCATCACCCGCTTCCCTAGCAGAGTATACAGAGTCCAGAAAAAGGCACCGCCAAAGATCAGTAAATCTCCCTGATGTAAAGACATGGATGTTAAGACATCCCAAGACCCACGCGTAATTACCAGCAGTGATCCGAGAAACGAAAGCAATACCCCAATCCATTGCAGTGGACGCAGTCGCTCTTTCCAGAAAAGCCAGGCAAACATAGTAGTCAAAACCGGCGATGTAGCCATCAACAAGCTCGCATTGGACGCAGTGGTCAAAGCAACTCCCTTAAACACGAGAACATTATTCCCATAAATTCCGGTAATCCCCAATAAAAAAAGCCCTATCCACTGCCGTCCTTTGGGCCACGCCTTTTTCCCCTCGCGAAAAAGAACCCACGCAATAAGGACCAAACTAACCAAAAAAAAACGCATCCCCACAGCTGCCACTGGTGGTAACTCGCTCACAATCTGCTTAACGGCAACAATATTAGCCCCCCAAAACAGTGCCGTTACTACCAATAACCAGTATATCGTCGTTTTTTTCATTCCCTGTCCTCATCTCCGCCATTGCTTTTAGAAATCGATAACCTATTAAAACACCCAAAATATTATCAATTTTATCACGGTTGCCCTAAAAATAAAAGTAGTCCCTAGAAGAGCTCTATGCCATATTCGCCAATTCATGATATACTACTGCTGCTGCGCAATGCCAGATAGCCTTAATGCCAGCTACACACTGGGGGAGGCCTGTCATGCTTATCTATCATATTCCTGCACTATCCAAGCCAACTTCTATCCGCGATTTTATTCGTCTTCATTGCGGATTATCCCAAAGTCTGTGGCGTCGTATACAAAGAGAAGGATCTATTCTCTGTAACGATCAAACGCCCCCGCCTGGCTATTGGCTGCAAGAGGGAGATATACTTCTCCTTACTTGGCCCAAACATCCTGCGTCAATTTTTGCACCCTTACCAATCGACATAGCTTATGAAGACGAGGTCCTTCTCGTCGTCAATAAACCGGCCGGGCTTTTAGCCCATCCTCACGCAGGGCCGCCAGAAGCGACCCTGGCAGATGCGGTTCTTACTCATTATCAGACCTGTAGCTGGGATTATGAATATCATCCAGTCCATCGCCTAGACCGTAATACTTCCGGCTTAGTTCTTATCGCTAAACGCCCGGATATCCAGCATTTTTTTCAAAAAGACAATTTACTTCACTTACATCGTTCCTATCTAGGTCTCTGCCATGGCAACTGGACCACGCATTATGGTTGTATTCAGGCTCCGCTTGCTCGTAAAACAGGCAGCCTAATCGAACGCTGCGTAGCTGCAGACGGACAAGACGCGCTGACCCATTACCATTGTTGCCATCATACTTCCGAAACATCGATAGTCCGCTTTCATTTGGAAACAGGACGTACCCACCAAATCCGCGTTCATTGCGCCTATGTTGGGCATCCTTTATTGGGAGACGATCTTTACGGCGGACTGCAGGCACAGATTCAGAGACAAGCGCTTCATGCTTACACCCTGCGTTTTCGCCATCCTCTAACCCAAAAAGCAATATGCGTCCGCAGCCCCTTGCCTCCTGACATGAAAAATTTGCTGCAAAAATTATCTTAAAAAATAAACAGTAAGGCGTCTTCTTTTATGTTTCGTTATGTTCTTTGTTGTACTAGATATGGTATAATACATTTGGGAATAGAGTACACCAATTACAAATCTAAGGAGGGACTCGTATGCCACTCGTTACATCCACCTTTATGTTTAAAAAAGCTTACGAGGGTCAGTATGCCGTTGGCGCTTTCAATGTCAACAACATGGAAATTATTCAAGGTATCGTCGATGCAGCCAAAGAAGAACAAGCACCATTAATTCTTCAAGTATCTGCAGGAGCGCGTAAATATGCAAAGCACATTTACCTGATTAAGCTGGTAGAGGCCGCTTTGGCAGATTCAGATCTTCCTATTTGCCTGCATCTGGACCACGGCGAGGATTTTGAAATTTGTAAGTCCTGCGTTGACGGAGGCTTCAGCTCTGTCATGATTGACGGCTCTAAGCACTCCTTTGAAGAAAACATCGCTCTTACAAAAAAAGTTGTAGAATATGCGCATGCCCATGGCGTTGTGGTTGAAGCAGAACTAGGCCGTTTAGCAGGCGTAGAAGATAGCATCAAGGTCAGCGGTAAAGACGCTTCCTATACGGATCCGGATCAAGCCGTTGAGTTTGTAGAGCGCACCGGGTGTGACTCCTTAGCCATTGCCATAGGCACCAGCCATGGAGCCTATAAATTCAAAGGCGAACCCACCTTAGATTTTGAACGCCTCGAAATCATCACCAAACGTCTCTCTGGCTATCCGTTAGTTCTTCATGGCGCCTCCACGGTCCTGCCCGAATTCGTTGCCAAGTGCAATGAGTTTGGCGGCGACCTCAAAGGAGCACAAGGGGTTCCAGAACATATGCTACTTCAAGCCGGCAAGCAAGGGGTCTGCAAAATCAATATTGATACAGATCTGCGTCTCGCAATGACGGCTTCCATCCGTGAGCATCTGCAGACACATCCTGCCGATTTTGATCCCCGGCAGTACCTCAAGCCAGCTCGCGAAGCCATTAAAAACATGGTGCAGCACAAAATTAAAAACGTACTTAACTGCAGCAACCGTCTGTAATCTCATAGGTTTAAAACACGAATCCCTCCAAGGCAGAACTCCTCTGCTTTGGAGGGATTTTTATATCAAGACGCAAGGAGAACGCGAATTTGAACAGACGTTACTGGAATAGAGAGAATATGCACTCGGCGAGAATCGAAAGGTACGCAAAAGAAGAACAGGCCGCAAAGCGGTGTGCGCCGAAACTTTTAGAGGCGAGAGTCCACAGGACAAAAAACAACGGCTTGCAGGATTAGAAATACGGATGTCTGAGTGCAGCGAGTTCCCGTATTTCCCTTTCAGCTGGCTGCGCAGAAGCAAGCGAGCTCTTGTTTTGACGCGGATGCCGGGGAAGGACGCTAGAAGTCATCTCCTTTGCGCGATGTCAGGCATATGAGTATCTGCCGAGGTGCGGTGTGCTTGGCGAAACTTTTAGAGGCGAGACGGTCCGCAGGACAAAAAACAACGGCTTGCAGGATTAGAAATACGGATGTCTGAGCGCAGCGAGTTCCCGTATTTCCCTGTAAGCCGTCGTTTTTTGAGTTGAGACTCTTCTTGTTTCGACAAGTATGCCGCGCGCAATGTGGCTAAAATTCAAGGAGTATTCAAGGACCCAAGCGTATAAGATCTCATTTAGTCAAATTAACCTCCCCGGCAACCTACCTATCCCTCCCGTCCTTCGCTATGCCATCCATGGCGCTCAGGACACTAGGCGCATCACGCGCCGTCGCACGCCGCTACGCGGCCTTAGAAAGCTTGGGGTAGTTGCCGGTAAAAGAAAAAAGCACTCGCCTTCGCGAGTGCTTTCTCTTTAACCGGCAACTACCTATCCTCCCAGGCCGCTTCCAGCCAAGTACTTTCGGCGTATGTGGGCTTAACTGCTGTGTTCGAGATGGGAACAGGTGGAACCCCACAGCTATCGTCACCGGATTGTCTTACTGAGTTTGCATTTGCATGCTCCCTCAAAACTCCACACAGAAGAAAGATCGAATTAAGAAGTAATTTCTTTAAAATCAAGCCCTCGGCCGATTAGTACCAGTCCGCTGAAGCGATTGCTCGCCTTACACTCCTGGCCTATCTACCTCATCGTCTATGAGGGGCCTTACCAGATCGAGTCTGTGAGAGACCTCATCTTAAGGCTGGTTTCACGCTTAGATGCTTTCAGCGTTTATCCGTTCCGAACGTAGCTACCCAGCTGTACTCCTGGCGGAATAACTGGTACACCAGCGGTTCGTCCACTCCGGTCCTCTCGTACTAGGAGCAGCTCCCTTCAAGTCTCTTGCGCCCGCGATGGATAGGGACCGAACTGTCTCACGACGTTCTGAACCCAGCTCACGTACCACTTTAATGGGCGAACAGCCCAACCCTTGGGACCGACTTCAGCCCCAGGATGTGATGAGCCGACATCGAGGTGCCAAACCTCCCCGTCGATAT